>JAHDDY010000207.1 GCA_020629115.1 Paracoccaceae bacterium | reverse complement strand
GCAGCCATACGGGTCATCGTAGATCCCGCTGTTCAGGAGGGGATGTCGGCGATCCAGACCAGATCGATGGTGCCGGGGGTCCAGGGCACGATCATGGCGGTCGTTGCAAGAGCTCCCGCCGTCAGCACCGATGCGAGGTGTCTGTTCGTCATGTTCATCCAGGGATCTCCGCGATCCAGGCGAGTGTCTCGCCACCGTGACCGTTGATCAGCTGTACCGGATCGCTCGGCAAGGCCCGGCCGAAGACGATCGCCCGGGTCGCTCCGACCTCGGCGCTGGCGAAGCTCGGGACCGCTCCCAGTGCGTCGTGGATCGGCGAGAGGGACCACAGTCGGCCGTCGGCGGTGGCGAGCATCTGGATCCCTGGGATGTCGGCGAGCTGTCGTTCGAGGTCGTCGGCGACCGACGACCACTGCTGCCTCGTCAGGGTCAGCGCTCGCGTCGACTCGGTCGAGATGGTCCAGCCATCCGCCGTCTCGACGATCTCGCCGGGGAACTCGCCTTCCCAGACCCGATGGGTGAGCGTGCCGAGTTCCGTCGTCAGCGTGACACAACACCTGAGCCCGAATTCGATGCTGCCTTCGTCGACCGCGACCTCCGCGATCGGAGGCGGAACGTCGGTGGCCTCGGTGACGAACACCGCCCCCGCAGGGTTCGCCGAGCCCTGTGCGTAGCCCAGGCCCGTGCCGGGCCAATCGATCCGCTGCTCGTCCGTGGAGAGCCGGAGCCGGCCGTTCGTGACGTCGATCGACACCCCGCCAATCGTGCCGTGTGAGGGCTGATCGGCTCGCCGCTCCCAACCCTGCTGCGTCCGCATGTGGGTATCTCCGTTCCAGATCCGGACGAGGAGCCGGTCGTCGATGACGTCGAGTTCGACCGGGGGTCCATCCAGCTCGGGGGGTTCGACATCGGCGATCACTCCGCCGGTCATCGGATCGACCCGGATGAGTCGGAACGGGGGTGGTTGCCACGCCAGTTCGATCGCCAGCTCGGCCTCGGGTGTGAGGAGCGCGGCATCGAGGTCGAACGACCTCGATGTCTGGCCGCCGAACGTGACCAGCTCGACTCGTCGGGCCGAAGGATCGAGCACGGCGGCGACCTCATCTCCGCGCAAGGATTCACCGATCAGCTCGAGATACCCGTCGGCGTCGAACTGCTGCCAGTGCTGGAAGTAGATGACCAGGGAGTCGGCTTGGCGCACCGCTCCGAGGACGACCCGGTGGTGTCGAACGAGTGATGTCGAAGCGGGCAGGTCGGGGAGGTCCACCACCTGCCAGTTCCCACCGAGATCGGTGGTCACGAACAGCTCGCCCGTCTCGGTCGAGGTCGCGAGCACCCCGTCGCGCGGCCGGGTGATCTGGATCGTGTCGACGGGCAGGTCGACGGGCGACCAGGTGTCGCCCAGTCGCCAGAGTCGACTCGTTCCCGTGGAGGACCAGGCGAGTACGACATCCCCGTCGAGGTGGACGCCGGTTGCGTCGTCGGGCAGCGGCAGCGGTTCCCAGTCCCACGGCTCGTCGACCACGACGACCTCCGCACGCTCGATCGGTTCCGGTGCGGGTTCGGCCTCGAACGTCGCGTCCTCGGGCGGCTCGTCGACCCAGTCGACGTCGTCGGGGAGTGTGGCGAGACCGAACGCCACGGCCGCGGCGATGACGGCCAGCCCGGCCACCACCACACCGGACCGTGACCGCCGCACGACCTCGGCCGTCTCGACCCGACGGTCGTCGAGGGCGTCGACGACGGGATCCATCTCGCTTCGTCCATCCACCACGTGCCCGACGCTACGTCAGCGGGACGGGCTGTTGCCGTCGGCTGCCGCTGTGCGAGGCTCGACGATATGGCCGACCGCATGCTCCTGCTCGACCGCCTCGCCCGACAGCGGGCCCGCACCGTGGCCTGGGCCGAGGGGCTGGCGCCCGACGAGCTCCTGCGCCCCGTCACCCCGAGCGAGACCGACGACGGCGGCGCGTGGTCGGCGTTCGACCACCTCGCGCATCTGCTCCGGATCGAGCGGGCGTTCCTCACGATGGCCGAGGCCACGCTCGCCGGCGACCGGGCTCCGGTGAAGATCCCCGGCGCGACCTTCGAGGAGAGGCTGCAGTCGGTGCACGCGGCGAACGAGGTCCACCTCACCGAGCAGCGCGGCCGGTCGCTCGACGCCGTGCTCGCCGACCTGGCCGACGCCCGGGCGGCGACGCTCGCCTTCATCCAGTCGATCACCGACGAGCAGCTCGACACACCGATGCAGGGGGCGCCGTGGGGCGACGGCACGATCGCCGGCGTGCTCGGTGCCAACGGGCTGCACGAACGCCAACACATCGCGTGGGTCGAGGAGGCCGCGGCCGGCGAAGGCTGAGGCCTCCTCAGAGCCCGAGGGTGCGGGGCAACTCCGACATCCAGACCTCGTAGCCGCCCGACCCGTCGTCGACGCGCGTGACCACGGCGACCGCGTGCGTGCCGTTGGTCTCGACGCTCACCACCCGGGCGCCGCCGCCGAACGCCGCTTCGA
>JAHDDY010000061.1 GCA_020629115.1 Paracoccaceae bacterium | reverse complement strand
CGCGTGTCGCGGTCAGGATGTTCGTATGCCCCACCGCCTCCAGACGGCGAATCAAAGCGGAGCCGACCAGACCACGATGGCCAGCGACGTAGACAGGAGCGTCGAGCGGGATCGTCATGGGGAAAGGCTAGGCGCAAGTGCCGATCGAATCAGATCAGCGTCCCGTTCGCTTCACGAGTGCGACCGCTGTGCGGAGGAGCAGAACGAGATCTCGACGGAGCGAGAGCTTGCGAATATAGGCCAAGTCAAGGCTCAAACCGTCTCGCAGGTCACCGGCGATTCGCAGATCCGAGACCTGGTACGGCCCTGTCAGGCCGGGACGTACGAGGTGGCGAGGATGACCGGCGAGCCCATTGGCCGAGGCGACGTCGGCGAGCTCTGGCCGAGGACCCACGAGGCTCATCGAGCCGTTGATGACGTTGACGAGTTGCGGCAGCTCGTCGATCGAGCACCGTCGTAGCATTCTCCCGAACGGGCGATGCCGGGGATCGTCATCGGACTTGTGATGCTGCCGGCGATCCGGACCGTCGAAGGGAACCTGCGCTACACGACGATCGGCCGTCATCGTGCGGAACTTGTAGAGGTGGAAGACCTCGCCGCCACGTCCGATTCGACGTTGTCGCAGCACGATCGGCCCTCTCCCGAGCGCCACACGAATCCCCACCGCTGTGAAGACGAGAATCGGTGAAAGAGCGAAGAGGAGCACGCTCGCAACGATCAGGTCGAGCGCGCGCTTGAAGGCCCGCACGTATGTGCTGGCCGGCACAGCCAGCGTCGGGCTGCTCCGCTCAGGAGGTGCGCTGACGCGCGTCAACATCGGACTCCGAACGTGGAGTCGGGCCCGCTCAGGCCTCGGCGGAAGCCGACTTGGAGCGGACGATCAACGCGCCACCGAGCAGAACCAACGCAGCGCCGCCGCCGGCCGTCCAGAGCGACTCCGAGCCCGTCAACGGCAGGGTCTGACCTCGGACCTGCGTCGTTCCGAGCACCTCGGAACCTGCCGACTCGACACCCGTACCGGTGCCCGTGCCGGGAGACCCTTGACCCCCGACGCTGGTCGTGCACTCCGCTGCATCCGCAGTCGACGCTTCGCACTGGGCAGCAGCTGGCCCACTCAGCGCAAGCACTCCCGCGCTCACGAACACTCCACCCACCACGGCTCGCCGTGCGTTCTCCGAGAACTTCGACATATCAGGCCTCCTGTCCGCATCAGCCTAGGGCCAGTATCTCACCGATACAGAGCGGTGGTACCCAAATGAGCGACTTCGATCATCCGGGCGCGACTTCCCGCCGCTCCGAGTCGTCGAACTCGTCTCCGCCCGCCCACGTCCATGCCGTATAGGGCAGGCGCGCCGAAGGAACGATCGTGACCTTGCCCGGAAGGCGGGGGAAGTCGATGACCACCGTCAGGCGCTCCGAGGCTCCGGGCGCGACCTCGATCCTGGTGACGGCGAGACCAACCGGCCCGTCGGGACCGAAGACCTCCAACGCCGGGTCACCTTCGATGTCGAGCGAAGACGCGCCCGCCGGCGAGTAGACGGCGACTCGTCCGAGGTACGTACCGGCCTCCTCGAGACCGATCTGGCTCCACGGCCCGACGACGTAGCTCGGGAGCGCAGAAGGGGCGTTGTTCGCAACCTCGATGTCGAGGCGGAGCTGTTCCCCCTCCCGATCGACTGAGACGTCGACGCTCACGTCCATGAAGGGGTCGAGCTTGGAGGCACCGAGGTTCAGAACGAAGACGCCGAGGTCGCTCGCCTCGATCGCCCCGTCGGCGGCGAGGGCACGCCAGCCCGCCTGCATCGCTGGGTCGACGGAGTAGATCATCAGATGGCGGCCGGATGCCGCATCGCGTAGTGCACCGAGGAACTCGATCGGGTTCCAACCGCCGGATGCCACCTGAGCCACCGCTGCGGTAGCCAGCTCCCCGAGCACGTCACGCCGGTCATCCCGGTCCAGCCCATCGAACTCGACATACTGATCGAGCAGCGCATACTGCTGTGCCGCTGCACCGTCGAGTTGCTCGCCTTCGAACTCCACTCCCCCCACCGCGTCGACGACGGCTGCGAGGGCGACGATGTCCAACGCAAGCACGCCGTCGAGTTGCTCGCCGGTCTGGGCTCGCCACATCTCCAGCGCCTGTGGTGCCACGACCTCGTCGAATCGCGCCGACAGAGCGAGTTTGCGGTAGTCGTTCGTCGGAGCGAGGAAACCCCACCTCGCATCGAGGTCATCGTCGACGATGTCTGCTCCGACGACCGGAAAGCGAGCCTCGGCCGGACCGAAGTCCGTCAGAGTCGCCTGACCACCGTCGAACTCGATCTTCCCGACAGACAGGTGCATCCCAGAACCGAGTTGCATCTCGGCGTTGTTCGCACCGAGGACCAAGTAGGAGCCGCCGTCGAGTAGAGCGGCAAGCGCACTCGTCCCGAGCCGGAGCGGCTCGAGGCGAGCTTCGAGATCCACGAGTTCGGCCTCCAACTCGGTCCGAGCGACCGCCAGGCGAGCCAGGAGCGCCTCATCCGGGCCGAGATCACGCTCGGCCGCCACGTCGTGGATCGCGTCGAGGTGACCGGACGCGACTTCGAGCAGGCGGACCCGCTCCCCGGGCGTCGAATCGCTCGCTGCCTGGACCGCCTCGACGGCCGGGAGAGCTTCCGAGACGATCACCCTCGGAGCCTCGACCAATGCCCGCGCGCTCGCCAGCTGCCGCCCGACCACCGGCAGCCAACTCGCTGGACGTAGGGCCGCGCCGTTCAACGAGCCCGATGCCGAGTCGAGCAACGATGCCGCCTCGTCGAGGTCGCGATGCAGCTCATCGAGGTCGATGGCGGCCGGATCGTCGACCGCTTGCCAGCGACTGAGCAACGACCGAGCGGCGTCGACATCCTCGCCAGCAGACAGCAGCGTAAGACCACAAGCGCCGCACCAGAGAACGAGCCCTGCAGCGATCCAGAGCACGACGCGCATTGCCGAAACCTAGATGGCGACAGCGGTCAGCTGGGTCATCCCCTAGCTACCAGCTCAGCCCGTGCAGGTTTGGGCCAGCGCCAGCGGGGTCGACACAGCGCACCAGGTCGACCACGGGCCGATCAGCGGACCAGGCGAGGCCGACATCCGCGAAGGCCGGCTCGGCGTTCCCGATCACCAGAACATCCGCATGGGCGAGGAGCGCATCCATCGAGGGCACGAGCAACTCGTCCAGATGTGGCAGCTCGCGCTCGATGAACGACCGGTTCGCCCCGACGAGCCGGGCCAGCGAGACGTGCTCATCGAAGATCCGCACGTCGTGACCCCGGCCCGTGAGCCGTTCGACCAACTCGACGAGCGGCGACTCACGAAGATCGTCGGTGCCGGCCTTGAAGGAAAGACCGAGGAGCCCGACACGCTTGCGGCCAGTACCTTCGACCAAGGCGATGCCCTCTTCGACCTGTGACCGGTTGGACGTCAATGCGGCATCCAGCAGTTGAACCGGAACGCCGGCAACTCGGGCATGATGCGTGAGAGCCCGGAGATCCTTCGGGAGGCAGCTGCCGCCGAATGCGTATCCGGGCCGCAGATACGACGGGCCGAGGTTCTGGCGTTCGTCCCGGCAGAAGATGTCCATGACCGCATGCGAGTCGACTCCGAGCGACTTGCTGAGCCGTCCCACTTCGTTCGCGAACGCCACCTTCACGGCGTGGTAGCTGTTGTTCACGTATTTCACCATCTCAGCGGTCTCCGGGTCCGACACGATGAGGTCGGCCTCGAGCCAGTCGTAGAGAGCGGCAACTTCGGAGGCGGTCCGGTCGTCGTCGGCGCCGATCAGTGTGAAGGGCGGCTCGCGAAAGTCCCGGATCGAGCTGCCTTCCCGAAGGAACTCGGGGTTGAACGCGAGACCGATGTCCGCTCCGACGCGCTTCCCCGAGGCCCTCTCCAGTGCAGAGCGGACGACGTCGTTGGTGGTCCCCGGCAGCACCGTCGAGCGAACCACGACGGTGTGTCGGCGGCCGAGTGAAGCGACTTGCTCGCCGATCTGCTCGGCCACTCGCTCCACGTACGTGAGATCAAGAGCTCCGGTCATCGCCGACGGCGTCCCGACGCAGACCAGCGACAGTCGAGTCCGTTCGACCGCCGATGCGACATCCGTCGTCGCAGTGAGCCGGCCGCTCTCGACCTGCCGAGCGGTGAGCTCACCGATTCCCTCCTCGATGATCGGCGCCACACCGCGTGCGATCTGATCGACCTTGTCCGGATTCACATCGACGCCGATCACGTCGAAGCCACGATCGGCCAGGCACGCTGCTGTCACCGCGCCGACGTAGCCCAGCCCGAACACCGAGACATCAGCCATGTTCTCTCTCCTTCCGTGGGGCTCCGACCGAGATCAGCTGCTCGAGTACCTCGGCGAACGCCTCGACCCGCTCTGCCCGCAACGACGCCATCGCATTCTGCAGCTCCTCGTGAGCCGATCTCGCGGCTCGCAAGCCGTTCACGATGCCGTCCGGCGTGTTGTCGACGAAAATCGCTCCGCGTGAGAACGTCCGGCGAAGCAGAGCCCAGTCCGACGTGACGAGTGGACGACCGGCGTACATGGCTTCGTAGCCGCCCCGCTGCATCGTGAGATCGTGTGTCGTCAGCACGACGACGATGTCGGCGCTGCGAAGTTCGTCGACGTAGACCTCGCGGTCGACGAATCCCGTGAAACGGACGTTCGGCGGTGCCACGAGGTCTTCGCGCTTCTTCCGGGTGTCGCCACTGACGGCAAACGTCATCTCACCATCGAGCTGCGACGCGGCAAGCAGCAGGTCTGCCAGAGGCTCGTCACGAGAGAACGTGTTTACCACGAAACACCGCGTCGTTTCACCGGGTGACGTACGAGCCACGTCGTACTCCATCGGCACGTCAGCGATCTGCAGAGGCCGCCGCCCCCACGATCGAACGACCTCTGCGAGCTCTGGTCCGGTGACCACGATGGCCTGACTCCGCTTCGTGAAGAACCGGAGGAAAGGCTGCGCCCAGGTCCACGCGGGGTCCTGAAAGGTCGGAGAATGTGCGTCGACCACGAACCTGACCGATCGCAGGAGTGAGTAGGCGGCGACGATCGCCACGCCGAGGAACGGTGGGTCCATGACGATGACGAACGACGGCCGACGACGAGCGAGCAGCCGGACGGTGTCCATCGCCTGCCACAGGTATCTGATCGGCAGGGTGACCGGTGGCCGCCCATCGAGTCGACTGATCTTGACGGACTCGATCCCCAACGCATGTGCGATCGCGTCGCTGCGTGCGCAGTGGTGGACCCACGAGATGAAGACCGCATCGAAACGCCCAACCGTCATTCGCCCTCCAGGACATAGAGCCGAATCCGGAACCTATGGACGTCGAACTCGCTCTCCAACACATAACCGGGTGGGATGAGGTCCTCGACCTCGTCGAACTCGAAGTCGGACGCGGGCCGATCCTGATCGATCCAGACTTGCCCGGCGAACGCACGGTTCAACAACCAGAAGCGCTCCGGGCGGCCCATCCACTCGAACCCCCGGAAGTCCCCGCCCTGGTTGAAATCGGCTGCGAACGCTCGATCGCCGCGGAGCGGCGCCCCTTCGTCGTGCCACAGATAGTCCAGCCCGACCCGATTCCACGGCGTCACGGCCACGAGCGCGTCGTCGGGCTCCGCCCGCTCCTCGAAGAACGCCGCCAGATCATCGAACTCGTCGTTGCTGTGAGGAGCGAGGACACCTGTGCGGAGCAGGCTGAGCCCGGCGAGGAGAGCAACAACAATGCGACCGGTTCGTCGATCCAGCCGCGCCAACGTCGACGCGGCCACCAGGAGACCGCCAGGCAATGCGCCGATGAGGTAGCGATGCCAGAGCAGGTGCTCGACCAGCGACACGACCGTGACGGTCAGTGGCAGCCCGACGAACCAGAGCCACGTTCGCATGCGCGCAGGCGAGCGCCAGCCTCCGTGCTCGAGCAACCACCAGAACGCGAAGAGAAACACCGCTGCGTAGAGCACGTTGACCAGGGGCCCGATGAGGAGCGGGGACAGCTGGGCGTGATCGCCTGCCAGAAGACGCAGAGCTCTCCCGATCGTGCCGGGCCCGACAGGAGGGATCCATCCGACCTGAGAACCCCCACCGGTGAGCACGAGCGCTGCCGTCGGGGCGACGAAGAGACCCATCGGCACGAATCGAAGTGTCAGGCCCGGGATCGAACGCCGACCGCGCTCCAGCCACGCTGCGAGGACGACCCACGGCAGAGCGAAGATCATGATGATGTGCGCCGAGACGGCCAGACCACCGAACACGCCGACGAGGAGCCAATCCACCCGACGGTCCGCCTCGAAGGCCCGAGCAGCCCGGTGCCACAGGAGCACGGACGCCAGAGCGACGAGCGAGTACGACCGGACCTCGACGGCGTAATAGGTGAGCGGCACCGAAGTCGAGCCGAGGAATCCGACGAACCACGCCGTCCGGCGGTCGAACCACTCGTCCGCCACCTGGATGAGCACGAGGACCGTTCCGATGGCGAACAGCAGCGATGGCAGCCTCATCACAACGAGGTCGTCCGAGACACCGACCACGGCCTTCAGCATCGCGAAGTAGACCAGCATGTTGCCGTTCGTGTACCTGATGCCCGCTCGCGTTCGTTCCCAGGACTCCAGGCTGACGAGACCCCAGCTGTAGGCCTCGTCGACCGCAATGCTGCGCAACGAGATGATCACGAGGCCGACGAGCACGAGTACCAGGGCAATGAGCCGCGGATCGGGTGGACCCCCGACGTCCTTCGCACATTCGGTCACGCTCGTCTGCGGAGCGGCGTCGACGAATTGCTTCATCGTATGGACGAGCGACGGATGACCGCCGGACCGAACAGGATGAACATGACCGGAGTCCAGATCGACAGGAAGACGAGATCCGCCATGTCCTGCGAGATGCCAGCGAGTTCGACCAGCCCGACATGCCACAAGCCGCGACCGATCAGCCCGGTGATGAGCCCGAGAGCCCCGAATGCCAGCCAGGCGAGGGCCGGCACCGATCGGATGGATTCCAGCCACCACCCCACCCGTCGGTCGGAGACCGCTCCGAGGAGTGGAACGAGGTAGATCGGATAGAGCGATTCGAATGAGATGTTGAGCACCAGGAGGTTGACGACGTGGAAGGCCATGGCGATCAACGCCCCCACTCGGAACCAACGAGGCCACAACACCGAGATCGCAAAGCCCGCCTCGAACACGATCGTCGCCCAGTCGACGACTTCCCAACCCCAATGGGACCCCGTCGAGCGTAGTGGCTCGGCGAGGAAGCGGTCGCGCCCGGCGACGTCGACACCGTCCACCAGGTAGGTGAACGTCGTCTTCGTGCCCGGCGACAACCATCCGCCAAGGAGCTTGGGTGCCGCTGCAGTCGCGAAACCGAAGGCGAGTGACACCGCGACGAGTGCTGGAGCGACCGGGTCGACGGAGCCGATTCGTCCGGTCCGCCTGTCGACGGAGCACTCGTTGCCCCAGCCGCTGTTCGCCATCAGAAGAGGCGTGAGCCACAGGAGGATCGTGTGATCGATCTTGCCGAAGGTGAAGAGCATGGCGTTCGCGAGTATCCCGAGTCCGCCGACGGCGACGGACGAGATCGGGGTCCGCACTCCGAATCCGAGGGCGACGATGGCCGAGAGCAGAGCGACCTCGACGATCAGGTAGACCGGCTCCGTCAGAAATCCACCCCACAGCGATGGCATGCCGGGGGCGGGGTCGTGGAAGGCGGAGGGGTAGCCGGCGATCCACCGCAGGTCGGGGACGGAACGATGCACGAGGAGGAACGCAGCCAAGACGATGCGGAACCAGGCGAGGGAACGCTCCGGCAATGCATAGGAGGTGTGTGCCCAGCGGTGGATCCAACGGAGAACCGCCATCAGTCGATACCTTCGACACAGCCCGACAACGAGACGCTCTGTGTCTCGACGACACTGCGATCCGCCCGATCGACCTCGACGACCTCGAAGGCCTCGGCGCAAGGCACACCCTCGGCGGATGCCCGCGCCTCCAACCACTCGACGAGTTCTCGGTCAGGTCCGGCCTCACGGAGCGAGGCGGTCATCGACGACCAGAACGGGCGCCCCGCACCGGCGAACAGATCGACGCGCTCGACCGGCACACGCATGCCGTCGTCGACGAAGACGAACTCGATCTGGGTGGACGGCGGATCGAGCGGACGTCCGAAACTGGGAAGAACCAACGACGGATAGATCTCACCGGTCACCTGCCCGGTGAGGAACAACGTGGTCGCCACCCCGATGAGGGCCATGACCCGTCGAGCGCCCCGCAGCGGAGGCTCCGAATCATCGGGCCTCATTCGAACGCACCGAAGCCCGGATCATCCATTCGTGCAGCACCCGTGAAGTCGACAGGGACATCGTCGATCACCTGAGCGCCCGTGCCCGCTCCGGAGCTGTCGGACAATCGGAAATCGCCGTTGGCGGGATCGACAAGATCGCCTTCTTCCAACACACGGTTCCCATCGGTCCCGACACCGAGGTTGTTACGGGAGACGAGCTCGACCCTCGAACCCTGTTCGACCTCGTAGGGAGCGACCTCGCCGGCGTTGAAGAACGTGTTGTGCTCGAGCCGCACGTCGCGGTTGGTGTCGGTCTTGAAGCCCACGCGCAGATAGACGCCACGGTGCTGACAGTTAGCGAAGACGTTGTTGTAGACGTGCACTGCCGTCGAGAGCACGAGGCAGTTCCCGTCACGGAACTCCGACGTGCGTGTCACGCCGTCGATGACGTTGTTGCGGAAGACGATCTCGGGCTCGACGGTCTCGTGGTATCCCAGATGGATCACGACGGCGCCCGAGACATACGTGTTGATGTCGTGGAAGTAGTTGTTCTCGACCAGCACGTGATGGACCGGCGCTTTGATGTCGAGTGCTTCGTGATTCGTGTCGAAGACCTCGTTGCCGGCAACCACGATGTGATGTGTCTCGTCCTCGTTGCTCGGTCGCCCGGTCCCGAGATAGATGCCCTCACCCGGCGCTTGACCAGCCGGATAGACACTGACGGCATCGGGCCGATTCCCGGTGTTGTGTACGACGTTGTCGAGCACCTCCACGTACGAACTGAAGTCGCGGATGTGAATGCCCTCCTGGCCGATGTCGTAGACATGATTGTCCCGCACGACGATCTGCTCGGACCCGCGAACGGAGATCCCCCAGAGGGCCGACCGGGCCGTGAGCCCGTCGATCACGACGTGCGACGAGTCGGTCACCTGGACTGCGGCCTGCTCGTCGTATCGACCACCGTCGCTGAACTCGGCCATCCCTGGCACCGCTGACCGGAAGGTGATCGGCGCTCCCCCGAGGCCATTCACGCCGATCACCTGGAGAGGCGGGTAGACACCCGGATGGAAGCGGACCTCACCGCCAGGTTCGACGAGCGCAAGTGCGGCCTCGGCCGTGCGCACGGACTGGCTCTCGCTCTGGCCGTTCCTGCTATCGATCCCGTCGACCGAAACGTGGATGACGCCCGGTTCGATCAACTCGGTTGTGGTCGGGCGCGTCGTCGAGGTCGATGTCGACGACGTCACCACTCCGAGCTCCGGGACGCTCGACGTCGCCATGCTCGTCGTCGGCGCGGGTTCACCAACGACGGGTTCGGGCTGGGTGAACCGCAACCACAACGCCACGCCTCCCACGCCGATCAACAGCCCGACGAGCAGCCCGGTCGTCCCACTACGCATCGACCGCTCCCCGTGTTTCGGATCCGCTCGGCCCGTAGCTCTGCATCCTGATCCCCACCGCCCCGGCGACGACTCCGCTGCCGTAGTGCCGCTGGCGAACGGCTTCTCGACCGATGATCTGCGTTCGCTCGATCGGAACGAAACGGAGGACCGACATTGCGGTCCCGGCGATCACGCGCACGAGGGCCGTCGACAGCAGCTTCGACCGCTCCGAGGCCGTTGCTCCCAGTCGCTCGGCGAGCCGCCACGCGAGGATCCCGTTCCGTCGCCATCGGCGACGGAGCCACGCCTCGTCGACACGCCAGGACTCGAACGTCTCACTCACGATCGCGTCGGTCGCCCAGGAGAGGTGCCCGCCCGCGGCGACGATCTGCTTGGTGAGCAGGGCATCGCTGCCTCCGTCAACGCCGAACTCGGGGTCGAACCGGAGGTCGAGTGCTCGAAGTGCGTCGAGGTCCAGCACGACGTTGTTGGTCGCGAGTTGGTCGGTCGGCTCGCCGTGGGGGCGTGGTGCTCGACCGAGGAAGTGCGGGCGCAACATCCACTCGGGTGCCCCGACAGCGTCGACGAGCACCGGACCGCCGACCGCCGTCGCTCCAGTCGATCGAGCAACTCGTAGGAGTCCTGCCGGCCACCCGGACACGATCGTCTCGTCATCGTCGAGGAACGCCAGCCACCTGATCTCCTCGGCTTCGGCGAGGTCGAGCACCCGATTCCTGGCGTGGCCGATACCCGGTCGCGGCTCGACCGACTCAAGCAGACGTAGCCCTTCGGCTCCGAGCCGGCGACGGTGGAAATCGATCACGTCGGCGGCACTTCGGTCGGGG
Organism: Paracoccaceae bacterium; assembly: GCA_020629115.1. Lineage (GTDB taxonomy): Bacteria > Pseudomonadota > Alphaproteobacteria > Rhodobacterales > Rhodobacteraceae > JAHDDY01. The sequence goes on along the minus strand of JAHDDY010000061.1, from coordinate 11,717 downwards.
TCGTTGTCGACGACCAGCAGACAGTGAAGCGGCCCATCCGACGCGTCGAAGGCGCCCGGGAACTGGGCCAGCAACCGATCGAGCTGATCGGGTCGGCGATACGTCGCCACACCGACGGCGACGCGTTCGCGGCGAATGTCGTGGGTCGTCGACTCCATCCCGGGGTCGAGCCTAACCGTCACCACTCTCTGTCTCCGGTCGCGCGCCGTCCGAGCGTGTAGAGCGCGGCCAGATATCCGAGCTCCGACACCCCGGTCGCGATGATCGCTCCCTCGACACCCTGGGTCGGGATGAGAACGAGATTGAGGCAGGCGTTGACTGCGCCGGCCGAGACGAGGGCTGCGACACGCTGCTTCTGTCGGCCGGTCCCGGTCAGGAGGTTGGCCCAGAAGTACTGGACGGACTTCACGATCGGCAGCCAGGCCAACAACCGGGCGAGCCGCACCGACTCCTCGAACGCGTCGCCGAAGACGACGGGGATCAGTGGCGCCGCAACGAGGATGCCGAGCCCGGCAGCGAGACCCACGGCTCCGCCGATCCACCCGAGACGCCGGGCCAGAGCACGGACCGCCGTGCGGTCCGCCCCGAGACGGAAGAACTCGGCGAGCTGCGAGCGTGCCAGTGCCGTCGCGGGTACGTAGGCGAGCGAGATGATCCGGTACGAGACGGCGTAGTGCCCCGCCGCCTGCTCGTTGCCGATGCCGTTCAGGAGCGCCTTGTCGATGTCCGCCAGACCAGACTGCGCTGAGGTGTTCACGGCGAGGAGCGAACCCTCCCGAGCGTCCTCTCGGGACCACCGGGACGGCCGGACGACGAGACCGAACCTCCGGAGCGCGTACATGGCGGCGAGGGCGGCGGTGACGACACCGGCGCCGCCGATCCAGGCCGACCAACCCAGCACCGACTCCACGCCGGTCAGCCACGCAAAGCCGACAGCGCAAAGGCGAACGGCCGCCGACGTGAGCTTCAACGCGGTACCGACCGCTGCGCGCTTCAAGGCTTCGGCGAGCGCGACGAGAGAGCCCACGGTTGCAACGGCGAGGCCTTCACTCGCCCCGAGCAGCATGAGAACGGCGGGTGAAACTCCGAGATCCACGATGCTGCCTGCGAGACCGAGACCGAGGCTGCCGACGATGGACCCAGCCGTGACGGTGGTGAGAACGCGGGAGACGATGAGGCTGGCGTCGTCGCCTTTGGCGACAGCGCGCACGGCGAGCTGCGACGAGCCGAGCGCCAGGAGCGGCTGCACGAGCCGATGCATCGAGAGCCCGGCTGCGACAACGGCGACCGCGACCTCATCGATCAGGCGTGCGAGCGCGATCGTCGTCACGAGCCCGGCACCGATCTGGATGAACTCCGAGAGCGTCGCCCACGACGCCCCACCCAACAGTGAGTCACCGCCCGCCTCGGACCGGCTCATGGCCGATTCCGGACGAGGTGCCCCCAGGTGTACGCACGGTGCAGGAAGAAGTTCGAGACCGCTGCGACGAGGATCGCGATCGCGTTGGCGATCGTGCTCCCGCCGGTGCTCAGGTCGGTGAATGGTCGGACATCTCGGAGCAACTGGAAGACGGCGATCTGGATCAGCACGCCGTGGAGACTGACGAGCTGGAACACGGCGAGGCCGCGCAGCCACCGGAGCCCCCGGTACGTCACCGGCGTGAATGTGAAGCGATTGTTGAGCGCGTAGTTCCACAGGATCGACAGCTGGATGCCGACCACGACCGACCAGACCCTCGGCACGTCGACAACCCGAGCGAGGAGGTAACCGGCGAGGTTGACCGTCACGCCACTCGCTCCGACAAGGAAGTAGCGGAACATCGTGACGGGGACGAACCGGCCGAGCCGAAGATCGACCAGCGCGAGCAGGTAATCGACAATCACTCCGCCCGTCAGCTTCGTCTCTCCCCGAGTGCGCTCACGGAAGGAGTACCCCACCTCCGCAACGGTCGGGTTGTCTCCTCTCGCCAAGAACTCGAGAAGGATCTTGAAACCGAGCGGGTTGACCGCGCCGTATGTCCGTTCGAAATACGATCTGGAAACGCAGAAGAAGCCGCTCATCGGATCGGTCGAACGAGCCCCGCCGACGAGCCGAGCCAAGAGGGTTGCGATCAAAGACACGATCCGGCGCGTCAGCGGCCAGCTGCCGAAGTCTCCGCCGTCCGCCCGCCTACTCCCGATGCAGAGGTCCGCTCCCGCTTCCACCTCGGCCAGCATCAGGGGCAAGATGCGTTCATCGTGTTGGAGGTCGGCGTCGATGACCGCGAGAGTCTCGCCTCGCGCAACCTGCATACCGGTGAGCACTGCGCTCGAGAGACCACGCTCCGAAGTCCGCCGAATGACGTTGATCGTGGCCCGGTGCTCCTCGCCCCAGGCCTGCCCGACTCGCCAGGTCTGGTCCGGCGAATCGTCGTCGACCACGACGATCTCGTGATCGATTCCCTCGAGTGCATCGCTGACAGCGCTCAGCAGGTGCGGGAGATTCTCGGCCTCGTTGTACGTCGGAACGACGAGCGACAGGCGCGGTGCGGCGCTCGCCGGGTCCATCAGTCCCGGCCGAGGTCGCTCAGCAGCCGTTCCGCCATGGCGTTGCCGTCCCGGACCGCGAGGTTCGTACCCCGGTCCATCGGGTAGATCTGCGAGAAGTTCGCGAGCAAGACTCCGTCGACCGGCGTCTGGTGATCGGGGATCTTCGCCTCGAACCCGACGTCGACGATGTGCTGCGCATCGCGGAACCGGAACAGATGCGACTCGAGCACCGCTTCCTGGTCGAAGTCCGGGAAGATCGTCCCCAGTTCGTCGAACCATCGCTTCTGAAGCTCGTCGGGCGGCATCGTCATGTACTCGTGATCCGACGGGATGTAGTCGCCGATGTAGTAGACGTGCTTCCCGCCGAAGCGCTCGGCGCCAACGAGCGCCGTAAGACTCAGGAACACGACGAACGGCGCGTTCGGCGTGTTGATGTTGTGCCAGTAGTAGTCGGTGATCTCCTGATCGGACACGAAGACCTGCACGGCCGCATCGAGGTAGTCGATCGACTCGATCTGGCGGAAGTAGTCGGGTGCGTTGCCGCGCTCGTCAGCGATGAGCCGAGCGAGCACCGAGGACGACGTCGTCACCAGCGCCCGATCGAACCGATCACTCGACCCCGAGCTGTCGTCGATGACGACGTCGGCACCATCGTTCGAGATCTTCGCGATCGGGCGTTCCAGAAGGATCCGGCCTCCCGCACCCTCGATCCCGTCGACGAGGCGGTCGATCACCGCGGCGAAACCACCCTCGAAGTATCCGAGCCGCTCGCCCGCCTCGCCACGCTCACGGGTCTCGACCCGCTGCTTGACCCGACCCCAGAGCCACCCCATCGTCACGTCGTCGTAATAGTGATCGAACTTGCCGCGCAGCAGTGGCTCCCAGATCACGTCGGTCACCTGACGGCCGGCGACGCGACGGAGGTACTCCAGCGCCGTCACCTCACTGAGTTTCTGCCAATTCGACATCCGCCCGATCGCGAGTGCGCTCACACCCGCCCGGAGCCTGTTCACGAACGACAGCGGCTTGAATCGGAGGAGTTCGAGCGGCGTCATCATCGGGTAGAGAACACCGTCGTAGTAGGTCGACACCGACGACGGATGGAAGGTCAAGCGGTCTCGGATCCCGAGCTCATCCGCCAACGCCAGCATGTCGGCGTCGGTCTTGTAGAGGAAGTGGTAGGCGCGTTCCAGGGGCAACCCCTGGACCTCGAATCCGCCGGCGAGACCACCGACGGTGTCGCCTGCTTCGTAGACCGTCACCTCGACGCCGGCCTTGGCCAGCCGATACGCAGCGGTCAGGCCCGTGAAGCCGGCACCGACGATCGCCACCCGATGGAATTCACTCACGATGACCTCTCTCGCGACGGAACGACGTGCGGTTGTTGATCGCATACTGCGCGACGAACACGACCGGAAGCGACGCGACCTTACCGAGGTTGACGTTACCGATGATCGACTCGACGGCCGCGATGACCGCCAATCCGATGAGGTAGCCGACGAAGCTGACTGCGCAGAACGACAGGAACCGCAGGATGAGTCGGTCGGTCGTGCCGAAGTTCCAGAAGGCGTTGAGCGTGAAACTGAACAGGACCGCCAGCGCGACGCTGACCGACTGCGATGCGAGGACGGACCAGTCAGCAACGTTGAAGGCCAGGAGGAAGACCCAGAGGTCGACTGCCACGGCCCCGGCCCCGATGATCGCGTACCTGATCAGATGGATGTTCTTTCGGATGAGTCCGGTCATGGAACTCCGACCGCTCACCAGCCCCTGTGTTGTCATCTCTGCCCGCCTTGGCACCGTGATCATCGGTGCATACCTACCCATTGTTGCCAGGTCACGGCCCGCCCTCCCTGAGTCGATGTGACCGCTCAGCTTGGCCGATCAGGCCGCGCACCCGACGAGATCCTTGCAGGCTTCGCCTCGGCCGCTGCCCGAGCCGCGCCCGACGCGGCCTCGGCGTAGGCGTAGCGATTCCGGCGCCGACGCCAGCGACGACCCGTCTCCGAACGATCGCGGTTGAGTACGGCGCCGAGCACCTCGAGGCCCGAGTTGTCGAGGTCGCGCTTGACCGACAGAAGCTCGGGGATCGACGTGACGCGCCCGTCGACGACGATGATCGCACCATCGACGGCCCGGCTCGTCGCGAGCGCATCCGCCGTGGCGTTGACCGGCGGCGTGTCGACGATCACCGTGTAGCCGGCGTCCTTGATGTCCTTGATCATCGACGAGAACCGATCCGACGAGATCAGCTCGCCGGGGTTCGCCGGAATCGGACCACTGGGCACGATGAGCAGCCGGTCGTCGTAGCCATCAACCAAGACGTAGTGCAGATCATCCGTCGCCGCGCCCAGGAACTCGGAGAGTCCCTGCGTGTTGTCGATCCCGAACAGGATCTCCGTCGTCGGTCTCCGCATGTCGGCATTGATCAGGGCAACCTGGGTACCTGTGTCGGCCAGGGCAACAGCGAGATTGCCGGCCGTGACCGACTTGCCTTCGCCGGCCATGGAGCTCGTGAACGTGATGGCTGTTGCTTCTTCGTTCGCCAGGATGAACTGGATGGTGGAGCGCAGACGGCGGTAGGCCTCTCTCGACATCTGGTGCCGGCTCGAACGCGATCGGCTGAGCATGACGAGGTTCCGACCTTCGAAGCGGGACCGAAGACCGAGATCTGGGATCCGGCCGAGCACCGACGTCTCCAGCGCGAGCTCGACGTCGCGGGCGGCTCCAGCGGTTCGGTCGAGCCGAACGGAGAGGAACGCCGCCACGAGACCGCCGCCGAGACCGACGATCACCGCGGCGAGGTAGACCCAATTCTGCGGCAGGCCGTTGTCGACCTGAGGCACACCCGCCTCTCGTAGGATCTTCGCCGCCGGGAGCTGGGAGGCGAGCTCGGCTTCGATGTTGTTCAACTCGCGCTGCGCCGTGCGCTCCTCGCCGAGCTGGCTGTTTCGTTCTGCGACGACCACGCTCCTCGCCTGGTCGATCCGCTGGAGCTCCGGCTGCCGGGTCACGTCGTCGGCGGGCAACAGGGCGACCGCCTGGCGCCGCGCTTCGAGGTCCGCGAGCTCGGCATCGAGATCGGTGATCCGAAGCGTGATCGTCGCCAGCTGATCGGAGAGCACGCCGGCCTGTTCGGAGTAGAACTGCGACTGGTTCGCCACGCGGTCGTTCACGTAAGCCGTGGCGAACGCGCTGGCGATGTCGGCCGCCCGCTCAGGATCCGTCGAGGTGTACGACACTCGGATCACGTCCGAGTCGGGCTCGAACTCGGCTTCGACCTCACGACGCAATCCGAGAGGGTCCAACGAGGCGTCGCCGAGGATCGCAACGGCGTCCTGCGCGATCGGATCGGACACGATCACCTCGACCTCCCGGTCGAGGTTGGGCCGGTCGAGAGATTGATTCACACTGCCGACCGGCGTCGGGCTCACGACGACCCGGGCGGTCGCCGTGTAGTCAGGTGTGCGCAGCGCGAGGTACACGTAGGCCAGAAGTAGTGCGAGCGCGAGGCAGAGAAGCACCAACAGTTTCCGTCGCCGGATGGCGTCGATGTAGTCCTCGAGCGAGGCTCGGCGGGCGTCGGTGGGAGCGACGTCATACAACACGGGTGGTCTCCGATGATGGTGGTTCAGACTCGTCGACGACGTCCCGGCCGTAGAGGCCCGCCAGCGAGGCGACGATGACGAGAAGTGAGAAAAAGATGCTGCGCGAGATCGCGCCGAACTCGGTCAGCGAGAAGAAGAAGGCGAACGTGGTGAACGTGAGGGGGAAAAGCCCCAGCGGGGTCCGGAAGGTCCCCACGACACGGGCACCGCGAACAAAGAGCCTCAGGTAGAGGGCGAGCCCGAGCAGCAGGCCGGTCACGCCGAACGCGAGGAAGAGCTCCAGGAACCCGTTGTGCGAGTGCGGCGGAGTCCAACCGGGGTTGAAGTCGAGCACGTCGTGCGACGGCCCGAACGAACCGGTCCAGAAGCCGAACCAGCCATAGCCGGTGAGCGGTCGCTCGAGCGCAGCTTGGATGCTCAGATCCCAGAGGATCGTCCGACCCGAGAGGGTCACGTCCTTGTCGAGGGCGTCGGTGACGAAGTCGAGGTTCGCCGTCACGAACGCCATGAGGAAGAGCGCCGTCCCTGCGATCGATACTGCGACTGCTCCGTAGAGCGTCTTCCGGGCGCGGAACATCCGGAACACGACGAGGCATCCAGCCATCGCACCGACGGTGACGAGCGCGGTCTTCGACGTCGAGAACCACAGCACCACGAGGTTCAACCCGATGAAGGCCAGGGCGACGATTCGCATCGTCGGGAAACACGCGTAGACGAGAAGGAAGACGAGAATGGCGAGCGCCGTGATCCGGCCCAGCGGATTCTCGTGGAGCATCACACCGACCCACGAACCGGCGGGCGCCTGCCCGTACTGCGGGATGGCCAGCGCGAACCCGAGGTGGAGGAACGTGCCGATCGCCATCACGGCCGCCAACACGGTCAGGATCTCGAGTGGCCGGAAGATCGCCACGAGCCAGTACCCGTAGAACGCCGTGACCGCCAACGCCACCGCCTGCGTGAACGTCTCCTGCGGCACCTCAGACCAGAACGTCGACAAGAACGCCAGGCCGATGATGGCCGGAATGATCGGCTCGATCGCGGCGATCCGATAGAGCCCGACGAGGTTGCCCAGCACCGACATGGCCGCCAATCCGGCGAGCAGGACCAGGGCCGGCCCGATCAGTCCATCGCTCTCGACGGCGGAACTCACATTGCCCGACCCCTGGCTCGGTGGTTGGAACCAGACCGTCGGGAAGTCATACGCGAGAAAGACCCCGTAGACGACAGCGAGCACCCGGAGTGCGAGGCCGGGCGCACCGGCCGCGACCGCCGACACACGCTGCGCACGTCGCTGCTCGACCGTGACGGTCGGCTGACCGGACACGACGGTCACGAGGCGAACCGCGCCTTCACGAGGGCCCCGCCGAAGTTCGCCAGGAAGCGGGAGTTCGTCACGAGATACCGCTTCCAGAGACGCCCGGGCTCCTGAGAGAGGCGGAACAACCACTGCAGCCCCACGCGCTGCATCCACGCTGGCGGCGGGTCGAGCGTGCCCGCTCCGTAGTCGAACGCGGCGCCGACCGCCAGCATTGCTGCGTCCACCTTGCCCAGATGATCGGCGACCCAGCGCTCCTGCCGCGGGCAACCGCGTCCGACCAACACAACACCCGCCCCGGATTCGTTGATCGTCGCGATGTCGGCGAGGTCTTCCTCCGGCTCGGCTTCGCGGAATCGATCGGACTGCACACCGGAGATGACGATGTCTGGATGTTCGGCCCGGATCGCGTCGACGAAGGCCTCGCAGGTGTCCTCGGTCGACCCGAACAGGAAGACGCCCACGCCCTCGGCAGCCGCTGCTTCGAGCACATGCCAGGTCAGATCAGGCCCGTAGACCCGATCGACCAGACCCGTGTCGTGCAGCGCGTTCATCGCCCAACGGACCGGCTGGCCATCCGGCGTGACGAGGTCGAGCGAATTGACCTGAGCCCGGAAGTCGGCCGAGTCGACGGCCTCCATCAACCCGTGGACGGCGAGCGCCGACACCCCGTAGGAGCGCCGGGCCTTGCCTGCTTCGATGATGGCGGACACGGCGCGCTCGTAGTCGACGACGCTGATCCCGACACCGAAGAGATCGACCTTGCCGATGGCCGAGGTGTCGGGCTGACCACCGGTCACGAGGCCCATCGTTCGACTCCTTCGTCGTGGATGTCCTCGAGGATGCCGCGAATATCGTAGCGCAGCTCCCAGTCGGGGTAGTGCTCACGGAACTTCCGGATGTCGGAGACCCACCAGATGTGGTCGCCGATCCGATTGTCCTCGGTGTACGTCCATTCGAGCTCGCGGCCGGCGACCTCTTGGCAGATCTCGATGGCTTCGAGCATCGAGCAGTTCACGTCGGGTCCGCCACCGATGTTGTACGCCTCGCCCTGCCGAGGAGCCTTCCGGAAGGCATCGAAGGCGAGGATCAGGTCATCGGCGTGGATGTTGTCGCGGACCTGCTTGCCCTTGTAGCCGAAGACCGTGTACGGCGTGCCGGTCGAGGTGCACTTCATCAGGTAGGCGAGGAAGCCGTGCAGCTGCGCTCCCGAGTGCCCGGGGCCGGTCAGGCAACCGCCGCGGAAGATCCCGACGTTCATGTCGAAGTAGCGGCCGTACTCCTGGCACAGGACGTCGGCGGCGGCCTTCGACGCCCCGAACAACGAGTGCGTCGACGAATCGATCGACATCGTCTCCGGAATGCCGAACGTCGCCCACTCGTGCTGCTCGTCGAGGGTCCACCGATGCTCGAGCTCGACCAACGGCAACCGATTCGGCGTGTCGCCGTAGACCTTGTTGGTCGAGGTGAAGATGAAGGTCGCCTCCGGCGCATGCCGACGGACCGCTTCGAGCAGATTGAGGGTGCCGACGGCGTTGACGTCGAAGTCCGTGAACGGCTCTTTCGCCGCCCAGTCATGGCTCGGCTGCGCAGCAGTGTGGATCACGAGATCGAGACGGTCGAGACCGGCGACCAGGCCCAGTACGGCGTCCCGATCGCGAATGTCGACCGATGCATGCCGGTAGTTGTCGAGCGACGACTCGTGCCCGGCCACCGCCCAGCTCGTCGAGGCCTCCTCGCCGAAGAAGTAGGCACGCATGTCGTTGTCGACGCCGACCACCTCGTCGGCGACATCGGCGTAGAACCGCACCGCTTCACCGCCGATCAGTCCACCCGATCCGGTGATCAGCACCTGCCTCAACACATCGCTCGCACTCACGGCTTCTGAGGCTAGCGGCGCACCTCGGAGCGATGGCACGGGTCGATTGACCCCCGCCCATCGCGGGGACCGGTCCGCCCCCGACCCCCGAGCGGTCGGGACGATGGTCCCTCAAGGTCGTGGGTGATCCGGCCGTTCTCCATGGCATGTCACGCCGTGGACAGACTGAGATGTCTCGGCAAGGGACCGCGATCGGCGCCCTCATCGCTGCGGCTGCGCTGGTCTCGGCGGCCGGCACGGCGAGTGTCGCGTCGGCCCGCCCGCCGGAGCGCCTCGCATTCGATGACGCAGTTGGTCTCTCGGGAGCGGCGGCCGAGCGAGTCGCTCGACGGGGGGCCGCGGTCGGGTTCGCGCGATCGACCCAGGAACCCTCGGCCCCGACAGGCACGACCACGCCTCTCGACGCGGATCCGCCCGGGCCGGTCGCCGATCCGCTGGCACCGGACGACACGACGACCACCTCGGTCTCCACGACCACGCCGACGCTGCAATCGACGTCGACATCCCGGCAGACGACCTCCACGACGGCCACAACGACCACGACCGCTCCGACCACGACCGCGCCGACCACGACCGCGCCGACCACGACCGCGCCGACCACGACGCGGCCGACCTCGGAGCCCCAGCTGCTCGACATCGACTTCGATGGCGTCGCCGCCGCAGGATTCGACTCGCTCGACCGCACGCGAATCGAGTCGATCTTCGGGGTCCACACCAGCTGGGTCGACAACGCCGACGACATCGCGATCACCAGCGACGGGACGCTCCGGGTGCGGTACCGCCCGACGAGCCGGGGCTCCGATCGCGTGCAGGCCCCTCCGGAGTTCGGGGGTTCGCACGACGACGTCTGGATGAGCTACCGGCTCTATCTCGAGCCGGGCTGGGAGTTCGTGCGCGGGGGCAAGCTCCCCGGTCTCGCCGGCGCAACGGGCAGAGTGCCGTCGGGCGGAATCGGAGCGACCGGCGACGACGGCTTCAGCGCCCGGATGATGTGGCGCGATGGCGGTCGCCTCGTGGTCTACGCCTATCACCCCGACCGACCATCACAGTGGGGCGAAGACTTCGACACGGGAACCACACTGCCCATCGCCGAGTGGGTCGAGATCACACAGCGAGTGACGATGAACGACCCCGGCATCGCGAACGGCTCGATCGAGATCTGGATCGACGGACGCTCGGTGTTGGTGGAGTCCGGCCTGGAGTGGCGCGACTCCACGGCCTTCGCAGTGGACCGGGTCTTCTTCTCGACCTTCTTCGGCGGCGCCGACAGCTCGTGGGCACCGTCGACGACGGTGCACGCACAGTTCGACGACATCCGAGTCGGCCTCGGGCGACCGCCGCACGTCGCCGACTGACAGGCACCGGAAGTTCCCACGCTGGGCACAAAAGCCCACGTCGGATCCGTGACATTCCCGTGCCCTTGAGCTCTGAACTGCTGCGATTGTGGTAGATCAGAGGGGTGCGTGGCGGCGCACCGATGGCTGGCGGGAGTGCTCGTGGGAAAGCTTGTTCGCAAGAGGCGGTTCGTCTGGTTTCTCCAGACGGTTGACACGTTGCTGCTCGGTGTTGTCTGGCTGGGGGTCTTCGTCGCCACGAACATCACCGCCGTCGAGGTTCGCCCGAGCTCGCAGGGCGGCATCCTGGCGCTCGTCGCCGTCGTCACGATCGTGGCCCTGTTCCGCCGTCGCGGCATCTACTCGGGGCGCCCGACGTTGCCGCGCACCGAAGAGATCAGTCGCCTCGTCACGTCAGTGGCGATCGGCGCCGCGACCACGGCGGTGTTCGCCCAGTTCGCCGACTGGGCGGTCGGCGCATGGGAGCTGATCGTCGCCGTCCCGCTCTCGATCGTCGTGCTCACGCTCGCCCGTGGCTTCCTGCGGACCATCGTCCTCGAGATCGCGCAACGTGATCAGCCCGAGCGTGTGGTGGTGATCGGCGCCGGGATGGAGGCTGCGGAGGTCGTGGACCTGATCGCGACCCATCCGGAAGCGGGGTTCGTGTGTGTCGGCGTGATCGGGAACGAGCCGGTGGCCGAGCGGTCTGGTCTCGGCGACCGCTGGCTCGGCGACGTCGCCGATCTGACGGTGCTGATGCACCGCCACTCCGCGACGGGCGCGATCGTCTGTGCGACCGGGTTCCGGGCGGAGACCTTCCGCGACATCTCGGCCGAGCTGCTCGACGGCGGCTACGACGTCCAGCTGTCGACCGGCGTGACCCGCCTCTGGACCGGCCGGTTCGAAGTCCGCTCGCTGTCGCATGAGCCGCTCGTGGTGATGGGCCATCGTCGGCCCCTCGCTCGGTGGGAACTCCTCATCAAGCGGGCGATCGATGTCGTCGGCGCCGTGGCCGCGCTGCTGATCTTCGCTCCGGTCATGCTCGCCGTCGC
>JAHDDY010000060.1 GCA_020629115.1 Paracoccaceae bacterium | reverse complement strand
GGACGCGCGGCGCTGAACGGTCTCGTACCGACGGTCACCGGCGGTGACCGTCGGTATCAGACGCGCTGTCCCGGACCGATGCGCAGGCGATAGCGGAAGCCACCCCCGACCCTGTCCAGCGCGCCGGTCCCGTCGAGGGCGACGGGCGCGTGCTGGCACAGCATGTCGGTCCACAGCCCCTCGTCGCCGCCATCCGTGCATTCCCAGACCAGATCGAGCGCTCCGCCCTCACCGACGGCGACGGCACAGGTCGCCTCGCTCCGCTCCGACCCGGCGGTCTGAAGCTCGCGCAGGATGATGAAGAGGTTCTGCACGGCGTTGGGCCTGAGCACCGCCACGCCCGCCTCGGGCGCGACGGTCACGGCGACCGGCGCCTCGTCCGTCCCGACGACGCTCGCCCCCACGATCTCGACGAGCGGCACGCCCAGCCAGCCGCTTGCCGCGATCAGGTCGTGCGCGCCGGACAGGGCCTCGACATGCACCTGGAACCGATCCTTGAAGCTCTGGTAGTCGGGCATCCGCCGCCCCGTCTGGGTGGCGAGACTGAGGACGACGGCGAGCACGTTCTTGGTGCGATGCGCCAGCTCCAGCGACAAGGCGTGCACGCTGCCGGAATCGCGCGCCTGATCGGTCACGTCGACCAACAGCACGCCCACCGCCCCGCTCTCCTGACGCCAGATCTCCGCGTCGTAGCGCAGGGCCGCGCCGTCGACCGGCAGGGCGCAATGCTCGCGCGCCACCCCGCCGACGCGGCCGATGGTGCGCACCACGTCGCCGAAGGTGCGCCGGGAGATATCCGACAGCCGGCAGGACATGAGCGACCGGGCGAAGGCGTCCAGCCCCGCCGTGCCCGGCAGGTTGCGCCCGCTCAGGGCATCGCCCTCCTTCGTCAGGGAAAGCGCGGTCACCAGGCTGCCCGACAAGCTCGGTAGGGCGTCCTGCGTACCCTCGTGGGGAACCGGGGGGGAGGTCATGCCTCAGGCGACGGCTTCGGGGCTGCCCTCGAAGAACAGCGACTGGCTGATGATGCCCTTCACCATGTCCGGCTGGAAGGGCTTCGTGACCAGGAAGGTCGGCTCGGGCCGCTCGCCGGTCAGCAGGCGCTCGGGGAAGGCCGTGATGAAGACGATGGGCGGTGCGGAGACGACCTGATCGAGCATCTCGTTCACCGCGTCGATGCCCGACGTGCCGTCGGCGAGCTGGATATCGGCCAGGACGAGGCCGGGGCGCTTCTGGGCGTAGGCGGCCATGGCCTCGCTGTGGGTGCGCGCGATGCTGGTGACCTCGTGGCCGAGGCCCTGGACGATCTGCTCCAGCTCCAGCGCGATCATCGGTTCGTCCTCGATGATGAGAACCTTCGTCGATACCTGCGCCGCGATGTCGCGGGCGGCCGAATCGAGCAGGGTCCGGACGTGCGCCTCGTCGGTGTCGAGGATCTGGGCGACCTCGGCGGCGTCGAACCCCTCGACCGACGTGAGGACGAAGGCCTGCCGCGCGGCGGGCGGCAGGGAGGAGAGACGGCGTTCGGCGACCGTCTCCCAGTCGTGGGTGCTGCCCGTCTCGGAATCCTCCGCGCTCGCGGAGGACCAGATGGCGCTGAGCATGCGATAGAGCGCCACGCGGATGTCCATGTCCTGCGGCAGGGCGCCGCTATCGGCAAGGAGAGCTTCCAGCACCGCCCGGACGTAGGAATCGCCCCGCTCCTGCGAGCCGGTGAGCGCACGGGCATAGCGGCGCATGAGCGGGAGATGGGTCTTGAGGGAAGCGGCGACAGACATGAATCGTCCTATGGGAAAATTGGGGGTTCCGAACTCAACACGACGCCTTTAAAACGGTTCCGGTGGGCGATGGAACATTCCGCCGGGTGAGACCTTGTTCGCCCGACACCGAAAGAGGCAGCAGGGTCCCATGAGCGAGAGAGACAAGTCCACCGCCGGTCCCGCCGAAGGCACCGATGCACCCAATGATGGGACGGATCCCATCATCGGCAAGGCCGTCGGCACGCGCCTGAAGTCCCTCTACACGGAATTCGCGACCGAGGAGGTTCCGGATCGCTTCCTCAGCCTGATCGGGGAACTCGAAGAGAAGGAACAGGCTGACAAGGACGAGGATAGCCCTACATCCGATTCTTGAGCATCCGATCCCTCTCGAATCCGGCAAGGCCGCCCGCATGACGCCATCCGATGAAGTCCGCAAGGGGCTGGTAACGGCCATACCCCACCTGCGCGCGTTCGCCATGTCCCTCTGTGGGCGCTCGGCGCTGGCCGACGACCTCGTGCAGGAAACACTGACCAAGGCCTGGGCCAAGGCCGACAGCTACCAGGACGGCACGAACCTGATGGCTTGGCTCTTCACCATCCTGCGCAACGAGTTCTACTCGCACCTGCGCAAGAGGAAGCGGGAGGTCGAGGACGTCGACGGGGCCGAGGCCGCGCGGCTCGTGGCGGTGCCGGGACAGCTCCCCAACCTCGAACTCGGCGATTTCCGCAATGCGCTCGCGCAGCTTCCCGAGGATCAGCGCGAGGCCATCATCCTCGTGGGGGCCTCCGGCTTCTCCTACGAGGAGGCCGCCGGGGTGATGGGCTGCGCCGTCGGCACGGTCAAGAGCCGCCTGAGCCGCGCCCGCGCCCGGCTGACCGAGATCATGGGCGACGAGCCGATCGGCAGCGATCCGGCCGCCCCCGGGATGGGTGCCTGAACCGATGCGGCAGCGGCATGCGTCCGAATGCCACGCATGTGAGGCCTGCCCCCTGCGCGAGAACCCGGTCTTCCGCAATTTCGACGACGGCCAGATCGCCTTCGTGGCGCAGTTCAAGAGCGGCGAGATCGCGGTCGCGGCGGGGGAGACGATCCTCTCCGAGGGCGAGACCTCGGACGCGCTCTACACGGTGCTCGAAGGCTGGGGCTACCGCTCCAAGATGCTCGACGACGGGCGCCTGCAGATCCTCAACTTCGTCATGCCGGGCGACCTCATCGGGTTGCAGGGCGCGGTGCTGGACGAGATGGGCCATTCGGTCGAGGCATCGAGCGACATGGTGCTGTGCTCCTTCGACCGGCGGCAGCTCTGGTCGCTCTTCTCGGAACATCCCGCCCTCGCCTACGACCTGACCTGGCTCGCCTCGCGGGAGGAGCGCCTGCTGGACGAGCATCTGGTCTCGCTCGGCCGCCGCTCCGCGCTGGAGCGCATCGCGCATCTGCTGGTCCTCCTGCACGACCGGGCGGTGGATACCGGGGCGGCCCCCGCGGGCGCGATGCCGTTCCCCTTCAGCCAGCAGCAGCTCGCCGACACGCTCGGCCTGTCCTTGGTGCATACCAACAAGACGCTGCGCAAGCTGACGGACCGGGGCGTCATGGCCTGGCGCGACCGCTCCTTCGTCCTGCTCGACCGCGAGGCGCTGTGCGAGATCGCGAAATACGACTACCAGACGATGAAGCCCCGGCCCTTCCTGTAATCCATCGTGCATGCCGCCTTTCGGGCCTCCGCGCCGAGGGCGGCGATACCCCGTTCGGCATGAACCGCGCGTCCGTCAGCCCGCCTGCGCTACCGGATCGGCCCCGGCATCGGCCTCGGGCGGATCGAAGAGCAGCGTGACGACACCGCCGCCCTCGGGCGCGTTGGACAGGGCCAGATGGCCGCGATGGGCGCGGACGAGGTGGTTCGCGAGGGTCAGGCCGAGACCGATGCCGCTGGAGGTGCGGGTCAGGCCGTCGTCGCGCTGGCCGAAGCCGGCGAGATACGTATCGGTACGGTCGAGGTCGAACCCCTCGCCCGCATCCGCCACGGCGACGCGCGGCATGCCGCTCCCGTCCCGATCCACCCGCAGCTCGACCGCCCCGCCGTCGGGACCGAACTTCACGGCATTGTCGAGGATGTGGCCCAGGGCGGTCGAGAGGGTCTTCTCGTCGGCGACGAGATGCATGTCCTCGCAGCCGGGCGACCAGACGGCGTGGACGGACGTCCCGCCGGCATCGGCGGCCTTGCGCACCCGGCCGATGGCGGCCCGGACCACGCTGGAAAGCGCCGTTTCCGCCATCTTGAAATCGGTCTCGCCGTTGAGGATGTCGGCGTAGAGGAACAGTTTGTCGATCTTGTCGACCATGTCGTCCACGCCGTCGTGGATGAAACCGAACTCCATCAGCGATTGCTCGTCGAGCGCGTCGCGCAGCTTGTTGCTGAGGATGTCGGCGAAGCCCTGGATGACGTGCAGCGGCGAGCGCAACTCGTGGCGCAGGGCCATCAGGACGGCGTTCTTCGAATCGAGCGCCCGCTTGGCGTCGTCCCGCGCTGTGCGCAGCGCCGAGGCCTGCTCGCTGGCTCGCAGCACGAACTCGACATGGTGCACGAGCGAGGGCCAGTTGACGGGCTTTTGCAGGAACGAGGTCGCGCCGCTGTCGTAGGCCCGGCCCACCGATTCGATATCGCCCCGGCCCGTGATCATCAGGAAGGGCAGCGCGGCCACGGCCTCACGCGGGTCGGCCCGGATGGCCCCGAGCAGTTCCAGCCCCGTCATCACCGGCATCTCCAGATCCGAGATGACGATGTCGAAGCGGTCCGTGCGCAGGCTCTCCAGCGCCTCGGCCCCGTCGGAGGCCTCGCTCACGGTATAGCCGCGCGATTCCAGCTCCTCCCCGCCGAGGGCGAGATACACAGGATCGTCATCGACCAGAAGGACCCGTCGTTCCGTCATGGAGATCCGTTCGGTGGCGGCTCGGGCAGGCCTTTTTATGGTAACCCGATCTTCAGCCGACCTTCCTACGATAAGCCTAAGGATATCTTACACCCGGGACCATCCCACGCCGTGAGCATGCCGATCCTCCAACGCCTGCGTCGCACCTGCGACGCTTTGGGCTTCCGGCTCGGCCTCGCGGTCGGGGTCAGCGTGATGTTCGCCTGTCTCCTGGTGACGACCGGGGTGCTGCTGCGCACCGCGGAGGCCCAGTTCGATGCGCGCACCACCGAGATGCAGACCTATGCCAACGTGCTCGCCTCCGGCGTGGCCGACGCGATGGTCGAGGGCGATGCGGCGGGGGTGACGCGTACGCTCAACGCCATCGCCACCGCCCAGGGCATCTCCTTCGCCGCCGCCTACGACGAGGCGGGGCGGCGCGTGGCGGGTATCGGGATGCAGGCCGTCCTCGTCGGCCAGCCGACCGAGCGCGGGGCCGCAGGCTCCCTCGCGGCGCTGTTCGACGCGCAGACCATCACGGTCGAGGCTCCCATCCGCAAGGGCGGGGCGCGCATCGGGTCGCTGCGCATCGCCGGAGAGCAGCCCAGCGCGGGGGCCGCCTTCCTGCGCGAGATGCGCAACGCCGCCTTCTGGGCCTCGCTCGCCCTGGCCATCGGCATGATCGTCGGGCTGGTCTTCCAGCGTCAGATCGTGCGCCCGCTGGAGCGCCTGACCCACACCATCGCCCGGGCCGGCGACGACAAGCGCCTGCCGGAGCGGGTATCCCTCGCCGGGAAGGGCGAGATCGGCGTGCTGGCCCGGGCCTATAACCGCATGATCGACGAGATTACCACCCGCGAGACCCAGCTCAACGACTACCGCCTGCATCTGGAGGAGCTGGTCGACCAGCGCACCGAGGAGCTGAGCCTCGCCCGCGACGAGGCCGAGGCCGCGACGGAGGCCAAGTCGCGCTTCCTCGCCACCATGAGCCACGAGATCCGCACGCCGATGAACGGGCTTCTCGTCATGGCGGAACTGCTCGAACGCTCGAACCTGCCCCCGTCCGAGGCCCGCCACGCGGGCACCATCGCCCGGTCGGGCCGTTCGCTGATGCACCTCCTGAACGACATCATGGATTTCTCCAAGCTGGAGGCGGGCAGGATCGAGCTGGAGAGCATCCCCCTCTCGGCGGACGAGATCGTCGGCGACTGCGTGGGTCTGTTCTGGGAGCAGGCACGCGGCAAGGGCATCGAGATCGTGCCGCATATCGCGCCGGACGTGCCGGTATCGCTCCTCGGCGATCCGACACGCATCGGCCAGTGCCTGTCGAACCTCGTCGGCAACGCGATCAAGTTCACCGAGGAGGGGCATGTCGGGATCGACCTGAGCCGGGAGGCGGGCGGAATCCTGCGCATCGCCGTCTCCGATACCGGGGCCGGCATCCCGGAGGACCGGCTCGATTCGATCTTCGAGGCGTTCTCGCAGGCCGACCAGTCCACCACCCGCCGCCACGGGGGCACGGGTCTGGGGCTGAACATCTGCGTCCAGCTCGCCGAGGCGATGGGCGGGACGATCGACGTGACGAGCACGCTCGGGAGCGGCTCGTGCTTCACCCTGCGCCTGCCGCTGGAGGTGGCGGAGGCGCGCGCCCTGCCGGCTGCCCTGCCGCTCTGCGTCGCGGTGGAGACGGCCCGCCCCGCCCTGCGCGCGGCCCTCGTCCGGGCGCTGACGGCGCGGGGGATCGAGACGGAGGGCGATGCGGAGGCGGTCCTGACGGATATCGACCATGCGCCCGAGGGCGCGGGGGACATCCCGCGCATCGGCCTGTGGCGTCTCGACGCGCCCATGCCGGAGGAGGCGGTGCGCGGCGGCCTGCTCGACGACCTGCTGCGCGTGCCCGTCCAGCGGGCCGATCTCGACGCCGTGCTGGGACGCATCGCCACGCGCCGGCTGCGCGGCCCCGATCTGCTGCGCGAACACGGGGCCGACCGGGCGCAGGACGGCATCGCCGCGCTCGCCTCCCTGCGGGTGCTGGTCGCCGACGACAGCGCCGTGAACCGCGAGGTCATGGTCGAGGCGCTCGACGTGCACGGCATCGTGCCGATCCTCGCCCATGACGGGGCCGAGGCGCTGGAGCGCCTGACGGCGGGGGGCATCGACATCGCGTTCATCGACGGCGAGATGCCCAATCTCGACGGGTTCGAGACCGCCCGGCAGGCGCGCGCCGCCGGCGTGGCGACCCGGCTCGTGCTGTTCTCGGCCCATTCGCGGGACACGCTGGCCCGGCGCGCCGCCGAGAACGGCTTTGACGACTCCCTGCCCAAACCCTTTCCCCTGGAGGCGCTCGACGCGCTGCTGTCGGCTGCGAAGGGGATCGAACCGGGGGGCACGGCCGCCCCCGATGCGCAGGACGCGCCCGCCGCCATAGACGGGGACGCGGAACAGGACGAAGGCGAGGCCCCGATCCTCGATCCGGCAAGCCTCGCCTCCCTGCGCGCGCTCGACGCCCGGCGGCCCGGCGCGATGGCCAAGGTCCTGGACCGCTTCGACAAGGCCCTGCCCGGTGCCCATGCGCGCCTGCTCGATACCCTGCGCGACGAGGACGGCGAGGAGCGGCGCAAGGCGGCCCACGCGATGAAGTCCATGTGCCTCAGCGTCGGGGCCGCGCAACTGGCCGAGACCCTCGCCGCCGTCGAGAGGAGCGCCGCCGGAGAGATGCCCGCCCCCGCAGACTGGTCGGACGAGGGCGTGCTGGAAGCCGTGATCGACGGACGGATGGATGCGCTCGACGCGGCGCTGGATCGCCTGCGCGCCGACCTTGCGGAGCCGGCCCGCCAGCGGACGGGCTGACGCGTCCGACCCTCGCCTTCCCATTTCTCCTTCCGAACGAATAGTACCATGGTCCCACAGATACCTACGTTGCTCGCCCTGACGACGGCATTCCGACGCTCGGCTTCCGGGAGCATAATGGCGCTGACGGCGACCATCGTTCCGGTCGTCGCGGGGGCCGCGCTCTTTGCAGTCGATCACGCTATAGTCGTGCGCGAGAGCAGCGCGCTGCAGAAGGCCGCCGACAGCGCCGCCATCGCCACGGCCCGGGAACTGCACTTCATCAAGATGAAGCGCGACGGAAACGAGGACACCCTTTCCGCCGTCGCGCAGGGGTACGCAGCCCGAAACATGCCCGGCGCAACCCTGATCGCCGAGGCGTGGAGCGAGAGCGACACCCTGATCGGCGTCACGCTGACTCAGACCCTGCGCTCGCCCCTCGGACGGGTCTTCGATACAGAGAAGACCCTGACCGCCTCGGCCAAGGCGGAGATCTACGCCGCGCAGAACATCTGCATCATCGCGATGGACAGGGAAAACGCCACCAATGGCAACGCTGGAAATCCCGGCATCAAGCTGGAGGACAATGCCCGGATCGAGGCGGGCGAATGCGGTCTTTACAGCAATACCACAGTGGAAGCATCCATACATACGAGCGGCAGTTCCTTCATCGAAGCGGACTTCATCTGCGCGGCGGGGGGACATCGGGGCGGCAAGGGGCATGTTTCCACGCCCGTTACGGAGGATTGCCAGGTCATCGAGGACCCGCTTGCGAAGCGGTACTTTCCACCCGCGCCCCCCTGCGATCCGTCCTTCCCGACCGTGATCGGGCAGGGCCAGAGCATCAACCTGCACCCCGGCACCTATTGCGGCGGCCTGCGCATCGCCGCCGATGCCGACGTCTGGTTCGAGCCGGGACTCTACCACTTCGACAACGGGCCGCTCGTCATTGCGGAGCAGGCAACGGCGAAGGGAGAGAACGTCGCCCTCATCTTCGAAGACCAGACATCCTGGTTCGAGTTCCGTGACGATGCCACGATCTCCTTCTCCGCGCCGACGACCGGGCCATCCGCGGGTATCGTCGCCGTCGGGCGCATGCCCTGCCCCGGTAGCAGACGCTGCCCGTCGAACCGGCAGTTCCTCATCAACAGCGCCAACGTGCGTTCGCTGCTCGGCACGGTCTACCTGACACTCGACAACCTGCTGATCGACACGACGATGCCCATCTCCGAGGAAGCAGCCTTCACGATCCTCATCGTCGACAACATGCAGCTCCGCCAGTCGCCGGTTCTCGTGCTGAACACGGACTACGCCGCGACCGACGTGCCGGTTCCCGCCGGGCTGACGGGCAATGCCTCGACGCGCTTGGTGGAATAAGCCGGATCAGGCCGTGTCGGGGATCGTCACGCGGAAGGTCGTGCCCGCTCCGGTGCTCTCCACGAGGGTCACGTCGCCGCCGTGGCCGCGCGCCAGATCGCGGGCGATGGACAGGCCGAGGCCCGTGCCGCCCTTGCGCGCGCTGCCCCGGAACGCCTTGAACAGGTTCTCCCGCGCCGAGACGGGCATACCGGGGCCGTCGTCGCGCACGTCGATCTCGACCGTGCCGCCCGTCCGGCGCGCGGCGAGGGTCAGGCGGGTGCCCTGCCCCGTGCCGGTCATCGCCTGCTCGGCGTTGCGGGCGAGGTTCTGGAGGATGCGGAAAAGCTGGTCGGGATCGGCCTCGGCGTGCAGGTCCGCCGGCATGTCCACCGTCATGGCGATGGCGCCGCCATCCGGGAAGACCGCGTCGCGCACCTCCCCCGCAAGGCGCGGCAGGGCCACGCGGCGGCGCACGGGGGCCGGCTCGTCCGCCTTGCCGAAGGCGAGCGTGCGGGTGCACAGGTCCGTCGCCCGGTCGAGCGAGCGCAGCAGCTTGGGCGCGGTGCGCCGGACCATGGGGTCCTCGCTCTGCTCCAGACGGTCGGCCAGGATCTGCGCGCTGGCCAGCATGTTGCGCAGGTCGTGGTTGATCTTGGCCACCGCCTCGCCCAGCTCGGCCAGCTTCGTCTTCTGGAAGAGCGCCGCGCGCACCTCGGTCTGCATGGAGGACAGCTCGCGCCCCGCCTCGTCCAGCTCCGTCTTGCCGGGGCCGGGGTCGATGATGCGCGCGGCCTCGGGCGAGCGGCGGAAATCGGTCATCGCGTCGATCAGCCCGCGCACGGGCCGCACGAGCCAGCGGTTGAGACTGAGGAACACGAGGGTCGCCGTCAGCAGCGAGATGACGAGCGAGAGGTTGAGGATGCGGATCGCGAAATCGCGCATGGCGGTGGCGAGCTGCTCCTCCTTGAGGGTCACGTCCACCGCGTCGCCCGCGGGCCAGCGCGCCGGGTCTGGCGCGCCGATGACGCGGATAACGCGCTCGGGGCGGGGGTTGACGAGCACCGTGACCGCCTCGACGATCTTGTCGAACGTCGTATCCTCGTCGAGCATGAAGGTTTCCTCCACCGGATCGCGCCGGTCGCCGACGAGGATGGGTCGCTTGGCCCCGCCTTCGTGCAGCGCGATGGAGCGCACCTGCGCGCTGTTGAGGAGCCGCCATTCGAGCGTATCCTCCTCGTCCCCCACGGCGAAGCGGTCGCGGTCGGCGTCGGAGGCCGGCATCGCGTCGTAGCCGTCCATGGCGAGGGCGACGATGTTCGCCGCCTCCAGCCGCTCGCGCAGGTAGTCCTCGCGGTAGCGGGCCAGCGAGGGCACGAAGATGAGCACCTCGGCCAGCATGACGAACACGATCGTCAGCAGCAGCAGGCGGCCGGAGAGGGAGCGTATCAGGCGCATGGGCGGGGGTTCGGCTCTCTCATCTGCCCCGCGTTCGGTGCGGAGCCTCCTTGAACGCAATACGCCGCGCCGGAGGGTTTGGTTTCACCGTATCGAATGCGGGTGCGAGCCGGATTGCAGCGTCCGGGCGCCGTCGTCGCCCGGGTGCCCCACGCAGCGTGCCCCGCGCAGCGGTCGACCGCGCGATCCAGGGCCACGAAGAGCGGCGCCTGTGGCCCTGGACCACCGGGACAGGCCCGGTGGTGACGGCGCGATCGTCGTTCGACACGATGCCACCTTACCCGAACCGGGCGAGGAAGCGCACGATCTTCTTCGTCTGGTCGGAGAACAGCTTCGGGACGAAGTACTGCCCCGCCGCCCGCTTGTTCGCCTCGCCCAGGGTCGGATAGGGCGCGACGTAGGCCGCCATCCTGCCGATCTTTTGGCCGTTGGCGATGGCGTAGGCCCAGGGCTGGATCATCTCGCCCGCGTTCTGGCCGACGATGGACGCGCCGAGGATCTCGGCACCGTTGAGGATCACCTTGACCATGCCGTAGGTGACGCGCTCGGCCTGCGCCCGGTCGTTCTCATCCATGGTCCACTTGATGACCTCGACCTGATCGCGGTACCGCTCGCGCGCCTGCGCCTCGGTCATGCCGACCTGCGCGATCTCGGGGTCGACATAGGTGACCCAGGGGATGTGCTTGGTCGAGGCCTTGGCCCAGAACATCTGGAACAGTGCGTTTCGGATGACGACGCCGGAATGGTAGCCCGCGACATGGGTGAATTGCAGGCCCCCCGTCACGTCGCCGATGGCGAAGACCTTCTTGTTCGTCGTGACGAGGTTCTCGCCGACCGTGATGCCCCGGCGGTCGTATTCGATGCCGGCCTTCTCCAGATCGAGACCGTCGACGTTGGGCTTGCGGCCCACCGCCATCAGCAGATGCGTGCCCTCGACGGCCTCACCGCCCTTCAGATGCACGCGGATGCCGTCCGCCGTCTTCTCGACCCGCTCGGCCAGCGCGTTCTCGCGGATGTCGAGGCCCTCGCCGCGCAGGCGCTCCAGGGCGATGCCGGTGATCTCCGGATCGTCCTTGCCGAGCGCCTTGCCGCCCTCCAGCACCGTGACCTCGGAGCCGAGACGGCGATGCGCCTGCGCCATCTCCATCCCGATGGGACCGCCGCCGACGACGACGAGATGGCCGGGCTTCTCGGTATTGTCGAAGATCGTCTCGTTGGTGAAGTACGGCGTATCCTCCAGCCCCGGGATGGGCGGAACGAAAGGCGAGGAGCCGGTGGCGATGACGATGCGCCGCGCCTTGATCTCCCGGCCCCCCGCCACCACCGTCTGCGGCCCGGTGAAGCGGGCGGCGTCCTGGATAACGGTGCAGCCGAGGCCCTCGAAGCGCTCGACGCTGTCATGGGGCGCGATGGATGCGATCACGTCCTTCACATGGGCGTTCACGGCGGCGAAGTCGACCTCCGGCTCGTGGGCCTCGATGCCGAACTTCCCGCCCGAGCGCTGGGCATGGGCGTATTTCGCCGCCGCCAGCAGGGCCTTGGACGGCACGCAGCCGTAGTTGAGGCAGTCGCCCCCCATCTTGTGCTTCTCGATCAAGACGACGGAGGCCCCCATCTGGACCGCCCCGGCGGCGGTGGACAGGCCGCCCGAACCGGCCCCGATGATGCACAGGTCGACGGTCATGGTCTCGGTGGTCATCTCGATTACTCCTCACCGGCGATGGGTTTGCCGCGCACGGCCTTGACGATCATGGGCAGAAGGGCGAGGGCGATGAGGCCCACGAACGGTCCCCAGACCATCGGGTCCGCGAAGACGTTGAGGCTCAGCTCCTCGCCCGAGGCCAGGATCTCCCCGAGGCCCGTGCCCACGGAGGTGTAGACCGCCGTACCCGGCGCGATGCCGAGGAAGGTGGTCCAGATATAGGTCATCAGCTTCACGCCGAAGAAGGCGGGCAGCAGGTTCGCGACGAAGAACGGCACGACCGGCACGAGGCGCAGCAGGAACAGGAAGCTGATCTCGTTCTCCTGGAAGCCGCGCTCGAACTTCTCCATCCACGGCCCGGCCCGCTCCTTGAGCGTCGCGCCGAGGCTGGTGCGCGCGGCGAGGAAGATGCAGGTCGCGCCGATGGTGGCCGCCGTGACCGTCAGCAGCGTCCCCGCGACGAGGCCGAACAAGAAGCCCCCCGTCAGCGTCATCACCGCCGCGCCGGGCAGCGAGAAGGCGACCACGGCGATGTAGATCGCCATGTAGGTCAGCGCCGCGACCAGATAGTTCGAATCGCGCCAGGCGAGCAGCGCCTCGCGGTTCTCGCGCAGCGCCTCGAAGCTGAGATAGTCGCCGAAGAAATACGTTCCGAGCGCCGCCCCGCCCGCGATGATGCCGAGGGGAAGCCAGCGCTTCCACGCGCCGCCGCCATCCGCCGATCCCGCATTCGATGTCATCTCGACCATTCCCCTCGATCCTTTCGCCACTCTCGGACGACCCAACGCCGTCCGTTCGCATGATGCAACAGGAAGCGCGGGAACGGGTGCATTTCAGGGGTCGATCACTTCGGATTGAGCGGGCGTGATACGGACGGTCCTCGCTCCGCGCCCGGCGAAGACCGGAAGCCTCGCCGGACGGCGCGCAAATCGTCCGGGTCCCCGGTCCTCGCCGGGGACGGGCAACCCTGTCGGCGATTCCGACGGAAACGGCGATTCTGCAACATTCCGTAATATTATGTCGGGTTGCGAAGACGCACGATCCGGCGCGACAACGCGATCCCGCAGGATCGAGAGGGAAACCATGCTGTTCGAGACCATCGAGGAAGCCCGCCACCTGCTCGCCGAAGTCGCCTCGCCGGATAAGGTCGAGGCGCTCGCCGCGCTGCTCATCCCCGTGCTGGTGCTCGACCCCGTGGCCGAGGGTGCCGGGGCGCAGGCGCGTCTGGGCGGCGCGCCGGTCATGGGCGCGACGCTCGACTGGCCCGTCCCGCCCCGGCCCGACGACCCGGCGGCCATTGCCGCCATCGGGGGCGAGACCCACGGCCCCGCCATCCGTGCGGCGCTGGAAGCGAACCGGCCTTATTCCTTCATCGGGCAGGTCGAGCTTGCGCCCCTGACCGCGATGGACGGGACGGGGGATATGCCCGAGACCGGGCGGCTCCTGTTCTTCTACGATGTCGATACCGGCCCGTGGGACACCGGCACCCGGTCGGGGCGGGTGATCTGGGACGGGACGCCGCTGGATGAGGCCGAAGCCAAGCCCGTACCCCCCGTCCTGCTGGAGGCGGAGGCGGCCTATCTGAAGGAGATGCGCAGGACCAGGGTATTCCTTCCACCCGTGGACGCCGATACGCTCGCCTTGATGCGCAGCTTCATCCCCGATTTCGATCCCGAAGCCTTGCGCCGGGAGACGGAGACTATCGAGCTGAAGATCGAGCATCATTACCTCGGCCCGAACGCGCCCCAGCGGATCGCGCGGTATTGGCAATTGCCGGTCGAATATTCGGCGGACTGGGACGAAACCGTCGCCCGCTTCGCCCGGCATCTCTCCCGCGACCCGGCAGAGATGCGGGAGCCACTCTCCCTACTGCTCTCGGATATCGGGGAAGCATACGAGGGCCAAGACCGACCCGGTCAGGAGGCGGTCTACCTGCTCGACCAGCCCCTCGGTGAACAGGACGACCCGCGCTACGATGCGGCCATCGTCTCGCGCTACGGCGTGCAGTTCATGCCGCCCGTCCATACCCGCGCCGAGTACGACCGCATCCGCGAGGAGGCGCGGGACTGGCGGCTCCTGTTCCAGGTCGCGCTGACCGCCTGGTGGCAGGACCCGGATACCGAGGGTACGCTCTACTATCTCATTCGCGAGGACGATCTTGCCGCGCGCCGCTTCGAGCGGGTCGTCACGGTCTACCAGCAGACGTAGGAAACCCCCTTTCGCGCCGCCGCCCCCCGCCCTAACGTCCCCGCCATGACCGCCCCCGCGATTCCCCCCGGCACGACGCCGTCGATGCGCCAGTATTTCGAGATCAAGGCGCAGCATCCGGACGCGCTGTTGTTCTTTCGCATGGGCGATTTCTACGAACTGTTCTTCGAGGATGCGGTCACGGCGGCGGCGGCGCTGGATATCGCGCTGACCAAGCGGGGCACCCATCTGGACAAGCCGATCCCGATGTGCGGGGTGCCGGTGCATTCGGCCGAGGGCTACCTCGCGCGGCTTACGAAGACGGGCCTGTCCATCGCCATCTGCGAGCAGATGGAAAGCCCCGCCGAGGCGAAGAAGCGCGGCTCGAAGTCGGTCGTGCGGCGCGACGTGGTGCGGCTGGTGACCCCCGGCACGCTGACGGAGGACGCGCTTCTCGACGCCCGCGCGGCCAACCACCTCCTCGCCTATGCCGAGGCCGGCGGGGGGGCGGCGCTGGCGCAGGTCGATATCTCTACCGGCGAGATGGCCGTGACGCCGGTCGCGGCGGGCACGCTGGGGGCCGATCTCGCCCGGCTCTCGCCGTCGGAGATCCTCGTCTCCGAGCGGGCCTTCGAGGCGTGGGTGGCGGGCGACGGGGGCGTGCTGCCCCTGCTGGAAAGCGCCGCGCGGGTGACGCCGCTGGGCACGGCCAGCTTCGACAGCGCCTCGGCAACCAAGCGTCTGAAGGACCTCTACAAGGTCGCCTCGCTGGAGGGCTTCGGCGCGTTCGACCGGGCGCAGCTCTCCAGCCTCGGCGCGCTGGTCGACTACATCGCCATCACCCAGAAGGGAGCCCTGCCCCATCTGCGCCCGCCCCGGATCGAGGCGGCGGACGCGGCCATGCGCATCGACGCGGCGACCCGGCGCAACCTGGAGCTGGTCGAGGGCGCGGGCGGCGGGCGCGCCGGCTCGCTGCTGGCCACCGTCGACCGCACGGTGACGGGGGGCGGGGCGCGGATGCTGGCCGGGCGGCTCAATGCGCCGCTGACCGATCCCGCGCGCATCGCCCGGCGGCTGGATACGGTGGCGCTCTTCCGCGACGATACCGCCCTTACGGAGGACCTGCGCGCCATGCTGCGCGCCGCGCCGGATATCGCCCGCGCCCTCTCGCGCCTGTCATTGGGTCGTGGAGGTCCCCGGGATCTCGCGGCGCTGCGCGACGGGCTGGACGCGGCGACCGCCATCGCCATTCGGCTGGAGGCCCTGCACGACCCGCCCGATACCATCGCCCGGGTCGAGACGATGCTGGTCGGCCACGATGCGCTGGTCGAGACCCTGCGCGCCGCGCTGGTGGCCGAGCCGCCGATGCTGGCCCGGGACGGCAACTTCATCGCCCCCGACCACGACCGCGCGCTGGACGCGACCCGGTCCCTGCGCGACGACAGCCGCCTCGTCATCCGCGATCTGGAGGCGCGGCTGAAGGGCGGGACGGGCATCGGCGCGCTGAAGGTCAAGTACAACGGCGTGCTGGGCTATTTCATCGAGGTGCCGTCCGCCCATGGCGAGGCGCTGACGAAGGACGAGGCGTTCATCCACCGCCAGACCATGGCCAACGCCATGCG
Source organism: Paracoccaceae bacterium (assembly GCA_020629115.1). Taxonomy (GTDB): domain Bacteria; phylum Pseudomonadota; class Alphaproteobacteria; order Rhodobacterales; family Rhodobacteraceae; genus JAHDDY01. The sequence goes on along the minus strand of JAHDDY010000060.1, from coordinate 6,736 downwards.
CTTCACCACGCCCGAACTGGCCGATCTCGACACCCGCATCGCCCAGGCGGCGGCGCAGGCGCAGGAACGGGAACTGGCGATCTTCGAGGACCTGCGCGCCCTGGCCCTGGAGCGGGCCGAGGCCGTCTCGTCCACGGCGCAGGCGCTGGCGGTACTCGACGTCTCGGCGGCGCTGGGCGATCTGGCGATGGCGGGCGGCTGGGTGCGCCCGCGCGTGGACGACAGCGACGCCTTCGCCATCGAGGCGGGGCGACATCCGGTGGTCGAGGCGGCGCTGTCGAAGGAGGACGCCGCGTTCGTCGCCAACGATATCGACCTCGGGGAGGACCGGCTCTGGATGCTCACGGGGCCGAACATGGCCGGGAAATCGACCTTCCTGCGCCAGAACGCGCTGATCGCGGTGCTGGCCCAATCGGGCTGCTTCGTCCCGGCCCGCAGCGCCCATATCGGCGCGGTCGATGCCCTGTTCAGCCGGGTCGGCGCGTCGGACGACCTGGCGCGCGGGCGCTCGACCTTCATGGTCGAGATGGTCGAGACGGCCACCATCCTCAACCAGTCCACACCCCGCTCGCTGGTCATCCTCGACGAGATCGGGCGCGGCACGGCGACCTTCGACGGGTTGTCCATCGCCTGGGCCGTGCTGGAGCACCTGCACGACGTGAACCGCTGCCGGGGCCTGTTCGCGACCCATTACCACGAGCTGACCGAACTGGCCGCCCGGCTCGATCATGCCCGCAACGCGGCGATGAAGGTGGCGGAATGGGAGGGGGATATCGTCTTCCTGCACGAGGTCGAGCCGGGGGCGGCGACGCGCTCCTACGGGGTGCAGGTGGCGCGCAAGGCCGGTCTGCCCCCGATGGTGATCGAGCGGGCGCGCGACGTGCTGCGGCGGCTGGAGAAGGGCGACGCGCAGGGCGGCGAGGCCCGTATCCGCGCCATCGTCGACGACCTGCCCCTCTTCGCCGCGGCGGAAGCGGCGACCCCGCCCGAGAACGCCGCCCTCGCCGAGGCGGTCGCGGCCCTCGACCCGGACGCGCTCAGCCCGCGCGAGGCGCAGGAGGCGCTCTACCGCCTGAAGGCGCTGCTGAACGGCTGACGGACGCCCGGACGCATCAGCCGCCGCGCATCGCGGCGCGGTAGCGGGCCAGAAGCTCTTCCGCCCCCGCCTCGGGCGGCACCGTCCCGTCGCGCACGCCCTCGCGCACCCGGTCCAGCGCATCGCGCGGCACCGCCGCGTCGAAGGCCTCGCGCAGGCGGGCCTCCAGCGCGGTCTCCAGCCACGTGACGGCCTGCTCCCGGCGGCGCGCGGCATGGAAACCGCCCGAGCGGCGGGCGGCGTCCAGCTCCGCGACGAGGTCGGCGATCTCCCCGATACCCGTGCCCTCGACGGCCGAGGCGGTCAGGGCGCGCGGAAAGCCCGCCGCGTCCCCCTCCCGGCGGCGCATCAGGCGCAGGGCGGCGGCGTAGTCGGCGCGCGTCCGCCGCGCGGCGGCGGCGAGATCCCCGTCCGCCTTGTTCACGACGATCAGGTCCGCGATCTCCATGATCCCGCGCTTGACCCCCTGCAACTCGTCGCCCCCGGCGGGCGCGAGCAGCAGGAGGAAGATGTCGGTCATCCGCGCGACCGCGACCTCGGACTGCCCCACCCCGACCGTCTCCACGATCACCATGTCGAACCCCGCCGCCTCGCACAGGGCGATGGTCTCACGGGTGCGCCGGGCGACGCCGCCGAGACTGCCGCCCGAGGGCGAGGGGCGGATGAAGGCGGCCGGGTTGCGGGCCAACGTGTCCATGCGCGTCTTGTCCCCGAGGATCGAGCCGCCCGTCACGGTGGAGGACGGATCGACCGCCAGCACGGCGAGCCGGTGCCCGCGCCCGATCATCTCCGTCCCGAACGCCTCGACGAAGGTCGACTTGCCGACCCCGGGCGTGCCCGACAGCCCGATGCGGATGCCCGGCGCGGCGGCGGGCGCGGCCCCGGCGAGGGCGGCGAGAAGGGTCTGCGCGCGCTCCCGGTGGTCGGGGCGGGCGGATTCGACCAGGGTGATGGCCCGGGCGAGCGCGCGCCGCTCGCCGCCCAGGATGCCGTCCGCGAGGGTCTGGATATCGGGGGGTATCACCGTCGTACACCATCCATTAAGGTTTAATAGAGGTTCCTGTCGTAGCCTTGCCCTTGTGCGGTGTCGCGCTTCGGGCGGCAACCGCTTTCGGGGGTATCGGTATCGTATGCGAGGATCGGAGATGAAGAAGGGTCTCGGGAGCGCGTTGGTGGCGGCGGCCCTGACCTGCGCGGCGGCCTCGCCCGCCGGTGCGCAGGACGCGACGGAGGTCGTCGCGCGCTACGATTTCCACGTGGGCGGCTTCCATGTCGCCGAGGTGACGCTCGACGCGATGGTGGCGGACGGGCGCAGCTACCGCGCGCGCTCCAGCGCCACGACCCGGGGCATGCTCGATGTGCTGCTGCGCGGACGCTCGGCGTCCGAATCGCGCGGGGAGCTGGTGGATGCCGGGCGGCTGATGCCGATGGATTTCAGCACGCGCTACAGCTCGCGCCGGGGCAGGCAGGTCATCGAGATCGCCTACGAGGATGCCAGCCCCGTCTCCGTGGTCATGGAGCCGGAGGCGGGACCGGACGCCAACCACGCCGGACCGCGCGACCGGCTCGGCGCGCTCGACCCGCTCTCGGCGGCGGTGGCCGCGCTGATCCCGTCGCGCTCGACCGAACTGTGCAACCGCTCGATCCCCATCTTCGACGGCAAGCGCCGCTTCGACATCCTGTTCCTGCCCCCCGATCCCGCGCGCTTCGCGGATGGGGCGCCGGAGCCGGAATGGCCCCTGCCCCTGATCCGCTGCCTCGGCGTCTACGAGCGCATCTCCGGCTTCGAGACGCCGACGATGGAAGGCAAGCGCTACTTCCCGTTCGACATCTGGTTCGAGGATAGCGGCGACGGCGTGTTCCGGGCCGTGCGCGTGGCCGGCAGCACGAAGCTGGGCTTCGCGGTGGGCAACCTGCGCAAGGACGGCGAGTGAGGCGCGCGGGGCTTCAGATCGGCTGCCCCGCCACCTTCTCCGACAGCCGCTCCACCCCTGCCTTGGCCCCTTCGAGATGGGGATGGATGTCGAGGGCGGCCCGGTAGGCGTCGAGCGCGCCGTCCTCGTTGTCGAGGCTTTCCATGATGATCGCGAGACCGGACAGTGCCCCATAGTGGCGCGGTTGCAGGCGCAGGGCGTTGTAGAGGTCGGCCAGCGCGTAGCCGTGCTCCTCGTTGGCGAAATGCGCCGTGGCCCGGGCGTTCCAGCCCTCGGCGAAATCGGGCGCGAAGGCGATGAGGCGCGAGAAATGCGAGATGGCGGTGTCGAACTCCCCGTCGCGCATCGCCCGCCGCCCGCGCAGGAGCAGCAGGTCGAGCGCGTCGCTCCCCGAGGCGGACCACCGCTCGATGATCTCGTCGCTCAGGCGCTCGGCCGCGCTCTCGTCATCGGCGGCGGCGAGGCGGTCGTAGAGGGTGTCGAGATCGAGGTCGGACATCTGCTCTGGCGCGGCCTGCATAGGCGCGGCGGGCACCTCGATCGGCTCCTCCTCCTGCGCATGGGCCGGCGCGGCGAGCATGAGGGCAAGGGCGAGGAGGGGGGGGCCGAACCGCATGGCGCGCGCTCCTGTACGGGGGATGACGTGAGGACAGTATGGACCATCTTGCCGGGGCAAGGTAATGCCGTTTTCGTCAATTTGCAGGCAGGGGACGCAATCCCCCCCAAACCGGAGATCGACCACATGGATGACGCCCGACTCGCCCAGGCCGTGGAGATGGTGCAGGAGAAGATGAACGGACAGGACGCCTTCGGCTCCACGGTCCGCTTCGATTTCGACGACGGCAGCGCCGTGCTCGTCGACGGCAACCAGTCCCCGCCCAAGGCGACGCCCGATGCCGAGACCGACGCCGACTGCACCATCACCGCGTCGGAGGACACGTTCCAGGAGATGATCGCGGGCGATCTGGACCCGACGGCGGCCTTCATGACCGGCAAGATCAAGATCGACGGCGACATGGGCGCCGCGATGGCCATCGCCCGGGCCTTCGGCTGACGGCGGCGCGGGAGGGGCCGGTGGACGGAACCCCCCGCCTCCACGAGACGCCCCCCGCGGGGGGCGAGGCGGTCTGGCTGCGGGCCGCCGACGAGGTGACGCTGCGCGCCGCCTTCTGGGACGCGCGGGGGGCCGCGCGCGGGACCGTGCTCCTGATGACCGGGCGCTCCGAATTCATCGAGAAGTACTACCCGGCGATCGAGGGATTCCTGTCCCTCGGCATCCGGGTGGCGGCCTTCGACTGGCGGGGGCAGGGTCTATCCGACCGCCTGATCGAAAATCGCCTGCCGGGCTACATCGACGATTTCGAGAGCTACCAGCGCGACCTCGACACCCTGCTGGCCGAGATCGGGCGGCGGGGATGGGGGGCGCGGGTGGTGCTGGTCGGGCATTCGATGGGCGGCTGCGCCATCCTCCGGCGGATGGCTCGGGCGGAGCGCGACTTTCACGCCGCCATCCTCACCGCGCCCATGCTGGGCCTGCGCTTTCCGACGCTGGCCGCGCCGGCCCTGCGCGCGCTGAGCTGGAGCCTGTCGCATTGGCGGGTCGGCAAATGGCGCGTCAGCCCCCGCTCGCCCCGCACCGCCGCCGACTGGCCCTTCGAGGGGAACGTCCTGACCAACAACCGCGCCGAATTCGAGCGCTATGCCGCGCTGGTGCGCGACCATCCCCGGCTGGCGCTGGGGGGCGTGACCTGGGGGTGGCTGGCGGCGGCGTTCCGGGAGATGCGCTTCCTGCGCCGCCTGCCCCCCGGCACGGTGGACGTGCCGACACTGCTGTTCTCGGCCGGGGACGAGCGCCTCGTCTCGAACGACGCCATCGACGCCTTCGCCGCCCGCGAGCCGCGTGTCGAGCACATCCGCCTCGCCGATTGCCGCCACGAACCGTTCGTGGAACTGCCCCCGGTGCAGGCGGTGCTGTGGCGGGAGATCGGGGGGTTTCTGGACCGGGTGTTGGTGTGACGGGAGAGGCCCCCGAGAATATCTCTGCCCCGGACCACGATCCGGGGCCTGTTTGACCAAGGCGCTCCGTTGGGACAGGCCCCGCATCGAGTGCGGGGCAGAGTTGACTATCCCCCCCTTGCCAAACCCGCCCCCGTCCTGTAACGCACCCCTGTTCCGAGCCGGAGAGCCTCTCCGGTCCTGAGCCTTTCAGGATCGCCGTCCACCAGCGCGTCGCGCCCGTGGGCGCGATAGTCGTTTGGAGAGAGCGGATGTTCGAGGCCCTATCCGACCGCCTGGGCGGCGTCTTCGACAAGCTGACCAAGCAGGGTGCGCTGCGCGAGGAGGATATCGCCACCGCCCTGCGCGAGGTGCGCGTCGCGCTGCTCGACGCCGACGTCTCGCTCCCCGTCGCCCGCGATTTCGTCAAGCGCGTGGCCGAGAAGGCCGAGGGGCAGGCGATCACGAAATCCGTCTCGCCGGGACAGCAGGTCGTCAAGATCGTCCATGACGAACTGGTGGCGACCCTGGCGGGCGGCGACGATCCCGCCCAGATCGAGAAGAACGCGAAGCTCGCGGTCGACAGCCCCCCCGCCCCCGTCCTCATGGTCGGCCTGCAAGGCTCGGGCAAGACCACGACGACCGCGAAGATCGCGAAGCGCCTGACGGAGCGGGGCCGCAAGCGCGTGCTGATGGCTTCGCTCGACACGCGCCGCCCGGCGGCCATGGAGCAGCTCGCCATCCTCGGCACGCAGATCGGCGTCGACACCCTGCCCATCCAGCCGGGCCAGGACCCGGTCGCCATCGCGAAACGCGCGATGACGCAGGCGCGCTTGGGCGGCTACGACGTGGTGATGCTCGACACGGCGGGCCGCCTGCACGTGGACGACGAACTGATGGCCGAGGTGCAGGCCGTGCGCGATGCCACCGGCCCGCACGAGACGCTCCTCGTCGTGGACAGCCTGACGGGTCAGGACGCGGTGAACGTCGCCGAGAACTTCGACGGGCGCGTCGGCATCACGGGCGTCGTGCTGACCCGGATGGACGGCGACGGGCGCGGCGGCGCGGCGCTGTCGATGCGCGCGGTGACGGGCAAGCCCATCAAGCTGGTCGGCGTCGGCGAGAAGATGGACGCGCTGGAGGAGTTCTACCCCGACCGCGTCGCGGGCCGCATCCTCGGGATGGGCGACATCGTCGGCCTGGTGGAGAAAGCGCAGGAGCAGGTCGAGGCCGAGGCCGCCGAGCGCATGGCCAAGCGGATGATGAAGGGCCGCTTCGACTTCAACGACCTGCGCCAGCAGCTGGAGCAGATGATCAACATGGGCGGCATGTCCGGCCTGATGGGGATGCTGCCGGGCGTCGGCAAGGTGCAGAAGCAGATGGACGCCGCCGGAATCGACGATTCGATCCTCAAGCGCCAGATCGCCATCATCCAGTCCATGACCAAGGAGGAGCGCAAGCGCCCCGACCTCATGGCCGCCAACCGCAAGAAGCGCATCGCGCGCGGGGCGGGCGTCGAGGTCTCGGAGATCAACAAGCTCCTGAAGATGCACCGCCAGATGGCGGACATGATGAAGAAGATGGGCAAGAAGGGCGGCATGAAAGGCCTCATGTCCATGCTGGGCGGCAGGGGCGGCATGCCCCCCGGCGCCATCCCCCCCTCCGGCCCCGGTCCCCTGGGCGCGATGCCCCCCGGCGGGATGCCCGGCCT
>JAHDDY010000059.1:15269-22701 GCA_020629115.1 Paracoccaceae bacterium | reverse complement strand
CCCGTCCCAGATAGGCGGCCAGGCCCGGCGGCGGGTCGTCGAAGAGCGCCCCCGTCGGGTGCGCGCCGTCGATCCGGCCGTCCATGCACAGCGCGGTCAGGTCGGCGATGCCCCGCGCCTCCTCCGGCGCGTGGGTGATCATCAGCGCGGCCATGCCCCGCTCCCGCACGATGCGCGCGATGAGGTCGAGCATCTCGTCGCGCAGGGCCGGGCCGAGGGCGGCGAGCGGTTCGTCCAGCAGCAGGACCGGACGACGGCGCAGCAGCGCCCGGGCGAGCGCGGCGCGCTGACGCTGGCCGCCGGACAGCTCGGCAGGGCGGCGCGCCTCCAGCCCGGCCATGCCGACCTCCGCCAGCGCCCCGGTCACCGCGCGCCGCTCCTCCGCATCGAGCGAGAGGGACGGCCTGATGCCCAGGCCCACGTTGCGGGCGACACTCAGGTGGGGGAAGAGATTGTCGTCCTGAAAGAGCAGCGTCACGGGACGCTCCCCGGGCACGCGCGCGCCCATCTCCTCGCCCGCCACGCGGATGCTGCCCGAGGCGAGCGGCAGGAAGCCGGCGACCGCTTCCAGCAGCGTCGATTTCCCGCTCCCCGACGGCCCGACAACGGCGCAGATCATCCCCTCCGGGACGCGGAGCGATGCCGTCATGCGAAAGGTGCCGCGCTCGATCACGGCACTCCGGACGTCGATCATGCCCCTTCCCTTCCCCGGCCCAGCCGGTCGAACAGCCAGAAGACCCCGAAGCTCAGGGCGATGAGAACCAGGGCCGCCCCATGCGCCGCCTCCACCTGCCGGCTGCCGGCGAGGAGGTGCATGAGCAGGGGCAGGGTCGGCTCGTTCGGGGTCGAGAACAGGGCGATGACGCCCAGATCCCCGATGGCCAGCGCCCCCGACAGACCCGCCGCGAAGCCCAGCGGCGCGCGCACGCGGGGCCAGTAGAGCACCCGCAGCCGCGTCGCCCCGCGCAGGCCGAGCGAATCGGCCAGCCGCCCGTGTTCGTCATGGGCGAGACGGATCGCCGGGATGAGGATGCGCAGGGCGAAGGGCGTCGCCATCGCCGCGTTGACGATGGCCGTCAGCGGCAGGGCCAGCGCGAAGGGATCGGCCACCGGGCGCAGGACGATGATGAAGGCGATGCCGACCACGAAGGGCGAGGCGGCGATGGGCAGCAGCCCGGCCAGATCGGCCAGCCGCGCGGCGGTTCGCGAGCCGCGTGTCTGAAGCGCCACGATCAGCGCCGCGAGCGCGAGCGAGAGCGCCAGCGTCGCCGCGACCGCCACCGCCGCGACGATCAGGCTGCGCCCCGTCGCCGCCCAGACCTGCGGCCCCAGATCGTCCAGACCCCCCACCCCGCGCAGCACCACCGCCAGCATCGGCAGTCCGAGGAACAGGCAGACGAGTGCGATGACCGCGCCGTCCATCGCCCGCGCCCCCCGCCCGCGTCCGTCCCACCGCTCGACCAGCGTCAGCGCGCCGGGCGAGGCGGCGACCGGGGCGGCGGCGGCAAAGGCGAGGAGCGCGGCCAGCGCGCAGACCGCGAATTGCAGGCCCGCGAGCTTGGCCGCCCGCCCCAGATCGAACTCGTAGCTCGCCGCCTCGTAGATCGCCAGCTCCAGCGTCGTCGCGCGCGGTCCGCCCCCCAGCGCCAGCGCCACGGCGAAGCTGGTGGCGCAGACGAGGAAGACGAGGGCGAAGGCCCCCGGCGCGCTGGCCCGGATGGCGGGCCATTCCACGAGACGAAACAGGCTCCACCCCTCGGCCCCCAACTGCGCCGCCACGCGCCAGCGTTCGGGCGGCAGGTCGGAGAAGCCCTGCAGGATCAGCCGTGCGGCGAGGGGCAGGTTGAAGAAGACATGGGCGATCAGCACGCCCGGCATCCCGTAGATATCGAGACGGGGCAGGCCCAGCGCGAGCAGCGCGTCGCTCGCCCAGCCCGACCGCCCCCAGACCGCGATGACCCCGAGGATGGCGACGATGACCGGCAGCAGGAACGGCGCGCCGAGCAGCGTCGTCAGCAGGTCCCGCCCCCGGAACCGCCGCCGCGCCAGCGCCCGGGCGAGCGGAACGGCGAGGAGGACGGAGAGCGCGGCCGAGAGGAACGCCTGGCGCAGCGTGAAGCTCAGCGCCCGCCAGTCCGGCAGCGTTATCGCACCCGCCTCGACGCCCCGCGCCGCGACGACGGCCAGCGCCCCGAGGGTCAGCGCCAGAAGGATGGCAAGGGCGAGAAGGCCCGGGAGGAGGACGCGGGGGGTCATGGGGCGACGTCATGCCCTGCTCCCGGCGCAGACCCGGGAGTCGCGGGCCGCAGGCCTCGATAGTCAGCGCGTTGCCCAGCGAGGTCCCCGGTCTTCGCCGGGAACAGGTACATGTTGCGAGATCGCAAGCCGACGACTTCCTACCGGCTCAGCACGTCCAGCCACTCCGCCAGCGCCGCCTTCCGCACCGCCGGCGTGTCCTCCGGCGCGAAGATCAGCGAATCCGCCGGTTCCACCAGATCGCCGAACGCCTCGGGAAGGTCGCCCGCCGGATAGGCCGGGTACATCCAGTTCGTCGTCGGGATGATCGTCTGGAAATCCTCCTTCGCGATAAAGGCGAGGAAGCGGTCGGCCAGGTCGGGCACGTCGGAGCCGGCGAGCTTTCCGGCCACCTCGATCTGCATGTAGTGGCCTTCCTCGAAGGCGGCGGCGCGCTTGGTGTCGTCGTCTTCCGCGATGACGTGGTAGGCGGGCGAGGTGGTGTAGGAGAGCGCCATGGTCGCCTCCCCTTCCAGGAACGCCGAGTAGGCCTCCCACCATCCCTTCGTCACCGTGACGATGCGCGGCTCCAGGCGCTCCCAGACCGAGGGCGCCTCGTCGCCGTAGACGTGCTTGACCCAGAGCAGCAGGCCCAAGCCCGGCGTCGAGGTGCGCGGATCCTGGATGACGATGGTCACGTCCTTGGGCGCGTTCAGCAGGTCTTCAAAGCTGGCGGGCGGGGTCTCGGTGCGGGTCGTGTCGTAGACGAAGGCGAAGTAGCCCCAATCGTAGGGCACGAAGGTATCGTCCGCCCACCCGCCTGGCACCGCGCTCTCCGGCAGGTCCTGCCCGTGGGGGGCGAACAGGCCGGTCTCGCGCGCCATGGCGACGAGGTTGGCGTCGAGGCCGAGCACCACGTCGGCATCCGAGCGCGCCCCCTCCAGCCGCACCCGGCCCAACAGCGCCGCGCCGTCCCCGGCGGCGACGAGATCGAGGTCGCAGTCGCAGACGGCCTCGAAGGCCTCCTCGACCTTCGGCCCCGGTCCCCATTCGGAGACGAAGCTGTCATAGGTGTAGACGGTGAGCGTGGGCTTGTCGTCCGCCTGCGCCGCGAAGGGCAGCAGGGCGGCGAAAGCGGCGGCGGCGAGCGAATGTCTCATCGGTCTTCCTCATGCGCCGCCGGGCAGGGTCGGGCGTCGGAAGCGCGCGGGATGCGGGATGCAAATCGCGACTTCTGGCCTTTCCTACGCCGGCGTTATCCGGTTCAGGTTCGACGGGTTCGCTGCGAGCAGCATCTCAGCCACGAATGGCCCCCCGAGGCGAGGGACAGTCTAGCGGTCGCGCACCGCGCTTCAAGTAAGGATTTCGGCACCGGGGCACGGGGCGTGTGGCGATTGATGGAACGGTCGCGGCCCTCCCCCCCCCGCGTCAGGGCTTCTCCTGACGGGTGAGAAGATCGTCGAGCTGCTGGCTCAGCCATTGCAGACGGCGCGTATCGGAATTCGCCCGCGCCTGCACCGCTTCGGCCCGGCGACGTGCGGCCTCGCTGCGCCGCGCGAGGGCGGGGAGGTCGTCGTCCCAGTGAACCGGGAGGGGGGGATCGGGTTCTGTCATGCGCGATCAATGGCGTCGGGGCCGGAGTGTTCCGGAGCGCCACGAGAATCATCGCATGGACACGGCCCGCCCCGTCGCCGCGCTTTCCTGCGCCGCCATGCCCATCCGGACCGCCCAGGCCCCGTCCTCCAGCGTCACCTCCGGCACGGAACGCTCGCCCCGCACCAGTTCCAGAAAGCCGCTATGCTGATAGAAGGTCGCCCCGTTGTGATCGCCCGCGTCCAGCAGCGCCGGATCGACCGGCACGGGGCGCGAGAAGCTGCCCTGGGGCGCGCGGGGGCTTTCGATCAGCAGCGGGACGGGCGCGGGGCCGAGATGGGCGGGCCAGAACCGCCCCGGACCCGGCACCTTCGCCTCCAGCTTGCCCGCCGGCCCGACGACCGAAATCTCCTCCTGGTACTCGGCCCCCTCGGCGAACATGCACAATTCCAGCATCGCCCGCGTCCCGCCCTCGAAATCGACGATGACGTAGCCGTTGTCGAGGATGTCCGGGCGGCGGCCGTCATAGACCTCGTCCAGATGATTCGCGTCCTGCCCCGCGCTCGCCATCACGCGCACCGGCTCCGCGCCGAGGACGAGGCGCATGAGATCGAAGAAGTGGCAGCATTTCTCGACGAAGGTGCCGCCCGTGCGCGCGTTGAAGCGGTTCCAGTCGCCGACCTTCTCCAGGAACGGAAAGCGGTGCTCGCGGATGCTCAGCATCCGCACGCCCCCCGTCGCCCGCGCCGCCTCGGCCACCAGGGCGGCGATGGGCGGCATGTAGCGGTACTCCATCGCCACCCAGACGGGGGCGGGATAGTCCCGCGCGAAGGCCGCGACCGCCGGCCCGTCGGCGGGGTCGGTGAAAAGCGGCTTCTCCACCAGGACGGGCAGCGGGCGCGTCGCGGCGATCTCGCACAACTGGTCCAGATGGCGGTCGTTGGGGCTGGCGATGACGAGGCAGTCCACGTCGCCGCGCGCCAGCATCGCGCCGATATCGTCCACGTACGCGGCATCCGGGGCGAGCGCCCGCGCCGTCCCCGCCATGCCCGCGTCGGGTTCGAGGATCGCCGTCACCGCCGCACCGTCCAGCAGCGCGATGTTGCGCAGATGCTCGTGCCCCATCATGCCGCAGCCGACGATGCCGTACCGGATGCGCCGCGTCATGGTCCGACCCTGCCGGGGCGAAAAATGCTGAACATGGCATGATTTAATCGAAGCATGGCTGTCCCGGTAAACAATACCTTAACCCTATTCTCGCATCACGGCATTCAACCTTCGGATGAAGGCGCAGGCCATGACAGGAGAGTCCTTATGGCGGTTCGGCATTTCTCGGAAGATCAAATCGACGGTGACGTCGCCAAGGCGATGCTGGCCCAGTCGCCGCAATGCATCAAGCTGCTCGATCCGGACGGGCGGTTGCGGTTCATGAGCGAGAACGGGCGTCATCTCATGGAGATCGACGATTTCGCCCTGATCGAGGGCAAGGACTGGTGGGCGCTCTGGCCCGAGGAATCGCGCGAGACGCTGCGCGGGGCCGTCGCGGCGGCCCGGCGCGGCCTGAGCGTGGATTTCGAGGCCGAATGCCCCACGGGCGGCGGCACGCTCAAGCACTGGGCCGTCCGGGTCAGCCCGGTCATCGGGGGCGACCTCGACGGCATGATCGTGGCGGCCTCCGAGGATATCTCCGACAGGATGGCGCTTCGGACGTCGCGCGACAGGCTGGAGACCGACAACCGGATGCTGCGCCGGTTCGGGCGCTTCGTGGCCCACGACCTGCGCGGGCCGATCCGCCACCATCGCCTGCTGTCCGAGATGATCGTCGATTCGGTCGAGAGCGCCGCCCTGGACGACGGGTCCGCCGTCCTCGCCGCGCGCATCCGCGATTCGGCCTCGACGCTGCTCGACCTGCTGTCCGGGCTGGAGAGCCTGCACGAGATCGGGGAGACCGGAACGCAGGAGCGGGAGACGGTCCGCCTGTCCGACGTCGTGGAACACGGCCTCGCGATGGTGACGCGGGAGAACATCCAGCTGACCATGACCGGCGCGGACCCCCGCCTCGTCGCCAATCGCGGCCAGATGATCTCCGTCTTCGCGAACCTGCTCGACAATGCCCGCAAGTACACCCCGTCCGACCGGCCCTGCCGCGTGGCGGTCGACGCGGCCCTCTCGGAGGACGGGACGGTGACCGTCACCCTCTCCGACGACGGCCCCGGCTTCGCGTCCGACCGGCTGGACGACGTGTTCGAGCCGCTGGTGCGCCAGTCGAACGGCACGGGGATCGAGGGCGCGGGGCTGGGCCTCGCCCTCGTCGACCGCATCGTCTCGACGCATGGGGGGACGGCGGCCGTCGTGCCCCATCCGGCGGGCGGCACCGGGGCGACGATCCGCATGACCTTTCCGACACCAACGGCCTGAGGGAGGCAAGAATGTCAGACAAACGTGTCCTCATCGTCGACGACTGCTCGCTGGACCGGATGGTCCTGCAACGCGCCTTCGGCAAGCTGGACGGGGACCCGGTCTCGCTCTGCGAGGCCGAGAACGCGGAGACGGCCATCGCCGCCATCGAGGAGAACCTGTTCGACGCGGTCTTCCTCGACATCAACATGCCCGGCCATGACGGCTTTCATGTCCTGCGCTCGGCCCGGCGGCGGTATCCGCAGACGCCGCCGCTGATCTTCATGTACTCGTCCTCCGGCCATCCCGACGACGTGACGCTCGCCTACGACCAGGGCGCGACGGAGTACATCCGCAAGCCCGACGACCTGGCCGGCATCGACGCGGTGGTCACGCGCTGCGCCCGGCGGATCGAGGCGATGAACGCGGCCTGAGCCGCCCGCGCCCTACCGCATCCGTTGCACGTAGACGGCGCGCTCCGCGTCGTACCACGTGCGCGAATACTCGACCGGCGCGGCATGGCCCCGCGCCCAGGTCAGCCGCTCCACGAAGCCCGCCGCCGTCCCCGGCGCGGGACCGAAGGCCGGCGGGGTCCAGCCGGGCACGGGGGCGAGGCTCACCCGGTCCTCGGCCCGCTCGACCCACAGGTCGAGGCGCGTGCGGTAATGGTGATAGAGCGACGCCGACAGGCCCGCCGCCTCCACCGCCCCCGCATCCCCGTCGAGCCAGATCTCCTCCAGCGCGACGGGCACGTCGTTCAGGTGGCGCAGCCGCCGGATGCGCGTGGCGGCGTCCGCGGTGCCGAAGGGCGGCAGGTCGGCGGGCTTTTCCATCGCGTCCACGCCCAGCACCGAGGCCCGGGGCAATCCGCCCCCCTCGCGCAGCTCCAGCCGGAACAGGGCGTAGACGCTCTCCCCCACCGGCCCGTGGCGCACGTAGTTGCCCGACCCCTGCACCCGCTCCAGCAACCCGCGTGCCTCCAGGAGGCCCAGCGCCTTGCGCAGGGTGCCGACCGAGACGCCGAGTCCGCTGGCCATCTCCCGCTCCGGCGACAGCCGCGCGCCGTCGAGCAGGCGGCCCGACGCGATCTCCCGGGTCAGGAACTCGCTGATCTGCACGTAGCGGGGCAGGTCGCCATCGGTCACGGGCGGGCCTTCGCGGGTTGATTGATACAGGATTGATTTACCCGAATGCGGGTGCTACGCAA
>JAHDDY010000059.1:0-15169 GCA_020629115.1 Paracoccaceae bacterium | reverse complement strand
TCGTCGAGGTCCCCGGTCTTCGCCGGGGACGGGGCGCTATTTCAGCGGAGCCATCCATGACCGTCGTCCCCGTCACATCCGCCGATCTGGAGGCCGTCGAGGTCTCGTGGTTCTCGGCGCTGTGCTCGGACGACTATCGGTTCCTCGGCGTGCCGGACGGGGCGCTGCGCTCAAGCTGGGCGCATTGCTCGGCCATCGTGCAGGAGGCGGAGGCGCAGGGCTTCCGCAACATCCTGTGCCCGTCATCGTATCAGGTGGGGCAGGACACGCTGTCCTTCGTCGCCGGCTGCGCGCCGATCACGGAGCGGATCAACCTGCTCGCCGCCGTGCGCTGCGGCGAGATGCAGCCGATCATGCTGGCCCGGACCGTCGCGACCCTCGACCACATGCTGGAAGGGCGTCTGACGATCAACATCATCAGCTCCGACTTCCCCGGCCAGAAGGAGGACAGCGCCTACCGCTACCGGCGCTCGCGCGAGGTGGTGGAGATCCTCAAGCAGGCGTGGACGCGGGACAGCATCGACTATCACGGCGAGATCTACGATTTCGAGGGCGTGAGCACCGACCCGGCCCGCCCCTACCAGACCGGCGGCCCGCTCCTCTATTTCGGCGGCTATTCCCCGCCCGCGCTGGAACTGTGCGGCCAGCATTGCGACGTGTACCTCATGTGGCCCGAGACGCGCGAGGCGCTGGCGCAGCGCATGAAGGACGTGAACGCGGTGGCCGAGCGCTACGGGCGCACCCTCGATTACGGCCTGCGCGTGCACATGATCGTGCGCGATACCGAGGCGGAGGCGCGCGACTACGCCGACCACCTCGTCTCGAAGCTCGACGACGAGTACGGCGCGCTCATCCGCGACCGGGCGCTCGATTCGACCTCGCTGGGCGTCGCGCATCAGGCGAAGGCGCGCGAACTCGCCGACAGGTTCGGCTATGTCGAGCCGAACCTCTGGACCGGCGTGGGCCGGGCGCGGTCGGGCTGCGGCGCGGCGCTGGTCGGCTCGACGGATCAGGTGCTCTCGAAGATCGAGGACTACCGCCGCATGGGCATCCGCGCCTTCATCTTCTCGGGCTACCCGCATCTCGACGAGGCCCGCCATGTCGGCGCGCGGGTGCTGCCCCAGCTCACCACCTGCTCGCTGCCCCACGCCTACGGCCGCGTGCCCGCCACCACCCCCGATACGCCGCTGGGCGCAGGAGAGAGACGCTGATGGAGCGCGTGAAACTGACCGATTCGCTGGAGATGAGCCGTCTGGTCTACGGCCTGTGGCGCGTGGCCGACGATGCGGACACCTCCCCCGCCCATGTCGAGGCGAAGCTGCAAGCCTGCCTCGATCAGGGCATCACCACCTTCGATCAGGCCGATATCTACGGCGGCTATACCGCCGAGGGCGTGATGGGCGCGGCGCTGAGGGCCAACCCCGCCCTGCGGGACCGCATGGAGATCGTCACGAAATGTGACATCGTGATCGACGCTGGCCGGCACGCGGGCGCGCGGGTCAAGCATTACGACACCTCCCGCGCCCATATCGAGGGATCGGTCGATGCCTCCCTGTCCGAGATGGGGATCGAGCATATCGACCTGCTGCTGATCCACCGCCCCGACCCGCTGATGGACCACCACGAGACCGGCGCGGCGCTGGACGGTCTGGTGGCATCCGGCAAGGTCGGCGCGGTCGGTGTCTCGAACTTCCGCCCCTGGGACTGGGAGCTTCTGCAATCGGGCATGTCGAACAGGCTGGTGACAAACCAGATCGAGATCAGCCTCTCGGAAATCTCCCCCTTCACCAATGGCGACCTCGCCTTCCACCAGCGCCACGGCCACGCCCTGATGGCCTGGTCCCCGCTGGGGGGCGGCGCGCTGATGGGCGGCAAGGCCGGGGCGGCGGGCGCGGTGCTCGACCGGGTGGCGGGCGAGCAGGGCGTGGACCGGGCGGCGGTGGCCGTCGCCTTCCTCCTGCGCCATCCGGCGACGATCCTGCCGGTGCTGGGCACGAACAACCTCGCCCGCATCCGCGCGATTTCCGATGCCATGAAGGTCGAACTCGACCGGCAGACCTGGTTCCAGCTCTACGAGGCCGCGCTGGGGGGGGAAGTGGCGTGATGGCGAATTGTGCCTCTGCCCCGCACTTGATGCGGGGCCTCTCGCAAGGGAGCGCGATACCCGTGAAGGCACCGCCGCTGCACGGCGCCATCCAAGTGCGGTGCGGAGAAAAAGACCTATGACCGTCACCGCCTTCCGCCCCGACCGCACCAACACCCGCGCCCTGCGCGACGCCTTCGGGCGCTTCGCCTCGGGCGTGACCGTCGTCACCGCGCCGTCGGGCGACGGGCCGGTGGGGATCACCGCGAACAGCTTCTCGTCGCTCTCCCTCGACCCGCCCCTCGTGCTGTGGTCGCCGGACGCGGGGTCGCGGCGGTTTCCTTATTTCGAGCGTGCGCCGCATTATGCGATCCATGTGCTCGCCGCCGAACAGGCCAACCTCTGCCAGGCCTTCGCCCGCTCGCCGTTTGCCTTCGACGGCGCGGCGGTGAGCGAGAACGAGCACGGCGTCCCGCTGATCGGCGGCTGCCTCGCCCGGTTCGAATGCGCGCTGCGGGCCATTCATCCGGGGGGCGACCATCGCATCGTCGTCGGCGAGGTGCTGCGCGCGGAGATGCGCGAGGGCGAGGCGCTGGCCTTCTATGCCGGACGACTGCGCGCCCTGTCCCCCTGGGCCGAAGCGGGATGACCGGCGCGCTCCTCGCCATCCTGCGGCCCTTCGGCGCGCTCAACGGCGCGGTGCTGGCGGTCGGGCGGGGGCTGGGGGCCTTCGCGATGGCGGCGATGGTGGTGGCGATCCTGGTGCAGGTCGTCTTCCGCTACGGCTTCAACAACGCCCTGCCCTGGCCGGACGAGGCGGCGCGGTTCTGCATGCTCTGGATGACCGGCCTGATGGCCCCGACCGCCTTCCGCCGCGGCGGCTTCGTCGCCATCGACATGCTGCGCCTCGCCCTGCCCGCGCGGGCGGGGGCGCTGCTCGGCCTCGTGCTGCTCTGCGTGTGCCTCGCGGTCCTCGCCGTCGCGGTGCAGATCGGCTGGGGCGAGGTGACGGGCTTCGGCGGGCGGTTCAAGACGGCGGCGCTCTATCTGCCGATGGATACGGGGTTCGAGACATGGTATCGCATCCCGCGCTCGTGGATGATGCTGTCGCTGTTCGTGGGGGTCGTGCTGCTCCTGTCGGTGAACGTCGAACTGGTGCTGCGCTCGCTCGTGACGCTCATGGGCCGGGGCGAGGATCTGCCGGTCATCCCGGAATCGAGCACGGTGGGGGCGGAGTGATGATGGTATACACCCCGCTCCCGGCGAAGACCGGGAGCCTCGAAGAGCCGTGCGCCGACCGTCGAGGTCCCCGGTCTTCGCCGGGGACGGGGGAGTCCGGGTAGATGCTCCTCTGGTTCCTCCCCCTCTTCCTCCTGTTCCTGATGATCGGCCTCCCGGTCTTCTTCGGGTTGCTTGCCGCGCCCGGCATCCTCTTGTGGCTGAACGGGCAGGAGCGGGACATCACGCTGCTCTACCGCAACGTCTACAACGGCATGGACAGCTTTCCGCTCATGGCCATCCCGTTCTTCATGCTGGCCGGCGAGTTGATGAACCGGGGCGGCATCACGATGCGGCTGGTGGAGTTCTCCCAGGCGTTGATGGGCCATTTCCGGGGCGGGCTGGCGCATGTGAACGTGCTGTCCTCGATGCTGTTCGCGGGCCTGTCCGGCTCGGCGGTGGCGGATACCTCGGCGCTCGGCTCGATGCTCATCCCGGCGATGGAGAAGCAGGGCTACACCCGCCGCTTCGCCGCCGCCATCACCGCCGCGAGTTCGGTCATCGGCCCGATCATCCCGCCCTCGGGCATCATGATCATCTACGCCTACGTCATGGGCGAGAGCGTCGCCGCGCTGTTCCTCGCCGGGATCGTGCCGGGCGCGATGGTAGGCATCGGGCTGATGCTGGTCGTCAAGCTGATGGCCGACCGCTACGATTTTCCCGTCGCGAGCCGCCGCTATTCCTGGCCCGAGCGCGGGCAGGCGAGCCTCAAGGCGTTCTTCCCGCTGCTGACCCCGGTCATCATCCTCGGCGGCATCCTCGGCGGGGTCTTCACGCCGACCGAGGCGGCGGCGGTCGCGGTGGCCTACGCGCTCTTCATCGGCTTCTTCGTCCTGCGTACGCTGACGGTACGCGAGATCCCCGACATCCTGACCCGCGCGGGGCTGACCTCGGCGGTGGTGCTGCTGCTGGTGGGCGCGGCAATGGCGTTCAAGACGGTGGTCAGCCTCAGCCACGCGCCCGAGACGCTCGCCGCCTTCGTCCTCGGTCTGACCGAAAACCCGCTGCTGCTGCTGTTCCTCATCAACCTGCTATTGTTCGTGGTCGGCATGTTCCTCGACGCGGGACCGGCGATCATCATCCTAGGGCCGGTGCTGGGACCGATCTTCGTCAGCCTCGGCGTCGATCCGATCCACTTCGCGATCATCATGTCGGTCAACCTGACGGTGGGTCTCGCCACCCCGCCCATGGGGCTGGTATTGTTCGTGGCGTCCGCCGTTTCGGGCGAGCGGGTGGAAACCATCTCGAAGGCGATTATTCCCTTCCTGCTGGTCGAAATCCTCGTCATATTCCTCATCACGTACATCCCGGCGATCTCGATGACGATTCCGAGGCTCACGGGGTTCGCGAACTAGAAAAGAACACGAAAAGGGAGAGAAACACATGATCAGGACCGCCCTCAAGCCGCTGGCGATGCTGGCCCTGCTCGCGGGTCCCGCGATGCAGGCCGCGGCCGCCGACTACACCATCCGCGCGACCGCCAACTCGAACGAGAACGACGAGGATTACGACGGTCTCGTCGTCTTCAAGAACTACGTCGAGGCCGCCTCGAACGGGGCCATCGAGGTCGAATTGTTCATCGGCACGCAGCTCTGCTCGAACGGGGCCGAATGCCTCCAGGGCGTCTCGGACGGCTCGATCGACGTCTACATCTCCACCTCGGGCGGCGCGTCGGGCATCTTCCCCTACGTGCAGGTTCTGGACCTGCCCTACCTGATGGCCGACGACCGGGTCGCCGAGCATGTGCTGTCGGGCGACTTCACCCGCAAGATGCGCGCGATGGCGCTGGAGGATTCGGACGGCACGATCCGCCTGATGACCATCGGCAACACGGGGGGCTGGCGCAACTTCGCCAACACGAAGCGCCGCATCGCCGAGCCGTCGGACATGGACGGCCTCAAGATCCGCACCGTGGTCGCCGACCTGCCGCAGGAACTGGTGAAGGCCCTCGGCGCCTCCCCGACCCCGATCCCGTGGCCGGAACTCTTCACCTCGTTCCAGACCGGCGTGGTCGAAGGCTCGAAGAACGGCATCACCGACATCATGGGCATGAAGTTCCCCGATGCGGGCCTGCAATACGTCACCCTCGACGGCCATGCCTACATGGGCGCGCTGTGGTGGATGAACAACGAGAAGTTCATGGCCATGCCCGAGGACATGCGCCGCGTGGTGGTCGACGGGTTCTACGCACTGCAGCAGGCGACCTTCGCCTCGCCGAAGCGGAAATCGATCCAGGCGTACGAGGACTTCGTCGCCGGCGGGGGCGATCTCTACGTGCCGACCCCCGAGCAGAAGGCCGCCTTCGCCGAAGCCGCCGCGCCGGTCTACGACTGGTTCAAGGAGAACGTGGGCCGGGGCGACGAGATCTTCGAGGCGATGGCCGATGCCGTCGCCGTCGCCAACAGCGAACTGGGCGCGGCCCGGGACGCCGATCTGAACTGACCCTCCTCGCGCGAGGCCCGGCACGTCCGGGCCTCGCCCTTCGACCGCATCAATTTGAAACGAATACCGCCGATCCCGGCGGGGGCGTATACCACGCTTCAAGACCTTCCATCGTAAGACAAGGGGGATGAGAAATCTTCCGCCGGATGGAGTGTCAGGATGACCAGAACCGCCCTTTGCGCAGCATGCGCGCTCGTCCTGTCCTGGACCGGAACCGCCCGCGCCTCCGACGAGGACAAGCTGAGCGTCATCGACGGGACCGGCACGGTCGTCGCGTCCTTCACCCAGACCGAGGCCGAGGACAGGTTCGGCCTGCGGGAGATCGTCACCTCGACGCCCTGGACGAGCAGGAAAATCCGCTTTTCCGGCATCGACGGCGAGACCCTGCTGAAAGCCGCCGGCGTGTCGGGCGAGACCGTCACCGCCATCGCGCTGGACGACTACGCCGCGACCCTGACCTGGGACGACATCGTCGCGCACGACGTCATCTTCGCGACCCGGATGAACGGCAAGCCCCTGACCATCGCGAACAAGGGGCCGTTCTGGATCATGTTCGATTTCGACGCGGCCTCCGAGAGGGAGATGGCCGAACTGCTGTCGAAATCGGTCTGGCACATGGTCGAGATCGAGGTCGAGTAGCCGTCGATGCGGACGGTCGTCACACACGAGCGCGTGCTGCTGGGCATGGCCATGGTCATGGTCGTCCTGACCGTGGCCATCGGGATGCGTACGTCCAAGGCGGATGACGGGATCGACCTCAACAGATCGCACATGCTGGTCTTCGAGGCATCGCGGCAGCTGTCCGACTTCGATCGCCTGCGCTACGTCGCCAATCAGGTGATCCTGGACGATCCAACGCTACGCCCACGCGACTTCGACCGGGCCTTCGCCATGACGACGTCACGGATGCGCAACTTCCGCCAGGGGGGCGCGGTCTCGACGGACGACGCGCAGGCGCGCGCGCATATCGACGACCTGATCGCCCTGCACGACCAGATGCTCGCCATCGCCGGCGACCCCTCCTGCGACGCGCGGTGCCTTGCGGAGGCCGTCGCATCGCCCATCCGCAAGGCGAAGCGCGTGCTGATGAAGCTTCAGGGCCGCGCGCTGGCGGCGGACGGCAACATGCGCGGCCTGATGCAGTCGCTGCACCGGACCGCCGTGTACCGCATCTTCACCGTCGCCTTTCTCCTCGTCATCGTGCTCATCGCGCTGGTGGCCTACATGGCGCGCAAGAACGCGACCCTTCGCCACCAGGCCGCCGACCTGCGGGCGAGCCACCATCGCATTGCCGAGGTGAGCGAGTACCGCGCCCGCTTCCTCGCCGGGATGAGCCACGAATTCCGGACCCCGCTCAACGCCATCAAGGGGTTCTCGCAGATGATGCTCCTGATGCGCGAGCGCGTGTCCGAGGAGAAGGTACGCGACTACCTCGTCGCCATCGAGAAGTCGGCCCGCGATCTGGAGGCGCTGACGGATACCGTCCTCGACCTGGCGAAGGTCGATGCGGGGGCCATCGTGCTGGAGGAGGACGCGGTCGATCTCGTGGCGACCGTCCTGGAGGTGAACGAGCAGTTCCGCGCCGGGGGCACGCTGTCCGCCCACCGGCTGAGCATCGACCTGCCGCCCGCGCTGACGATGACGGGCGACCGGGCGGCCCTCAAGCGGTGCGTCCAGAACCTCGTCTCGAATGCCCTGAAGTTCTCGTCCGCCGAGACGACGGTCTCCGTTCGGATATGGCAGCGGGCGGACGGCGCGGCCTGCTTGAGCGTGCGGGACCGGGGATGCGGCATCCCGGAGGGCGAGGTGGATCTGGTCTGGGGCGTCTACGCCCGGTCCAGCTACACCCGAGTCTCCGACAAGCAGGGCACGGGGCTGGGCCTGCCCATCGTCCGCGCGCTGATGCAGGCCCATGGCGGCGACGCGACGCTGGAAAGCCGCAGCGGCGAGGGCACGACCGTCACGCTCACCATCCCGGCCTTCCGCGTCTCGGCGGCCGCCCCGGCGGCGAGGGCCGCCTGACGACGCCGCGGGGGCTTCAAACGCCGGGCGGCATGGCCTAGGGTGGATCACCGGAACGGATACATCCACCCCTTGTAGTCGTCGATCAGAACATGCGCCTTCCCGATCTCCTCCGGCGTCATCCGCCGCGTGATGTCCTCCAGGCTGATGGCCGCGTCGGGGTCGCCCCCGATGGCCGAGAGCGCGTACCACAGGTAGGCGCGCACGAGGTCCGGGGCGGGCAGGCCCCGCCCGACCTCGTAGTACCAGCCGATGCCCGACTGCGCCCCCGGATGCCCCTTCATCGAGGCGCGCATGTACCATTCGAAGGCGCGCACGTCGTCGCGCTCGACGCCGAGA
The DNA here is from genome assembly GCA_020629115.1 of Paracoccaceae bacterium. Lineage (GTDB taxonomy): Bacteria > Pseudomonadota > Alphaproteobacteria > Rhodobacterales > Rhodobacteraceae > JAHDDY01. The sequence goes on along the minus strand of JAHDDY010000059.1, from coordinate 7,005 downwards.
CCCATGGCGTACATCACGCCGATCAGCTCCTCGGCATCGGCGTTGCCGGAGCGGGCGGCGGGGGCAAGCGCCGCGCGCGCCGCCTCGAACTCCCCGGCCTCCATCAGATCGCGCGCCGCCTCGATATCGGCCCGCGCGGGCACGGCCACGAGCAGCAGAAGCGCGCCAAGCGCAAGAATACGGGTCATGCCGCCCTCCTCTCCCTGTTCCTCGCCCCCGCCGCGATGGCGACGGACCTGCCCCGCCCGCTGACCGCCGACGATTTCGCGCCCGTGGATGCGGCCAGGGCCGAGCTGGGGCAGTTGCTGTTCTACGACCCCATCCTCTCCGGCAACAGGAATATCGCCTGCGCCACCTGCCACCACCCCGATTTCGGCACGGGCGACGGGGTGTCGCTGGGCATCGGCGAGGGCGGGCGCGGCCTCGGCCCCGCGCGGGTCGACGGCGAGGGGGCGGACGCCATCCGCAAGCGCATCCCGCGCAACGCCACCCCGCTCTGGAACCTCGGCGCGACGGACCTGCGCACGCTGTTCCACGACGGGCGGCTGAGCGTGTCGGACAATTACGGCAACGGCTTCGATTCCCCCGCGGAGGAATGGCTCCCGACCGGCTTCGACTCGCTCCTCGCCGCCCAGGCCGTCTTTCCGCTGGTCGCGCAGTTCGAGATGGCAGGCAACCCGAAGGAGAACGAGATCGCGGGCGCGGTCCACGACCGCATCGACGCCGCCTGGCCCATCCTCGCCAAGCGGGTGCGGGGGATCGACGAGTACGGCGCGCGCTTCGTCGCCGCCTTCGACGACGTGGACCACCCCAGCGAGGTGGACATCGCCGATATCGCCAACGCGCTGGCCGCCTTCATGGCGCACGAGTGGGAAAGCCGCGACAGCCCCTTCGACCGCCATCTCGCGGGCGATGCCGATGCCCTGGACGCCGAGGCGCGCGCGGGGATGGACCTGTTCTACGGCAAGGCGGATTGCGCGCGCTGCCACAGCGGGCCGCTGCTGAGCGATCAGGGTTTCCACGCGCTGGGCCTGCCCGCCTTCGGCCCCGGTCGGACGCGCCGGTTCGACCCCATGGCGCGGGACGTGGGGCGGATGGCCGAATCGGATGCGCTGGAGGATGCCTACCGCTTCCGCACGCCCATGCTGCGCAACGTCGCCCTGACCGCGCCCTACGGCCATAACGGGGCCTATCCGACGCTGGAGGGCATCGTCCGCCACCACCTCGACCCTGTCGGGATGAGCGGCGCGTGGACGCGCGCGATGGCCGCCCTGCCGCCCCTGCCCGGCTTCGCGGCGGTGGATTTCGTCGTCCAGTCGGACGCGCGGGAGATGGCGCGCCAGGCGCGGGCGCTCGATATCGAGCCGGTCGCGCTGTCGGATGCGGAGGTGGACGCCCTCGTCGCCTTTCTCCATGCCCTGACCGGCGAGACGGCGCGGGCCGGGCGGCTCGGCATCCCCGGGACCGTGCCCAGCGGCCTGCCGGTGGAGCGGGGGACGGGCGCGGTTCAGTGACCGCGCCGGTTCCGGGGAACCCACCGCCCCGGCACCGCCGCCATGCGCGCCTGTCCCATCAGGATGGCCCCGACGATGGCGGCATAGAGCGCCAGCAGATAGAGCGGATAGGCCAGCACCACCCAGTCGACCGCCCCCACCGACAGCACCGCGCAGACCGAGGCGACGAGCGCCAGCACCCACGTGCTCAGCGTCTCCGTCTCCGGCTCGCGATAGGCCTTGAGCACCGTCACCGCCCCGCCCAGCAGGCTGACGGAAATGGTGACGGCCAGCGCATAGACCGCCGTCTCCGTGAAGTACCACAGCACCAGCCCCGCGAAGGCGCAGGCGAAGATGACCCGGTTGCGACGGCTCATATAGCCGTGCGCCCCGAAGCGGATCGACAGCAGGAAGATCAGGATCGTCCCGCCCACCTGCACCCCCGCGAACCACAGCGAATGCGTCGCCTCCTCGTAGACCTGCGAGAAGAAGGCGATCGAGCCGAGTACCGACCAGATGAGCCACGAGGCCCGCTCCGGCTTCGTCCGCCGGCGCAGGGTATCCACGACGTAGGGGATGAAGCCCAGCACGCTCAGCGCGCCGGACAGGATGCCGAAGGCGAGAAGGATATCGGGGTCGATCGGGGGGATGCGGTCGGTCGTCATCGTCTCTCTCCGGCAGGACGGGCACGGTCGTCGCGAAGGCGCCTTGGCCTTCGCGCACCGGACTACCTGAGGTCGAATCAGGTGGATGTGACTGCCGTCACGGATGAGCGGCTCAGGCGCGCGCCGCCGTCAGCGCGCGGGTCACGTCCGCCACCGTCAGCGCGGCGATGACCGCCGGGCGCTTGTCGCCCCCCGGCCCGCCGATGGGGCAGGTGAGCGCCTCGGCCGGCCCGCCGTACTGCCGCTCGAACCGTGCCCGCTTGGTGGTCGAGCCGATCAGGCCGACATAGGCCGCGTCCCCCCGCGCCAGCGCCGCCTCGGTCAGCAGGAAATCGAGGCCGTGATCGTGGGTCGCGATGACGTAGGCGGCCCCCGGCGACGCCTTCCCGATCTCTGCCTCGGGCAGGGGAGTGACGATCCGCTCCACCTCGGGCCGCGACTGAAAACGCAGCGGACGGTAGTAGACCTCGCCGGAGCGCGTGTCGACGAGATGCGTGTGGAAGGGCATGTGCTGGAGCAGATGGGCCATCGCCCGGCCCACATGCCCGGCCCCGAAGAGATAGACCGCCGGGCGCGCGTCCCAGGCCGCATGCGCCTCGGCCCGGGGATGGTCGCGCGACAGGGCGAGCCGCACGCGCCCGCCGCAGCATTGCCCGATCTCCGGTCCCAGCGGCACGTCCATCTCCCGCGTCCCGACGCCCTCCTCCAGCATCGCGCGCGCGGCGTCGATGGCCATGTATTCGAGCCGTCCGCCGCCGATGGTATCGAGGGTGCGCCCGCGCGAGACCATCATCCACGCCCCCGCCTCGCGCGGGGCCGAGCCGTGCACCGCGACCACCCGCACGGTGACCGCCTCGCCCTCCTCGCGGAGGAAATCGCCGATCGCGCCGGGGGTGTTCATGCCCCGCGCAGCCTCTCGACCGCCATCAGCACCCGTTCGGGCGTGACCGGCGTGTCGAGGCGGGGGCATGTCCGGTACTCCGCCACGCTCGCCACCGCCATGGACAGCGCCTCGACCACCGATATCCCCAGCATCAGCGGCGGCTCGCCCACCGCCTTGGACCGGCGGATCGTCGGCTCGCGGTTCTCGGACCAGTCCGCCAGTTTCACGTTGAAGATACGCGGGCGGTCGGAGGCGAGGGGGATCTTGTAGGTGGACGGCGCGTGGGTGCGCAGGCGCCCCGCATCGTCCCACCACAGCTCCTCCACCGTCAGCCAGCCGACGCCCTGCACGAAGGCCCCCTCCACCTGCCCCAGATCGAGCGCCGGGTTCAGCGAGCGGCCCACGTCGTGCAGGATATCGGCGCGCTCGACGGTGTATTCCCCCGTCAGCGTGTCGATCTCCACCTCCGACACCGCCGCGCCGTAGGCGTAGTAGTAGAAGGGCCGCCCCTTGCCCGCCGCGCGGTCCCAATGGATCTTCGGCGTCTTGTAGAAACCGGCGGCCGACAGGTGGACGCGCTCCATGTAGGCCATGGCGATCATGTCCGCGAAGGGCACCGCCTCGCCGCCCACATGCACCGCGTTCCCCTCGAACCGCACGTCCTCGGCCTTTGCCTGGTACCGCTCGGCGGCGAACGCCGCGAGGCGGGCCTTGATCTGCTCGACGGCGTCGAGGGCGGCCATGCCGTTCAGGTCCGTCCCGGACGAGGCGGCGGTGGCCGAGGTGTTGGGCACCTTGCCCGTGCTGGTGCGGGTGATGCGCACATGGGACAGGTCGATGCCGAAGGCGTTCGCGACGACCTGCGCGACCTTGGTGTTCAGCCCCTGCCCCATCTCCGTCCCGCCGTGGTTCAGGCTGACCGACCCGTCGCGGTAGACGTTGATCAGCGCACCCGCCTGGTTGAACCACGTCGCGGTGAAGGAGATGCCGAACTTCACCGGCGTCAGCGCGATGCCCCGCCGCATCACACCGCCCTTCGCGTTCTCCGCGACGATGGCCGCGCGGCGGGCGCGGTAGTCCGCGCTTTCCTCCAGCTCGCCCACCAGCCGGTCGATGATGCAATCCTCCACGGTCTGGTGATAGGGCGTCACGTCCCGCCCCGGTCCGCCGTAGAAATTCGCCTTGCGCACGTCGAGCGGGTCCATGCCCCGGGCATAGGCGATCTCCTCGATCACCCGCTCGGCCATGATGACCCCCTGCGGCCCGCCGAAGCCGCGAAAGGCGGTGTTCGAGACCGTGTTCGTCTTCATGGGCCGCGATTGCAGATGGACGTTCGGATAGTAGTAGGCGTTGTCCGCATGGAACAGCGCCCGATCCGTCACCGGCCCGCTCAGATCGGCGGAAAAGCCGCAGCGGGCGGCGAGCGTAGCGCGCACCCCCTCGATCCGCCCCGAATCGTCGTAGCCCACATCGTAGTCGATCAGGAAGTCGTGCCGCTTGCCGGTGGCGGTCATGTCGTCGTCGCGGTCGGGGCGCAGCTTGACGGCCCGGTTCCAGCGCTTGGCCGCGATAGCGGCAACGGCGCAGAACAGGTTCATCTGCGTCTCCTTGCCCCCGAACGCGCCCCCCATCCGCCGCACCTTCACCGTCACGGCCCCGGTCGGCACGCCCAAGGCATGGGCGACCATCATCTGCGTCTCGCTGGGATGCTGGGTCGAGGAGAAGACGGTGATCTCGTCGTCCTCGCCGGGGAGGGCAAAGGCGATCTGCCCTTCGAGGTACATATGGTCCTGCCCGCCGACCCGCATCCGCCCGGTTATCCGGTGCGGCGCGGCATCGAGCGCCCCGTCCGCATCCCCGCGTTGCAGCGTGAGCGGCGCGGTGACGTGGGGATAGTCGGCGGCCATCGCGGCCTCCGGGTCGAGCGCGTGGGGGAGCGGGTCATACGCCACCTCGGCCAGCATCGCCGCCCGCCGGGCCGCATCGCGCGTCCCGGCCACCACGGCGAAGAGGGGCTGGCCCCAGAACTGCACCGTATCGCCCGCGAAGATCGGTTCGTCGTCCAGATGCATGGGGCTGATATCGTTGGCCCCCGGCACGTCCGCCCCCGTCAGCACCCCGACCACGCCGGGGGCCGCGCGCACGGCATCGAGGTCGAGCCGCGTCACCCGCCCGTGCGCGCATTCCGACAGGCCGAGATACGCGTGCAGCGTGCCCGCCGGCTCGGGGATGTCGTCGGTATACTCGGCCCGGCCCGTGACGTGCTTGTGCGCCGAATCGTGCGGCTGTGAGGTATGCACGTCGCCCCGTATCGCCGCGCTCATGCCGCGTCCCCCCGCTCGATCCAGAACCGCCGGAACAGGTTCCTCGACACCGTCATCCGGTACTCGGCGGAGGCGCGCCAATCGCTCAGGGGCGCGAAATCGTCCGGCAGCGTCCCGGCGGCGGCGAGGAAGGCGTCTTCGCTCCAGTCCCTGCCGATCAACGCCGCCTCCGCGCGGCGCGCCCGTTTCGGCACCCCGGCCATGCCGCCGAAGGCGATGCGCGCCCCGGCGATGCGCCCCGCCTCGACCCGGATGCCGAACGCGGCGGCGACCGCCGAGATATCGTCGTGCCGGCGCTTGGATATCTTGTAGGCCGCGTGATGCACCCCCGTGTCCAGTGGCACCTCGACCGCCTCGACGAACTCGCCCTCGCGCCGGTCCTGCCTGCCGTAATCGAGGAAGAAGTCCTCCAGCGGCATCGTCCGCCGCGCCTCGCCCCGGCGCAGCACCAGCCGCGCGCCCAGCGCGATGAGCGCGGGGGGCGTGTCGCCGATGGGCGAGCCATTAGCAATGTTGCCCCCCACGGTGCCCATGGCCCGCACCTGCCACCCCGCGATGCGGTTCCAGTACGCCGCCAGATGCGGGAAATGCCGGGCCAGCACCGGCGCGCAATCCTCGTAGCTCGCGCCCGCCCCGATGCGCAGGGTGTCCGCCCCCTCCTCGATGCGGCGCAGGTCCTCCAGATGGCCGATGAAGATCGCCGGGGCGATATCGCGCAGGTGCTTCGTCACCCACAGGCCCACATCGGTGGCCCCGGCGACGACCGTCGCCTCGGGCATCGCGACCAGCAGCCCGGCCAGATCGTCCGCATCGGCGGGCAGGAGCGCGCGGTCCGGCCCGCCCGTATCGACCCGCGACCCGTCCGCCCATGCCGTCAGCTGCGCCGCCACGCGTTCGCGCTCCGCATGAAGCGGGTCCGCCGCCGGGTCCCCCGCGATATCCTGCGCCGCGCGGACGATGGGTGCATAGCCGGTGCAGCGGCACAGGTTTCCCTGCAACGCCGTCTCCACCGCCTCCTCGCTCGGGTTGGCATCGGCCATCCACAACGCGTAGAGCGCCATGACGATGCCCGGCGTGCAGAAGCCGCACTGGCTGCCGTGATGCTCGACCATCGCCCGCTGCACCGGATGCAGCCCCCCGTCCGCCCCGCGCAGATGCTCGACGGTGACGACGTGGCATCCGTCGAGCGAGGGCAGGAAACGGATGCAGGCGTTGACCGGCTCGTAGGCGAGAACGCCGTCCCGCAGCCGCCCGACCAGCACCGTGCACGCCCCGCAATCGCCCTCCGCGCATCCCTCCTTCGTCCCCGTCAGGCGACGGTCGCGCCGCAGATGATCGAGCAGCGTCGTGCTCGCCCCCGCCCCGTCGAGGGAGACGGGACGATCGTTGAGCAGGAATCGGATTTCCGAGCGGGACATCGGGCGCACCCCCTGGATCGCGGTATGACGGGCGACCATCTTACCCCTTTCCCGCCAAAGGGAAACGCCGCTCTCGCCCCTGCGACGACGCGGTCAATCTTCCCGTTGACAAGCCCGCCCGACAGCGCCTATAGCCAGCGCACCCTGGTGGGGAATAGTTTAACGGTAGAACAGCGGACTCTGACTCCGTCGGTCGTGGTTCGAATCCACGTTCCCCAGCCA
>JAHDDY010000206.1 GCA_020629115.1 Paracoccaceae bacterium | reverse complement strand
GGCGATGAGCGATTTCGTGCTCTACCGCACCGAGGACGGGGCCGCGCAGGTCGAGCTGCGCGTGACGGACGGCACGGTCTGGCTGGCGCAATCGGAGATGGCGGCCCTGTTCGACGTGTCCACGGACAATGTGGGCCTGCACCTGAAGAACATCTACGCCGATGCCGAGCTGGAGGAGGGGGCAACCACCGAGGATTCCTCGGTAGTTCGAACCGAAGGCGCGCGGCAGGTGCGCCGGACGCTGAAGCTCTACAATCTCGACGCCATCCTCGCCGTGGGATTCCGCGTGCGCAGCCCCCGCGGCGCGCAGTTCCGCCGCTGGGCGAACACGGTGCTGAAGGAGTATCTCGTCAAGGGCTTCGCGATGGACGACGCCAAGCTGAGCCAGGCCGAGGCCTGGGACTATTTCGACGAATGGCTCGCCCGTATCCGCGATATCCGCGCCTCGGAAAAGCGCTTCTACCAGAAGATCCGCGACCTCTACGCCACCGCCGTGGACTACGACGCCAAGGCCGAGACGACGGCCCTGTTCTTCCGCCAGGTGCAGAACAAGATGCTCTGGGCCGTCACGGGCCGCACCGCCGCCGAGCTGATCGCCGCCCGCGCGGACCCGGACGCGCCGAACATGGGCCTGACCGCCTGGCGCGGGACGGTGGTGCGCAAGGGCGACGTGGGCACGGCGAAGAACTACCTCGCGGCGGCGGAGGTCGAGGAGCTGAACCGCATCGTCACCATGTATCTCGACTACGCCGAGGACCAGGCCAAGCGCCGCAAGCCCGTGACCATGGCGCAATGGCTGGAGAAGCTCGACGCCTTCCTGTCCTTCAACGACCGCGACCTGCTGACCCATGCGGGCACGGTGAAGGCGGACGTGGCGAAGGCCCTGGCCGAGGACCGCTTCGAGACGTTCGACACCGCGCGGCGCGAGGCGGCGGCCCGGGCGGACGACCTGCTGGACTTCGCCGCGATCGAGCGGTTGGGGAAGGGGGAGGATTAGGGGGCGGCGTCGGACGGGATGGCGAAGGCAGCGGTTTTTTCGAGGAGACCGATGTGATGGAGGACGAAGGAGCGAATGGCGTTATTAAACAAGGACTCTTCCTCGATCCGCCCTTGTGGATTCTTGTACAGAGGTCTTTTAAGTAACTTGCTTCGAAGAGAGTTGCTTACAACAATATTGATGCGATCAAAACTGATATTTATATTTCCGAATATCAACTCATAGTAATCTTCATAGGAAAAGCATTCATCTCTTAATAGTTTGAGGTTAGAATTTTCCTCAGCAGATTCTTCAATTTTATTGGGATCATTCTTCCATTCATTATACTCTGAATAAAATTCATAGTTTGCTCTAAAAGCATCTAAGGTTTTGTAGGATGCTGTTACAGCAGCATAAGGCTTGTACTTTCTTTCAAACCCCGTTCGATCATCCTTAAGAAGCTTCGGCCCCTCCAACTCCCTGTGCTGACACAGCGCCAGCGCGAGCAGAAACGTCGGTTCGACCGGCTCGCCGGGGTAGAGTGCAAACGTCAGCCGTGCCGTATCGAACGCCTGCCCGATTTCCCGCAGCGAAAACCCGTGTTCCGCCGCGAAGGCGGGCAGGTCGAGGGTGTCCCTGCTCCCCAGCACCGTCAGCCCCTCCGCCCAGGGCGTGTACGAACCGAGGCCCTCCGCCCGCGCGGCCATGAACCGCCGCCGGCCCGCGTCGCTCACCGGCAAGCGCAGGCGCTGGTCGATGAACTTCGTCAGGTACCGCTCGCCGCCCTCCACGACCCCGTACATCGACCCCGCCGTCGCCTCCAGCCGCGCGGGGTTGAGCATCAGGGCGAAGCGGAAGCCGGGGTGATCCTCGAACAGGTGCTTGACCGCCTCCAGCAGCCCCACGGCGAAATCCGGGCGGCAGCGGTCCAGCTCGTCGATGAGGACGACGACCTTGCCCTCCTCCCCGCCCGGGCCGATCAGGGCGGCGTGGATGGTGTCGAGGACGTTCGGCAGGGCGGTACGGCGAAAGGTCATCGCCGTGAGCTGATCCATAATCGCGCCCGTCAATGCCTTGTCGATGTTTTTGTCAGCGCCGTCGAGAAAGGCCTGCAGATGAGCGGCATGATCCTTCCCCTCGTCGTCCTGAGCGGTGCGAATCAGGTCGAGTACGCCATCCGTCGCCTGATCGACCGCCTTTCCGACAACGACCGTCGCGGCGGCCCTCGCACCGGCCACACCGATCTTGCGGAAGGCACCGAGCACCTTCTTCGCCTTGTCCTTCCCAGCCTGTCCTTCCGGCAGGGGCACCGCCTCGGCGAGCGCGGCGAGAAAGACGGCGAGGGGGTCGTCCGCATGGTCGGACCGCCACGCATTGAACGGCACCGGCACGTGCGGCCCGTCCGCCAGTGCGTCGCGCCACAATCCGGCGAAGACGGTCTTGCCCTCGCCGTACCCCGCCTCGACCGACAGCACGCGCGGGCCGGCATCGAGTTCCAGGAGCCGGGTGCAGGCGGCGATGAAGGGGGCGCGGTCGAGAAGATCGGTTGTCATGCGGCCCATGATGCAACCATGGTGCGGCGGATCATAGGACTTTCCCGGCGAATCCCCCCTCGCCATTCCGGTGTGTGTGGTTCAAGGTACGGCGCACCGATGG
>JAHDDY010000205.1 GCA_020629115.1 Paracoccaceae bacterium | reverse complement strand
TATTCTGCCACGGCGACCAGTCTTTCAGACATCCCCCGCCTTGGGGATGGGTCGCATGACCCGGGAAGCCGATGGGGCACACCACCTACGCTCCCGTCGGGTTCCAACTCGGGAGGGTTCGGGTGCAGAAGACCATCATCATCGGGCAGGGATACGTCGGGCTTCCGGTCGCCATGCGCGCCGTCGAGGCCGGCTTCGACGTCGTGGGGTTCGACCTCGACAAGGCCAAGATCGCTGATCTCGAGAACGGCCGGTCCTACATCGACGACATCACCGACGCCGATGTCGTCGCAGCACTCGGGACGGGTCGATTCCGCCCGACCTCCGATGCCGAATCACTCGACGGCTTCGACATCGCCGTGATCACCGTGCCGACGCCGCTCCGAGACGGCGCACCCGACATGTCCTACATCCGGTCGGCCGCGGAGATCATCGGGGAACACATCACCCCCGGGTGCACGGTCGTGCTCGAGTCGACCACCTACCCCGGAACCACCGAGACCTTCGTCGGCCCGATCCTCGAGGATCGATCCGGCCTGGCCGTCGGCGCCGACTTCCATCTGGGGTTCTCGCCCGAACGCATCGATCCCGGCAACACCACCTGGACGTTCGAGAAGACACCGAAGATCGTGTCGGGGGTCGATGCGGCCTCGCTCGAGGTGATCCAGGCGTTCTACGACCAGCTCGTCGACCGCACCGTCTCTGCCGGCGGCACGCGCGAGGCCGAGATGGCCAAGCTGCTCGAGAACACCTTCCGCCATGTCAACATCGCGCTCGTGAACGAGCTCGCCATCAACGCCAAGGCATTGGGCATCGACATCTGGAACGTGATCGAGACGGCATCGTCGAAGCCGTTCGGTTTCATGCCCTTCTACCCCGGTCCCGGTGTCGGCGGGCACTGCCTCCCCATCGACCCGACCTACCTCTCGTGGCAGTTCGAGCGCGAGCTCGGCACGGTGTCCCGCTTCGTGAAGATCGCGAACGACATCAACGACAACATGCCCGGCCACGTCGTGGACCGGGTCCAGGCCGGGCTGAACCAACGCCGCAAGCCCGTCAACGGCTCGAAGGTGCTCGTGCTCGGCGTGGCCTACAAGCCGAACTCCAACGACGCACGGGAGACGCCGGCGACCGGTGTGCTCCGTGGCCTGGCCGCTCTCGGCGCCGACCTCGCGGTGCACGACGCATGGGTGACCGAGTACGACGCAGGGGTCGAACTCCGCCACGTCGCACTCGACGAGTCCGAGCTGGCGGCGGCCGATGCCGTCGTGCTCATCACCAACCATCGGGACGTCGACTACGAGCTGGTGGTGCGACACGCCAGCTACCTGCTCGACACCCGACACCACCTCTCCCCCGCCGAGAACGTCGAGTACCTCTGATGCGCATCGCCTGCGTTGCCGGCGCTCGACCCAACTTCATGAAGATCAAGCCGGTCGTCGACGCGCTCGACGCCGCCGGCGCAACCACCGATCTCATCCACACGGGTCAGCACTATGACGCCGCGATGTCCGACGTCTTCTTCGACGACCTCGGCCTGCGGGCGCCGGAGGTGCACCTCGGCATCGGGTCCGGCAGCCATGCCGAGCAGACCGCCCGCATCATGATCGAGTTCGAGCGACATCTCGAGACGACCCCCACGGACGCCGTCGTGGTGGTCGGCGACGTGAACTCGACGCTCGCCTGCTCGATCGTGGCGGCCAAGGCGGGCCTCGTGGTGGCCCACGTCGAAGCCGGCCTGCGCAGCCGGGACTGGTCGATGCCCGAGGAGGTCAACCGGGTCGTCGCCGACCGGACGGCCGATCTCCTCTTCGCTCCGTCGCCGGACGCGGTCGACAACCTTCGAGCGGAGGGCTACCGCGCCGACCAGATCCATCTGGTCGGCAACGTGATGATCGACACGTTGCTCGCGAACACCGAGCGCGCTCGCAAACGGTCCACACTCGACGACCTCGCCCTGGCACCGGGGACCTACGGCGTCGTGACGCTGCACCGACCGTCCAACGTCGACGAACCCGATGTGCTCGGCGGCCTGATCGGCGCCTTGAACGACATCTCCGAGCACATTCCCCTCGTGTTCCCCGCCCATCCGAGAACCGCCGGCAAGCTCACCGAGCTCGGCATCGCACCGTCGCTCCGGATCATCGAGCCCCAGGGATACCTCGACTTCCTGGCGCTCCAGGCCGGCGCCGCACTCGTCCTCACCGACTCCGGCGGCATCCAGGAAGAGACCACCGCACTCGGGGTGCCCTGCCTCACGCTGCGCGAGAACACGGAACGCCCCATCACGATCAGCGAGGGGACGAACCGCCTCGTCGGAACCGATCCGACCGCGATTCGGTCGGCGGCGAGCGACGTGCTCTCCAACCGACCAGCGGCGCGATGCCCCGCACTCTGGGACGGCCGAGCGGGGGAACGGATCGCAGCAGTCCTCATGGCGCATCTCCGGTCGGACGATCGCCGACGCCCGACCGATCGCGCCTGAGCAGGCCCGTCCGGCGAGCCGCCGGATCATGGGACGTGGGGCCCGCGACGCCACACGTTCCTGACGCACGCCTTACGGTGCAGACCCGAGCGCTTGGCGCTCGGCCCCCCATTTGTGGGGTCATCTGACCTAAGGTCGTCACCAAACGGGTGGGCTGA
>JAHDDY010000204.1 GCA_020629115.1 Paracoccaceae bacterium | reverse complement strand
GATTGTGGGCGGCCAGCTCCTCGACGGCACGAGAGCAGAGTTCGAACGCGGCGGTCATCCGGTCAGCCTTGCACGGGTTCGTCACTTCGGGGCCGGATTCGGCCGGATCGGTGGGAACGGCGACAGCTCCGGCGGTGTTCTTCGCGCTTGACCATGCGGTGCGGAGGGCGGACAGTGGGCGGATGATCAACGGGTTCCACACGCTCATCTACTCCGACGACGCGGAGGCGACGCGTGCGTTCTTCCGCGACGTGCTCGAGTGGCCCCACGTCGACGACGGCGGTGGCTGGCTGATCTTCAAGACGACCCCGTCGGAGCTGGGTGTGCATCCGGCCTTGGGCCCCGGCGGCGAGGCATACGGGGTGCCGGCCAGTCACCACTGCTCGCTCATGTGCGACGACATCGAGGCGACGTCGGCGGAGTTGCGGGCCAAGGGTGCCGTGGTCGGCGAGATCGTCGACCAGGGCTTCGGGCTCGTGGCGATGATCGAGGTGCCGGGTGCCGGTGAGATGCAGCTGTACCAGGCGCGGCATCAGCTCGCCTACGAGCTCGACTGACGCCTTCCGACGATCCAGATCGTCGCGGCGGCGCCGACCGCCCCGCCGGTGGACGACCAGCAGGCGGTGGGGCGATCAGGCCCAACTATCTAGCTGTTGGAAGAAGGTTCTGATGTCTTCGCAGAGATCGGCGGCTGAGATCTCCTTCGCTAGTTCGAAGATACGGCGACCTGGCGATCCGAGGATCGCCGATTCGTCAGTTCGCAGGATCGACTTTGCATCGGCATCCATCAGCGCCTGGGGGGCATCCGAGTCCCTGAAGGAGGGGGGAACAGCAAGGCCGAACTCAGCAAAGGAGTCTCGAACATCACTCTCGTTTTGACCAAGACACCTGGCGATGGCGCCAGGGTCGAGCAGGTAGCACTCGATGTGTCGTCGTCGCCACGCAAGGCACAGGGTCGAGTCGCTGTGCTGGACGGACTTGTCACGTAGATCCCTGTCAACGTTCGCTCGTGCCATGTGGTCTCGGTCTACGAGACTGATCGCCTTGAGCCCGGGGATCTCGGACTGCAGCGCCTCGACGAGTTGCTTTCGCTCCTTGTGCCCGCGGCTCATCCTCCACACGGTCCATCCGGACGGCCACTCTCGTCCGAGGGTCTCAGCGAACGCCTTCAAGATTCCCTCGTCGCTGGAACCTTCAACGAAGAGAATCCGCTTGGTCTTGTGAATGGCCTGCAGGCGCGGGGAGAAGTCTGAGCCAAGGCCGGACAGAAGGCCGACCTTGTCCGACTCTGATCTCAGGTAGGCACTCGAGGTCCCACGGATTCTGAGAATCTTCGCGGCATCGGTGTTGCTTAGGAGCTCGCTCGAGTGGGTGGCGACGAGAACTTGCTTCTTCGTGGCCTTGGCAAGAGTCTCCAGCTGAAGCATCTGTTGCTCTTGCAGGGAGCTATGCAGGTGTGCATCTGGTTCGTCCAGGAGAAGAAGGTCAACGTCTCCGCTCGTTGCGAGTGTGTAGACGCCCAGCCACTGGAGGAATCCGCTGCCTTCGACCATCAAGTCACGCTTGTTGTAGCCGGCGTGCCGCCTAAATTGATGGCCCTCGCTCACTCCCTTCTCGATCTCGACTCGGATGTAGGAGTGGTAGGCGTCGTTGAACGGAAGGACTATGAGCTGCGCTCCAAACGTCGTTCGGAGTGCCTGCTGCAGTAGTTCCCATGGATCGGTGGCCCTGAGGTCGCGTAGATCACGTTCCGTCAGCTTGGTCCGAGCCCCTCGTAGCTCCCGTCTTCGGCGACTGTTCTCCTCCTGCATGTCGAGTAGCAGGTTGCGCAGAATTGCCCCAGCGAGGCCTTCGCCGATTCGGCGGCGTCGTATGGCTCCGGGAAGACGCTCCTCCCGGTCGGTGATGCCAGCGAACGGCGGCAGGTAGGCCACTCGGGGGATCGGGTCTCCCTCTTGGAGATCTGAGTCGTTCACCCGGAGGAAGAGTCGATCGTTGGACAGCGCGAGCGCAAACTCCAGGTGCCGATCGCCGTTTGCTCCGGTCCAGTCGACGCGAATCGTCAGCGTGTAGCCGTCATCGTCGACGCCAGCGACCTTCTGCGCACGTAGGTTCGTCCACAAGTGTTTGAGCGACGGGAGGTTGATGGGCGAGAACTCGTCGTCACCCATGCCGAGACCCTGAGTCCTTCCGCCTCCCTCCAGGAAGACCTCGGGTCCTTTCTCCGCCATCAGCACTGTGCGGCAGAACTCCCAAACGGCGAATCCTTGGAGAAGAGACGACTTCCCCGAATTGTTCGTGCCCGCAACCAGGGTGAGGGGATCGTCATTCACGTCGACCGTATGGTCATTGAACTGCTTGAATCGTCGGAAGCTGATCCGCTGTACGACTGTCATGTCGGCACCCGGTTTTGATCGGACAACCTGAGATTTCAGGCCAAACTCAACCTAGGTGCCGAACCTAAGGTGTCGTGGTATCCCCTCTAGGGGTGACTCTCATCAGAGTCACGGCCGCACCGACGGCGCCGCCGGTGGATGACAGCAGCAGATCGCCGACGGTGTCTTCATAGGTCAGGCCGAGCCCGGCCGTGCCGAGCTCCTGGACGACGAACTCCGCGGCCTCCCACCAGATGATGGCGAGGGCGCCCATGCCCCAG
>JAHDDY010000203.1 GCA_020629115.1 Paracoccaceae bacterium | reverse complement strand
GATCGTTCGCTGTCCGATCATCGCATCCGAAACGCCTCGTAGCGTTCCTCGACGACCGCGGCGTCGGGGCGATCGCCAACGGAGCTTGGGAGCAGTAGCCGACGACCCTCCATCTCCTGGATTCCGTGACGCAACATCGGGCCGTCGACCTCGTCCAGCACGTCTTCACGGATACGGACGACGAGGTTCGGGTCGACACCGAGGATGTGGTGATCGAACGCAGCGTGGTGGATTTTGCACAGCGACAGTCCGTTGGAGGTTGCCGAGCTGCCCCCGAGTGCGTGCGGTCGGATGTGCGCAGCGTCGAGCAAGTTCTCGTGTCGCAGGTGGCAGACCGAGCATTGGCGTCGATACGCCCGCATCACGCGTGACCGGAACTGGGCCTGGTCGAGCCGGACTTTCGTGAGCCGTGAGTAGTAGCGAGCCTCGGCGCGGTCCGCCACGTCTGGAGCGAGCGACGAGTCAAACATCTGTGGGTTCGAGAGCATGACCTTGACGGCAAGCTCGGTCGGCCGGTCCTCGACGATCAGCACGGGCCAGGTTGCGAGGTACCAGCCCTTCTCGACGCCGTGGAGATAGACGAGCGGTTCCTGACGGTGCATGAGCTCCCGAAGCCCGACGTTGTCGCGGTGGTTCGGGTCCGTCCCTCGATACCGGTAGCGAAGCAGACCGTCGGCATCGATCTCGTCGTCGTAGGGAGCCGGTCGTCCGGGCTTCGGCGGGGCTGTCGTGACGGAGATCGGAAGTTCGAGTTGGCGCGGCTTCCAGATGCCATGTGCCCCGATCATCGTCACCGGCTCGCCGTTGACGATGTAGCCCTGCTGGAGCTGCGACCACGACACGGGTCGCTCACCGCCATCGGTTTGTTGCGCCAGCCAGTGGAACGCGCCGTTCCGGATGGCCGACTCGCTCGTTGCGCTACCCCAGATGTTTGTCATGTAGACGCCCCTGTCGTCTGGTGATCATCCAGCTCATTCGCAGCCGATCCCGTCGTTGTCGCGGTCGAGTCCGTAGATGTCTCGGCCAAGCACTTGCACCGGTCCTCGCACGTAGGCCGGTCCGTTTCCGCTTCCCCCGGCGCAGTCGACGTCGGAGGCGATGGGCACGCAGCCGCTGTAGTTCGGGTCGCAGGCCGGGTCGGCGGTGGTGGCCGGCGCGGCGGTCGTCGAGGTTGTCGTTGCCACGGCCGTGGTGGTGGTCGTTGGCTCGGTCGTGGTTGTTGTGGGCGCTGACGTCGTCGTGGTGGGGCCGGGATCCAGGAATGGGCGGATCTCGAACTCGGCGTCACACGTTGCCAGCATCTCCTCGAGCGCGGCGAGCTCGGCCGGGCGCACCGTCAGGCCCCATGCGGCCTTGCGGTTCGCCCAGTCCTGCGCGTAGCCACACCACGCCGACTCGTCAGGCGGCCGCCAGACGTCCGGCGGCGAGTCGCCCTTCGACTGGTTGACCGAGGCGCCGGCGATGGCGAGCGCACCCGGATCGTCGAGGTCGTTGGCGAACGCCTCCCGCGTCTCACCGGACCACGCCCAGCCGCCGGCGCGATGTCCCTCGGCCAGTGGGACGACGTGATCGATCGTCACGTCGCGGGCGTCGGTGTAGACCTCACCGGTGTACGGGTCGGTCCATCGGCCGGACTCCACGAAGCAACCGTTCTCGGAGAGCACGGGCTCGATCTCGCTTTCCCGGATCAAGACTTCGTGACGGGTGTTCTGGCAGTCGCCATCGGCATCACCCCAGCCGCCCGGCTGATAGGTGTCGCGGTCGTAGGGCTCGCCGGGCTCGTGGGCGTCGACGACCTCGAGCGACGCCAGCACGGGGCTGGGGTCGAACACCGCCGGAGCGATGGTGGTCGTCGCCGTGCCGGCGGTCGTGTTCGGAGCGTCCGATGTCGTCGAGGTCGTCGGGGCGGGGATCAACGACCGGTCGAGCTCCGACGACGGCCGGGGCGCCTCGATCTCGACGGAAGCGTTCGAGGACTCAGCGGCCACCTCGGTTGAGGTGGAGGAGTCGTCTGCGACGGCCGCCGCCAGCACGACGATGGCCGACCCGGCGATGACGGCCTTGGCCTTCCGCGACCGGTCGGTCCACACACGGGACCACACCCCGGGGCGCGCCGCCGTCGTGACTGCTGTCTTCGCGGTGGTCGTCGCTCCGGGAGGCGGAGGCGTCGACACTGCGGGCCGGTAGTCGGGCGGCCAGTAGCGACCGTCGATCCGCTCGGTCCAGCCCGGCGGGGGAGGAGCGGGATAGGTCTTCCCGTCCCAGGCGACGTACCAGCCGGACACGGACTCAGGCCTCCGGAACGGGCGGCAGCTCGCGGTTGCGCATCACTGATCGCCGGTGCCTGTGGGCTTGAACTCGATCGAGACAGTCTTGACACCGCCGGGCGCGGGGTCCGAGGAAGTCGTCGTGTCTGGTGGCTTCATCTGCACCCCTTTCCCAGGTTCGAGGATCTCGGACGGGCGGACACGGGGTCCAGGAGAGGAGCCGTTGTTCCTGACTTCTAGGGAGAGCACTGCGCTTGACCACCACCCGTCTTGATGTGTTGCCTCCCAATGTCGGACGACGTGCATGGCAGTCGCCTGACAGACAAGGAGGATTGCTTTCGCCGGAACGGGGTACGACCCCGGCATGAGCACCACGGCGACCTCGTTCCTGTCCGAACTGCG
>JAHDDY010000202.1 GCA_020629115.1 Paracoccaceae bacterium | reverse complement strand
GCCGCAAAGTTCGTTTTCGTATTGCTATGCCGTCCAACGCCGAAGGATCCTGCTCACAGAGTAGAGCGATCTTAGACCCAAACAAACACGGCAAAAGGGGAACCGTGTTCCCACGGCTCCCCTTTCGGTGCGTATCGTCTAACCGCGTGCGCTGATCACGCGACCAGCGACAGCCCCGCGCCCGCGTCCTGCGGCTGCTCACCGCTATCGATGAACGGGATGATCGAAAAGGTCTGCCCGCCGCGCTGTGCTTCGTTCTGGACGGCGTTCACGCGCAAGTCGCCATCGGGCGTATTGATCAGCAGCGACAGGTAGTCATTGCCCGTGCGGCTGCTTGTGGCCATCCAGGCCGAGCCGACGCGGATCGGCGTGCCCCGGGGCGAGCTGACCTCGATGCGGTAGTCAGGGTGGGTCTCCTCGGTCTTGTAGCTGTTCTCGATCAGCATGAACTCCAGATCGAACATCATGTTGGCGATGTAGCCGGTGAAGGCGTTGTCGGCGTCCATGGCGGTGAGCTCGCCCGAGATCGAGCCGGATTTCATCAGGCCGTTCGAGACCAGAGGGATGATCTCGAATTCGCCGCTCTGGGCCGCGCGCGCCTCTTTCGTCTGCACTGCGTTGACCCGGAACGGGCCGAGGCCGACATCGATCTGCATCGAGATGTATGGGTTTCCGCTGGTATTCCCGGTCTCGTTCCAGGCCGTGCCGATACGCACCTTGCGGCCAGACTTGTTGACCGCCGTCACGTCGTAATCCGGGCTGCGAGCGGACATCTTGGCCCGCGCTTCCAGCTGGATGGCGATATCAAAGCGCGTCGAGTGGATCATGCCGGTGTACTCGGCGGCTGCGGTCTCGACATTGCGGGTGAGGGTTCCTGCGAACATGGGATGGTTCCTTTTGGATTGGCCGGTGCCTGACGTTCTTGCCAACGCATCCGGGATTGCTTTCTCGACCCCTTGAGGGATCACAAATCAGAAAGCCTGCTTTCCTTTCAGCCCCGCCCACGGGTCAGAGCTGCCGTCCGAGTGGGAATGCCCCCGCGCCTCCGGGTGCTACGCCCCTCCCCTGCCCGTCTGGTCTTGCTTGGCTGCCCGGATTTTCTGCGGCGTCCTTCGATTGCGCGATGAAGAACTCTGCCGCTTTGCCATTCAACCGGTGCCCGCCCCGGTCGGTCAGGCCGATACAGCTGCCGTTCGGCACATAGGTGATGAGGTACTGGCCGAGCCGGTCCTTGTGAACAACGTAACCGGTATTGGCCCAATGCACGGTCTGGCCGGCATCGACAGCGGCCTTGATTTCATCGAGTGTCATGGGACCCTCCTCGCTATTCTGCTGCCACTGGAGCGGCATCTTGTGCCTGCCCCACGATCCGGGCCAGAATGCCCGCTGTGTCGATTCCGTCCCCATGCGGCAGGAACACCCGTAGCTGGAAGGCGATGATCTCGGTGAAGCAGCCGAGGGCCTTGAGGCCATCGATCATGCCCTTGTCCGCGCCGCTAAGCTCGAGACGCACCTCGCCTGCGACCCGGCGGCGGGTCAGCGTCAGACCCCGGCCCAGATCGACAGGTGCGGTGGTGCCAAGGGCGGCGGTGAGCATCTCCTGCGGTGTTTGCGGGCTGGAGACGAGGAAGCGCGCACGCAACGCGGCCGCACCTTCCTCGCTCAGCGTGCGCCCGATCATGGCGGTCGCTCCGTCCGGCGTGACCCTGTAGATGCGCTCATTGGTGGTCGGAATGTCTTTCCAGATCGGCAACAAGAGCCCGGTCAGCAGGTAGAGCTTGGTCGTGGTGGTTTTTGGCAGGGACGTAGCCTCGGCATCCCAAAGCCGTGCGAACTCGGGCCTTCCGATGTCTTCCCAGGCCGAAGACTCGAACCGCGTCTCCTCCAGATAGCTCGATCCGTTGGGCCGCACTGTCTTGAGCATCAGCGTAACAATATCCTCGTCATACATCTGCATAGGACGCGCCGAGATGAGCGCCGCGCGTCCCGAAGCACGGTTAACCATCGGTAGCTTGTCGGGATTGCGCGACATGGCCTCTTTGGCGTCCAGTACATGGACTGGGTCGGTCACCTCGAGCCCGATGATCCGCGTCACGGCGCCGGATTTCGGGCAGGTCCAGAGATCCTCCGTGGAGACCTGTTCGATCTTTTCGCCACGCAGGGTTTCCACGCCGAGATCGAGCGTGCCCGCCGCGCGCGCCCGTTCCGTCTGATCGGCGATCCGGCGCATGAACTCGGCAAAGAGCGCGTTCTGCATGTGGATGGGCAGCGCCAGCACCCGGTTGAGAAACCGCTGGATCGGGGGAAGCTCCTCAAGGAGCACCCCGTCCTTGTCGATCAGCCGCAGGGCCGTCCAGTCGGTGAAGCTCTCGTAGCTCATCGCCTCAGCGCGCCCGGCGGCAAGATCGGCGAAATACCCACGTAGTGCGGCCCGCGCGATCGGGCTTTCGAGATTGTCCTCCTCGCGGAACATGCCCTGCGAGCCGGTCTCGCGCTGGCCCTTGGTCAAGGCCCCCAGCTGGTCAAGGCGTTTGGCGATCGTCGAGGTGAAGCGCTTCTCGCCATGCACATCGGAGGTGCAGACCCGGAAGAAGGGCGCGCTGACCTGGGCCGAGCGATGCGTGCGGCCGAGCCCCTGGATGGCCGCATCGGCGCGCCAGCCGGGCTCCAGCAGGTAGTGCCGCCGC
>JAHDDY010000004.1:28750-91906 GCA_020629115.1 Paracoccaceae bacterium | reverse complement strand
TTCAAAGCAGTAAGGCAGAAACACCGTACCTCGTCAATGGGTCCTGAGCCTAGAGGATCGACGCGCCGCCCTGCGAGGCTCCCGGTCTTCGCCGGGAGCGGGGGAAAGAGGTTACGGTGCGCCCGTCCTCACATGTAGGCCACCTTCGCGCTCGCCAGAAGCTCGACCGTCGAGGGCGGGATGGCGAGGCCGTCGGCGATCTCGGCGTCGAGGGATGCCTCCAGCGCCCTGACCGTCTCCAGCTTCGCGATCACCGCGTCGATGCGGGCGAAGGGGACGACGACCACGCCGTCATGGTCCGCGACGATCATGTCGCCCGTCTCCACCTGCCGCCCGCCGATCTGCACCGGCAGGCCGACCGTGCCGGGGCCGTTGGTGTAGGGCGAGGCGGGGGTGAGGCCGGTCGCCCAGCAGGGCATTCCGATACCGACGATCCCCGCGTAGTCGCGCACCGGCCCGTCCGTCACCAGACCCGCCGCCCCGGCATTGCGCAGCATCCCGCACACCCGGTCCCCGGCGGCGGCGCAGCCTTGGAAACCGTCGACGGCCGAGACCACCACGTCACCCTCCCGCACCGACCCGAGCGCGGCCAGCAGCGCGAGGATGTCCCCGGCCCCGCATCCCGCCGTCAGCGCCGGTCCCGCCGCCACGCTCGCTAGGTCGCGGCTCTCGCCCACGGGCCGGATGACGCTCGACAGCGCGCCGGACCCGTGCATCGCATCGACGACGAAGCTGGTCGGCACGCCCCGGAAGGCGGCGACCTGCGCGGGGTCGGGGCGGCGCAGGTCCCGGACGATGGTCAGGAGGGGCGGTTCCTCGATCATGGGGGTCTCTCCCGGAGGTCAGAAGCGCTCGGCGCGCAGCACCGTGCAGTCGGTCACCGTTACCACGCCGATATGCCGCTCGACCACGGCGAACACGCCGTCGAGCAGCCCGTCGAGCCGGTCGGGGCGGATGATGCAGATGACCTGCACCATGCCCCCCGCGCGCCCCACCTGCCCCTCGGCGCTCCACGGCCCGGAGCGGCCCGAGCCGCCGATGACCGGCAGGATCGAGTAGCCCGTGACCCCCGCCTCCTCGATGGCCGCGAGCAGGCGGCGCTGCATGGGCGTCTCGATGGTGATGACCACCCGTTTCGCATCGTGCTGCTCCATGGTCAGCCTCCTGTAAGCATGCGGGCGAGCGCGAGATAGAGCGGCAGGCCGAGCGTCAGGTTGAAGGGAAAGGTGATCCCGAGCGAGAGCGTCAGGTAGATGCCCGGGTCCGCATCCGGCACCGCCACGCGCATGGCCGCCGGCACCGCGATGTAGGAGGCCGACGCCGACAGCACCGTCAGCAGGAAGAGCGACCCGGTCGGCAGCCCGATCAGCATACCGGCCATCGCGCCGAGGACCCCGCCCACCACCGGCATCAGCAGACCGAAGGCCAGCAGCCCCGGCGTCAGCACGTCCCGGCTGCGCCGCAGGCCCCGCCCCGCGACGAGGCCCATGTCCAGCAGGAACAGGCACAGCGCGCCCTTGAACGGCGCGACGAAGAAGGATTCGACCTCGGCCAGGCCATCCGCCCCGACGATAATCCCGATGGCGAAGGCCCCGATGAGCAGGACGATGGAGCCGTTGAGCAGGATCTCCCGCCACAGTTCCGCATCCACCTGCGCCCCGCTCCCCCCGCCCCGGCTGATGAGCCACAGGGCCGACAGGATGGCCGGGGCCTCCATCGCGGCGGCGACGGCGACCATGAACCCGTCCGACGGGATGCCCGCCGTCTGGAGCACCGACGTGCCGGCCACGAAGGTCACGATGGAGATCGACCCGTAATGCGCCGCCACGGCCGCCGCGTTCGTCCGGTCGAGCCTCGTCATCGCCTTGAGAAGCTGGAACGCCAGCAGCGGCAGGGCCGCCGAGAGCGCCACCCCCGCCAGCACCGTCAGGCCGAGGCGCAGGTCGATGCCGTGATCCGCCACGCTGACCCCGCCCTTGATGCCGATGGCGAAGAGCAGGTAGATCGACAGCGCCTTCGCCGCCGCCTCCGGGAACACGAGGTCCGAGCGGCCCAGCGCCGCCGCGACCCCGAGGACGAACGACAGGATGAGCGGCGAACCGAGATTGGTCAGCGCCAGCGATAGCAATCCGTCCAAAGACCGTCCTCCCCGATGAGCTTCGGACCCGATATAGGGCGGCGCGGTCGGGCGGCGACGGTCCATCGCGGGAACCAACGGCCCGGATGCGCGTTCTGCGGTCGATCCATGCCGGATCGCAGGAGAACCATCCCATGAAACGCGCCTTCGCCCTCGTCGCCGCCCTCGCCCTGCCCACCCTCGCCCAGGCGGAGGAGGCCAGGCAGTTCGACGACTGGTCCGCCATCTGCCAGGAGGCCGGATGCATGATGGATGCGGGGGAGCCGGGCGCGCGGCTCGCCTTCGTGGAGCCGCGCAGCGGCGATCCGATGCTCCTCCTCATTCCCGATGCCCTGCCCGGGCGCGGCGAGATGGTGACGGCGACCCTCGCCGGCTTCCCCGGCGCGGCCCTCGGCCCCGGCGACGGCTGGCGTCTGGTCGAGTACGGCGGCGGCCAGGCCATCCAGCTCTCGCCCACCGTCACCCGCGAGGAATTCGAGCCGCGCTTCGGCTCGGCGGCCTCGGTGGAGTTCGACTATGTCGGCGCGGACGGCAGCGACCGGCGCTTCGTCGTCCCGCTTGCGGGCTATGCCGCGGCGCGCGACTGGATCGACGCGAACCGCTGACGACGTTCCCTCCGCCCGGGGGCTTGCGCGTCTGCACCGTATCTGGAAAAGAACGCCCCACCTGTTCATGTTCCCGGAGCGGCGCAATGGCACGCGAGACCCCCTTTCCGCCCCGCCTGCTCGAAGGCTATCGCGCCTTCGCGGGCGGGGCCCTGCCGCGACAGCAGGCGCGGCTGCACGAACTGGCCGAGGGTGGGCAGAAGCCGGAGACGATGATCGTCGCGTGCTGCGATTCGCGGGCCGCGCCGGAGCAGATCTTCGATACCATCCCCGGCGAGGTCTTCGTCCTGCGCAACGTCGCCAACCTCGTCCCGCCCTACGAGCCGGACGGGGCCTACCATTCCACCTCCGCCGCGCTGGAATTCGCGGTGCAGGCGCTGAAGGTGAAGAACATCGTCGTCATGGGCCATGCCCGCTGCGGCGGCATCGGGGCGGCGCTCACCCCGCTGGAGATGCCGCTCTCGCCCGGGGACTTCATCGGCAAGTGGATGAGCCTCCTGCGCCCCGCCGCCGAGAAGGTGGCCGCTTACGAGAGCATGACGCCGGGCGAGCGGGGCACCGCGCTGGAGCGCATCGCCATCCGCCATTCCCTCGACAACCTGCGCACGTTCCCGTGCGTGCAGGTGCTCGAAGGCAAGGGCCGCCTCGCGCTGCACGGGGCCTGGTTCGACATCGCGACGGGCGAGCTGTGGATCATGGACCCGAAGACGGGCGATTTCGCCCGGCCCGTCCTCGACCCGACCGCCCTCGCGGACACCCATTAACTTTTCCGCATCCTCTTTCTTCTAGCGTACGGGAATGCCGCCGGAAAACGGCGGCGGTTCCGTAGCAGAGGCCGTCCGTGCAGGCACGATCGGCACGGCGCGGCCCGTCCAAGCGTGGCTGGCGTATAAGAGGAGACCTCCCCGATGAAGAAAGTTCTGGCCCTGACCCTTGCCCTCTCGGCCCTCTCGCAAACCGCATCCGCCACCGGCGAGTACAAGTACGGCTGGATGACCGGCAACCTTCCCGGCACGGATATCATCGCCGCCAACGTGGTGCGCGAGCCCGCCTTCGCCGGCGAACGCGACGAGCAGGCGCAGGCGATGGATCAGGCCAAGCGCGCGCTCGAAGCCGATTACTGCGCCAAGCAGGACAGCGAGTTCGTCGTCGACCCGGGCCTCATCGTCTTCGACAAGGGCATCAACGAATGGCTCGTGGGCGGCGTCTGCCGCTGAGGCCCCGCGCCTCCCGGATCGTCCGCTCCCGGTTTTATTTCCGGACCGATAT
Source organism: Paracoccaceae bacterium (assembly GCA_020629115.1). GTDB lineage: Bacteria > Pseudomonadota > Alphaproteobacteria > Rhodobacterales > Rhodobacteraceae > JAHDDY01. The sequence goes on along the minus strand of JAHDDY010000004.1, from coordinate 87,895 downwards.
GGCCAAGCGACTCTCTCCCCGCTATCGTCCCGCCCGGAGGGGCATGACAGGGAGAGAGAGACCATGAGAGAGAGCCTTGCCGCGGCGGTCTTCGCCGCGACGCTCGCCACCCCGGCGCTCGCCGCCGCGGATTTCAGCTACAACATGATCACCGGCCAGTTGCCGGGAACCGAGATCGTCGCCGCCGAGGTCGTCCGCCAGCCCGTCTTCACGGGCGAGAAGGACGAGCAGGTACAGGCGATGGACCAGGCCAAGACGCGCCTCGACACCGAGTATTGCGACACGCGCGGCGGCGAGTTCGTCGTGGATCAGGGTCTCGTCGTCTTCGACGAGGGCACCGGCATGTGGATGGTCGGCGGCGTCTGCCGGTAGGCCGCGCCGCGCCGGGGTCGCCTCGACGACGGCGCGAATCCCCCCGGGGCGCATCCTGCCGCCGCGCCCTTGAGTGTCCCTCCGGAGGCTGCAGGCTCCTGTTCGCATGATGAAACGATTGTTTGGGATCGGCACGGCCGACCTTCTGCGCCTGTTCTGGACGCGGCTCTCCGACCTCGATCAGCCGCGCCTGTGGTTCTACGCCCTGATCGTCGGCACGATCTCGGGCTATGCCGCGCTCCTGTTCTACTGGTCGATCTCCGCGCTCCAGCGCCTGTTCTTCGGGGAGAGCGAGGCGGGGATCGAATCGAGCGTCGCGATGCTCGACTGGTGGATCGTGCTGGCCGTGCCCACGCTCGGTGGGCTGGTCATCGGCCTCATCCTCGCCCGGTTCAGCGACAGCGGGCGCGTGGCGAGCGTGGCGGAGGTCATCGAGGCGTGCCGCATCCGCGATTGCGAGATGTCGGCGCGCTCGGGCGCGATTTCGGCGGTGGTCTCGGCGCTCTCGCTCGGGGTCGGGGCCAGTTCGGGGCGCGAGGGTCCGGTCGTCCACCTGGGCGCGACGCTCGCGGCCATCTTCTCGCGCTTCATGCGGGTGTCGAAGGTCGAGGCGCGTATCCTGCTCGGCTGCGCGACCGCCGCCGCCGTCTCCTCCTCGTTCAACGCGCCCATCGCCGGGGCGCTCTTCGCCCTCGAAGTGGTGCTGGGCTACTACGCCGTGCGCGCCTTCGCCCCCATCGTCATCGCGTCGGTGGCGGGCGCGGTGGTCTCGCGCTCGCATCTGGGCGACTTCCCCGCCTTCGAGATACCGGACCGCAACTTGGAGACGTTCTGGGAGCTGCCGGCCTTCGGTCTCCTAGGCATCGTCTCGGCGATCACGGCGACCTTCCTGATGGCCGCCATCATCGCGACCGACACGCTCACCGACCGCGCGCAGGAACGCTGGAGCTATCCGCTGTGGCTGGAGCCGGCGGCGGGGGGGCTGCTCATCGGCGCCATCGCGCTCGTCTTTCCGCAGGTGGTCGGCGTCGGCTACGAGACAACCTCGGGCGTCCTCTACGAGCAGATTCCCTTCTGGACGATGGTGGGCATCGTCGGGGCCAAGGTCGCGGCGACGGCGGTCACGCTGGCTACGCGATTCGGTGGCGGGGTCTTCTCGCCGTCTCTCATGCTCGGCGCGCTGACGGGGGGTGCGTTCGGCTTCGTCGCGACGGCCATCTTTCCCGACCTCTCCAGCTCCTACGGTCTCTACGCCCTCGCCGGGATGGGGGCTGTGGCGGCGGCGGTGCTGGGCGCGCCGATCTCCACCTCGCTCATCGTGTTCGAGCTGACCGGCGATTACCAGACGGCGGTTGCGGTCATGGTCTCCGTCTCCGTCGCGACCGTCCTGACACAGCAGGTGATCGAGCGCAGCTACTTCCACTGGCGGCTCGGCAACCGGGGCCTGCATCTGGGCGACGGGCCGCAGCGCTACCTTCTCGACACGATGACGGTGGCCAGCTACATGCTCCCGCGCGGGGCCGAGGGCAGCCCGTCCGAGACCCAGGCATGGGATCTGGTGGAGCAGGGCGTTTCCCTCGACCTGGGCGACACGATGCAGACGGCGCTCTCGATGTTCTCGAAGAAGCTCGACTACATCCCCGTCGTCGAGAGGACGGAAGGGGGCGGGCGCACGATCATCGGGGTCCTGTTCCACATCGACGCCCTGCGCGCCTACAACCGCGCGCTGGTCGAGGCGCACGAGGAGGAGCATGGGTGACGTCCGGGCACGAAAAAACCCGCCTCCGGGGAGGCGGGTCTTCAAGGTCGACCCCGAAAGGCCCCTGGATCAGCCCTGGCGCGCCTTGAAGCGCTTCTGGACCTTGTTGATGACGTAGATGCGGCCCTTCCGGCGCACGACGCGACAATCGCGGTGGCGGTTCTTCAGGGATCGCAGTGAGTTTCGTACTTTCATGGCCGTTCCCGCCCGCGTCAGAAGTGTTCAATATGGTGGGCGCGGCAAGGATTGAACTTGCGACCCCCTCGATGTCAACGAGGTGCTCTCCCACTGAGCTACGCGCCCTGAAGCCCGGCGAGCCGGACGACAGAAAGTCTTGGGGAAGCCGTTCGGCCCCCGGTCGCGGTGACATACCGGCGCGCAGGGGGCAACGCAAGCCTAAATTCGGGAATATTCGCGGATCAGGCCGCCACCAGGCGTCCGACCGCCTCGGGCAGGCGCATGAGGTGGACCGGCTCGCCGAACAGCACGTCGTCGATCCTGTCCTCGTCCGGCTTCTTGACCGCCACCGCCGAGAACCCGGTGATGAACATGATGCGCATGTCCGGGTCGATCTCCTGCGCCGTGCGCGCGAAGTCCAGCTCGTCGGACTTGGCCATGTCGACGGTGGTCAGCAGCATGTCGTAGGCCGCCTCGCCGAGGATGGTCAGGGCCGCGTCGAGATCGGCGACCCGCGTCACCGCATGGCCGCATTTCTTCAACTTCTCCGCGAGATAGGCACGCAACTCGTCGTTCCTCGTCGCCAGCATCACCTGTGCCATGTACGACACCCCTTGAAATAGCAGGCCCGGGAAGGAACCTGTCGGCTTCCGTGCATTGTTTCTGTTGGCGAAGGTGCGCCATTCGCTTAAACATCGGGTGAACGACATGAAATTACCGGAGCGATGCATGGCGAGGGATGCGGCGGCCCTGTGCGGGTGGACGGGGGAGGCGGTCGTCGTGCACGAGCCTCGCCATGTCGGCAGCGCGGCGGTCTTCAGCTCTCCCCATAGCGGCCGGCACTACCCTGAGGCGTTTCGGCGGACCTCCCGGCTGGACGATACCGTCCTGCGCGCGTCCGAGGATGCGTTCGTGGACGACATCTTCGCCGTGGCCCCGCGCTACGGCGCTCCCCTCGTCGCCGCGCAGTTCCCCCGCGCCTTCCTCGACGCGAACCGGGCCGACGACGAACTGGACCCCGCGCTGATCGCCCGCTACACGTCGCGCCGCCCGCGCACCCTGCGCGTCTCGGCGGGCCTCGGCGTGGTGCCGCGCATCGTCGCGGAGAATACGCCGATCTACGAGGGCAAGCTGCCGATGGGCGAGGTCTCGGCGCGGATCGAATGCTGCTACCGCCCCTACCACGCCCGCCTGTCCCAGGCGCTCGACCGGGCGCGCCAGCGTCACGGCATCGCGCTGCTGGTCGATTGCCATTCCATGCCGCCCGACACCGCACGCCGGGGCAGCCGTCGGGCCGAGATCGTGATCGGCGACTGCTACGGGGCCTCGGCGGATGCGGATATCTCGGACGCGGCCTTCGCGCTCTTCCGGGAGGCGGGGTTTCGCGTGGCCCGCAACGCGCCCTTCGCCGGGGGGTACATCACCCAGCGCTACGGCACCCCGCGCGCGGGCATCCACGCCATCCAGATCGAGATCGACCGCAGCCTCTATCTCGATGCCAGGCGCATGGTCCCGACCGCGAACTACCAGGTCCTGAAAAGGCGGCTCGACCCTATCATCGCCGAGCTGGCCAGCCTCCCCCTGCGCCTCGGCACCGCCATGGCGGCCGAGTGAGGACAAAAAAAGGGGCCGCTGAGAACAGCGGCCCGAGTCCAGGGAGGAAACGCCCCGAAGGGCGATGACGCGAACGTCATGCGATCGAAGATGCTTTTTGCGATGCAGCAATTCAAGTGTGCGGCGCGAAAAACGTGGTCAAAAATTTCATAGGGTTCAGATTGTGTCTTTCGGAACACATCTCGATTGATTTAGGCCACGGTCATCCGGCCCGGAACAGAGCGTCCTATGCGCGCTTGCCCGGCTGATGCCTGCAGAGGACGGGAACGGGATTTCGGCCCGGACGCGTGACGGGCCGCCACGGTCCGTCCCGACCGCCGATATCGAACGCCATCACCCGTATTCGGCGCATGTCGGAACCGCGTTCCTATCGGCGCGGCAAATCTATCCGAAACTGGAAAATGATCCTATCTTCCGTCGCAGGTAGAGGAGCATCCCCATGCGTCATTTTCCGGTTTTCAGAGATCTGCGCGCCCGCCGCGTCGTCGTGTCCGGCGCGGGCGAGGCGGCGGTGGCCAAGCTGCGCCTGCTGCTCAAGACGGAGGCGACGCTCGCCGTCTACGGCACCGACCCGCATCCGCAGATCCGGCGCTGGGCCGGCGAGGGGCGGCTGACGCTGGTCGAGCGGCCCGTCCGGCACGGCGATGCGCTGTGCGCCGCGCTGCTCTACGGCGCGAACGAGGAGGCGGGCGAGGATGCCCGCGCCGCGCGCATCGGCCGCGCGGCGGGGGCGATGGTCAACATCGTCGACGACCTCGACAACAGCGATTTCATCACCCCCGCCATCGTGGACCGCGATCCGGTGACCGTCGCCATCGGCACCGAGGGCGCGGCCCCCGTGCTCGCCCGGCGCATCAAGGCCGAGACCGAGGAGCGCCTCGCCCCCGCGCTCGGCACGCTCGCCCGGATCGGCCAGGGCTTTCGCGAGGCGGCGAACGCCTTGCCCATGGGTCGCCCCCGCCGCCGCTTCTGGTCGCGCTACTACGACGAGATCGGTCCCCGCGCCCTGTCCGAGGGCGGCGAGGAAGCGGTGCGCGCGGCGCTCGACGCGTTGCTGGCCGAGACTCTGGCCGAGGCGGGCGAGACGGGCCGCGTCGCCCTGATCGGTGCGGGGCCGGGCGATCCGGAGCTGCTGACGCTCAAGGCGCGCAAGGCGCTGCACGAGGCCGATGTTGTCATCCACGACCGCCTTGTCTCGCCGGAGATCCTGGAGCTGGCCCGACGCGAGGCCATCGTCGTCGAGGTCGGCAAGATCCCGAACGGCCCGTCCTGGAAGCAGGCCGATATCGACGCGCTCATGGTCGAGCACGCCGCGAACGGCGCGCATGTGGCGCGGCTGAAATCAGGCGACCCGGTGGTGTTCGGGCGGCTGGACGAGGAGATGGACGCGCTCGACGCCGCCGGCATCCCCTTCGAGATCGTTCCCGGCATCACGGCGGCCTCGGCGGCGGCGGCGAGCCTCGGGGTGAGCTGGACGAAGCGGGGGCGCAACGCCGCCTTTCGCCTCCTGACCGGGCACGACGTGGCCGGGTTCGCCGAGCATGACTGGCGCGGGCTGGCCCAGCCGGGGGAGGGCGGCGCGGTGCAACCGGCGGCCATCTACATGGGCGTGCGCGCCGCGCGCTTCCTCGCCGGGCGGCTGCTGATGCACGGCGCGGCGGCGGATACGCCCGTCACGGCCATCGAGAACGTGTCGCGCCTCGACCAGAGGATCGTCGCCACAACGCTGGACCGCCTGCCCGACGCGCTGACGGGGGCGGGCATCACCGGCCCCGCCATCCTCTTCCTCGGCCTCTCGCCCCGCGAGGCGATGGCCGCGCGCGACGATATCGACCTGCCCGCAACCGGAGTGCTCTGAGCCATGCCCCGCGATTTCAAGCCCAAGATCGTCAGCGCGAACGACCTGTTCCGCGGCGATGTCGTCTACATGAATTCGGGGGGCGGCTGGACGCGGCGGCTGGCCGAGGCGGCCATCGCCCACACGGCGGAGGAGGGCGAGACCCTCATGGCCCGCGCCGCGCCGCAGCAGGACAGGGTGGTCGGGCCGTATCTCGCCGACGTGGCCCTCGACGACGACGGCCGCCCCTTCCCGACCCATTTCCGCGAGAAGTTCCGCACGCGCGGCCCCTCGACCCGCCCCGATCTCGGCAAGCAGGCCGCCCACCCCGAACGCCGCGAGCCGCTGGCCGCCTCGGGCGGCATCTGAGGAGACGACCCATGTACCGCTACGACGAATTCGACCACGACTACGTGCGCGCCCGGGTCTCGGAGTTCCGCGACCAGACGCAGCGCCGCATCGACGGCGCGCTGACGGAGGACGAGTACAAGCCCCTGCGCCTGATGAACGGTCTCTACCTTCAGCTCCACGCCTACATGCTGCGCGTCGCCATTCCCTACGGCACCTTGTCGAGCCGCCAGATGCGCACCCTCGCCACCATTGCGGAGCGCTGGGACGAGGGCTACGGCCATTTCACCACGCGCCAGAACATCCAGTACAACTGGACGAAACTCACGGATGTGGGCGACATCCTCGACGCGCTGGCGGATGTGGAGATGCACGCGATCCAGACCAGCGGCAACTGCATCCGCAACGTGACGGCGGATCATTTCGCCGGCGCGGCGGCGGACGAGATCGAGGACCCGCGCCCGACCGCCGAGCTGATCCGGCAATGGTCGACCGCCCATCCCGAATTCGCCTTCCTGCCGCGCAAGTTCAAGGTCGCCGTCACCGGCTCGCCCAACGACCGCGCGGTGACGAAGGCGCACGATATCGGCCTGCGCATGGTGCGCGGCGAGGGCGGCGCGCCGGGCTACGAGGTCATCGTCGGCGGCGGCCTGGGCCGCACGCCCATGATCGGCAAGGTCATGCGCGACTTCCTGCCGAAGGACCATCTGCTCCCGTACCTGGAGGCGATCCTGCGCGTCTACAATCTACACGGACGGCGGGATAACAAGTACAAGGCGCGCATCAAGATCCTCGTCCACGAGACCGGCATCGACGACATGCGCGCCCAGGTCGAGGCCGAGTTCGAGCGGCAGATGCGCGAGGAGGGCGGCCCCGTCGTCGCGCCCGATCCCGAGCAGGTGGCGCGGATCGAGGCGTATTTCGCCCCGCCCGCCCTCGCCGACCTGCCCGAACGGTCCGAGACGCTGGAGACCGCCATGGCCGAGGATGCCGCGCTGGCGCGCTGGGTCGAGACGAACGTCGCCGCCCACCGCGCCCCCGGCCACGCCATCGTCACGGTCGCCGTCAAGGGCACGGGCGAGGCACCGGGCGACGCGACCACCGCGCAGATGCGCGCGCTGGCCGATCTGGGCGAACGGTACAGCCATGACGAGCTGCGCATCTCGCACGAGCAGAACGTCATCCTGCCGCATGTGAGGAAGGACGACCTTCCGGGCGTCTTCGCGGCCCTGCGCAAGGCGGGGCTGGCGACGGCGAATGCGGGGCTGATCACCGACATCATCGCTTGCCCCGGCCTCGACTACTGCGCGCTGGCCACGGCCCGCTCGATCCCGGTCGCGCAGGATCTCTCCCGCCGCTTCGCCGCGCCGGACCGGGCCAAGGCCATCGGCGAGTTCACCATCAAGATATCCGGCTGCATCAACGCCTGTGGCCATCACCATGTCGGCCATGTCGGCATCCTGGGGCTGGAGAAGTCGGGCATCGAGAACTACCAGATCACCCTGGGCGGCGATCATACCGAGACCATGGCCATCGGCGAGCGCGCCGGGCCGGGCATCTCGGCGGAGGAGGTCGGCCCGGCCATCGAGCGGCTGGTCGACGCCTATCTCGACGTGCGGGAGGACGAGGGCGAACGGTTCATCGACACCTACCGCCGCCTCGGGGCCGAGCCGTTCAAGGCGGCGCTCTACGCGGCGGCCTAGGAACGCGCCGCCCCGCCGAAAAAGGCTCCGGATCGACCCCGGGGCAGAGCTGACACTTCCGGAGGTACTTTCCCATGCCCCTCGTCACCGATACCGGCTTCGCGCCGGACGACACCCCCGCCCTCGTCTCCCTCGGCACCCTGCCCGATGCGCCGGAGGGCGCGGCGCTCGACATGCCGCTCGATGCGGACCCGGCGGCGGTCGCACCGCATTTCGACCGCCTGTCCCTCGTCGTCGTCCCCTTCCCGAGCTTCGCGGACGGGCGCGGGTTCAGCCTCGCGCGGCGTTTGCGGGCGCTGGGCTATCGCGGGCGACTCCGGGCGGCGGGGCATCTGATCACGGACCAGTTCCCCTTCGCCCGCTTCTGCGGCTTCGACGAACTGTCCATCTCCGACGCCCTGGCCGAGCGCCAGCCGGAGGCGCTGTGGCTCGCCGCCCTGAGCCGCGCCGTCCCGCCCTTCCTGCAGCGGCGGGGGAAGGGGTGGGCGGCTTGACACGGCGGTGACGGGAGCGCCCCGTTCCCGGTCTTCGTACCGCGCGCAGCGCCGGGGCAGGGTGCCAGGGCAATCACCTGAAAGTATTTTTCCCTCCGTTCCCGGCGAAGACCGGGAACCTCGATGGAGCAGAGTACAAACTTCTCGATCATAGCCTGCCCGGCGAGGCCCCCGGTCTTCGCCGGGGGCGGGGAACAGGGCTTCGACCCGCTGCCGGGGCAGGGCGCTTCCGCCCTTGCATCCCCGCGGCCCATGGCGGACGGTGGGAGGATGGATGCATCGGTTCGGCAGGGTCGCGACTGGACGGGGCTGGGCCTCGCGCTGGTCGCCGTGACGATCTGGGCCGCGTGGCTGCCCGCGACGCGCATCGCCATCGAGGACGGCCTGACCGGCACCGACATCGCGCTGCTGCGCTACGGCGTCCCGGCGACGATGCTCGCGCCGCTGTGCTGGCGCATCGGCCTGCTGCCGCGCGGCGTGCCGCTTTCGTCGGTCGCGATGATGTTCTGCTGGGGCGCGCCCTTCGTCCTGTTCGTCACCGCCGGGATGGACCGGGCGAGCATTGCCCATACGGCGGCGCTGGTGCCCTGCACCATGCCCGTCCTGGCGGCGGCGGGGGCCTGGCTGCTCCATGGCGAGCGCATCGCGCCGGAGCGCCGGGCCGGCATCGCCCTCATCGCGGTCGCCGCCGCCCTCGTCCTCGCGCTCGTCCTGTCCGGTCGGGGCGGGGAGACGGACCTGCCGTCGCTCGGCTTCCTGCTGCTGGCGAGCGCCGGCTGGGCCGCCTACACGGTGGCCTACCGGCGCAGCGGGCTGTCGGCGGTGCAGGCGGCGGCGGTCGTCTTCGCGTGGTCGACGCTCCTGCTCGTGCCCGTCATCCTCGCCACAGGCAGCGCCCTGCCGGGCCTGCCCCCGGCCACGCTCGCCTTCCACATCGCGGCGCAGGGCATCCTGAGCGGGTTCGTCGCAACCATCGCCTACGGCCTGGCCATCACCCGCCTCGGCACCGCCCGCGCCGCCTCCTTCAGTGTGCTGGTGCCCGTCCTGGCTACGGCGATGGCGGTCGTCTGGCTGGGGGAGAGGCCGTCCGTCCTCGATGCCGTCGCGCTCGGCATCGGGACGCTCGGCGTGGCGATGGTCAACGGGGCACTCTCCCCCAGGCGGTAGGGCCGGCCCCTTCCGGGTACGCCGAAGCTGTGCTATTCCGGAACGCGTCACGCATCCGGGGGGACGGACCATGAGAATCGCAGACCGGCTCCGCTGTGTCCTGACGGTCGCCGCCATGGCCCTGCCGCTCGCCGCCGCCCACGCCGAGACGCGCACGGTCATGGGCAAGGATTACGACGTCATCGGCGTGCGCATCGCCAAGAGTTCGAGCGCCCGCCTCGCCAACATCCACGATCCCGCCCTGCGCATGACGCCGCGCTCTGTCTATCTGCCCGCCGGGACGCGGCTTCTGGTCCTGCGCGACGTGCGCCGGGACCGGGCGGGGCGCAAATGGGCGCTGACGGTGACGGGGGACGGCCTGCTCGTCTACGTCCGGGTGGACGCGAACGAGCACTACTTTCCGCACAGGGGTCTGGAAAGCAGCCTGCGCGCGGGCGGCCCCATCGCCGTCGTCACCTCGCAGGTCCGCGCCGAGTCCGCGCGCTACGGCGCGCTGACCCTGACCCCGAGCGAGACCTACGCCTTCGCGTTCCTCGACGGCGACGCCATCCGCCTCACCGTCGGGCGCGACAAGATGGGCGCGGCCTATGCCGGGGACGACACCGTCGACGTGGACCTCGCCGATTTCGCCATTCTCCACCCCGAGGATATCGACCCCGACAGCATTCCCGCCCCCTTCGAGCCGTACGACACAGCGCGCCAGATCGAGGACATCATGGCCCGCGCGTCGGACTTCTCCCTCGACCGCGAAGACCGCAAGCGCATCGCCGACGCCTTCGCGAAGCGGTTCGTGACGCGCAAGACCTGCGATCAGGTGGTGGATCTGTCCAGGTCGCTCGACGCGGCGGGGGAGCTGGATCTGGATGCCCTCTTCTCGCCCGTCAGCGCGCGGCTCGGCATCAGCGGGGCGTATTCCTCGAAGACCGTCTTCCCGAAGGGTGTCGCCTTTACCGTCGACCGCTACGTGCGGGGCGAGGACGTGGTCGAGATCAAGCACGAGACCATCGACGAGGACTGCCGCTCCGAGGCCCCGCGCCAGCGCGTGCTGGCCAACGACGGCAACGGCGCGTCGGGGCGCATCCGCACGGGGGCGGTCGAGGCCATCGGGCTGGCGACGACGGTGGAGGGATTGCCGGTCTACACCTGCCGCGCCGAGTTCGAGGCGCTGCGCGAGATGCTGACGCTGGACCAGACCCTCGACATCCCCCTCGCCACCTTCGTCATCGCCCGCTACGCCACCTTCAAGGGCGCGCGCAAGCCGGGGGTGTGCCGGGGGGCGTAGACGGCGCAACGCTCCGCTCGGAAGTCGCGCAAGTCGACAAAGGCCCCGGCTCAAGGCCGGGGCAATAGGATTTTCTATATGGAAAAATCCTACTGCTTGAACATCGCCGATTTCTTCAGGTGGTGCCAAGCGGTGATGACCCCGCGCAGGCGGCCTTCCTCGCTGCGATCGCCGCCGTTCATATCGGGGTGCAACTGCTTGACGAGGGCCGAATACCGTTCGCGCACGCTTTCGACCGTCGCCGTCTCGTCGAGGTCGAGGGCCTGGAGCGCCTTGAGGTCGGCTTTCGGAAGCAGGCGGCGGCGGGCGCGGCGGGCCTCCTTCTCGTGCACGTCGCCGGGGTTGATCGTTGCGTTCTCGCCCAGCACCTCCAGCGGGTCGGAGAAGCCGAACCGTTCCCAGGACCGGCCCTCCGCGTGGCTGACGCGATGGGCGCCGACGGGCTTGGCCGACTGCATCTTCCAGGTGGGGCGGTCCCAGGACTGGTCGGCCCGGCGCGCGGCGTCGATCTCGTCCGCACTCATGCCTTTGTAGTAGTCCCAGCGCTTGTTGTATTCCTTGATGTGATCGCCGCAGAACCAGCGGAACGAGTCCAGATCCTGCGGCGAGGCCGGCGCGCGGTGCACGCCCTTGCTCTGGCAGTCGGGCCAGTCGCATCCCCGGCTGGAATCGGTGAAGGCCCCACCCGTGCCCTTGCGGCGGCTGCGGCGCTTCTTGTCGGCCTTGACGCTGATGTCGAATTCGTCCCCGAGACGGCTCATGACGTGCATTCCATGACGGTTTTTCCCCCTCGAATGGTGTCGTCGGATCGTGTCGGCGGCCCCTGCGGCCCAGCCCTTCGCGAAGCACCCTGCGGCGCGGAAGGAGCGTATAATACGTGTCGTGACCGCCCCGTAAAGCCGCATGGTGAAGTTTCTGCCGGATGGGATGTCGCGGCAGGTTTGCACGGGGCGGCGCGCGCGGTACCAAGGGGCGCACAGACCGGAGGAGGGTTCGCATGAGCGTTCGAGAGACCATTGAGGCCAAGCTGTCCGCCGCGCTCGATCCGGCGCGGCTCGACGTGGTCGACGATTCCGAAAGCCATCGCGGCCATGGCGGCTGGCGCGAGGGCGGCGAGACGCATTTCAACGTCCTCGCCGTGTCCTCGGCCTTCGAGGGGCGCTCCCGGGTCGCGCGCCAGCGGCTTATCCTCGACGCGCTGTCCGAGGAGATGGCCGGTCCCGTCCATGCCCTGTCGATGCGGTGCCTGACCCCGGCGGAGGATGCCGCGCGCGCAGGGTAGCGATTCGCCACGACCTCGCCACGGTTGGCGGGTTAGACGAGGGGTATGATCCGGTCGCTTCTTCAGGGGGCGGCGTTGTTCGCGCCGCTCTTCCCGTGTCTCGTCACGGCTCAGGAAGCCGCGCGCTTCGGCGCGTGGGAAGCCTATTGCGCGCCCATGGCCGGGTGCGTGCTGGGGGTGAAGTCGGGGCGGGGCGACACTCTCGCCTTCATAGAGCCGCCCGTGGGGGAGACGCGGTTGCTGCTCATCCCCGCCCGCGCCATTCCGGTGGATGCGCGCATCCACCTGTCGGCGGATGGCAGGCCGCTGGCCACCCTCGATCCGGGGACGGGCTGGCGGCTGACCGAGACGGTTGCCGGGCCGGCCATCCTGATCCTGCTCGACGGCTTCGGCGAACGGCTCGACCGGGCGTTGCGGCGGCAAAGCCGACTTCTCGTCTCGCATCCCGCCGACGGGGGTAAGATACGCGAGGCACCGTTTTCGCTGAACGGCTATACCGATACGCGCGGATATGTCGACGAAGAATAGCTTCGTTCTTTTATTGTTCCTATCAAGTTCCCGTTCTTGGTACATCTTTCGAGGTACTGATAACGAAAGACAAAAATCGTCAGTAGGGCAATATTCCGCTCGCATTCCAAAGAAGACTGTTCTATTATGGGAATCACAGGGGAAATAATTTAACGTTGAACGGCTAGGGTGGGATTATGAACGACATTGGGACCACTCGGCGCGATGGCCGCCGTATGCTCGACAGCCTCGAAGCCTCCCCCGCCCACCTCCTGCATCGCGCCCATCAGCGGGCCGCCGACGTGACGGCGCAGGCTTTGCGAGCCTACAGCCTGACCCCGCGCCAGTACGAAGTGCTCCTCGCGCTCAAGAACGACAGCGCGGCCACGCAATCCGATCTCGTACGCCGTACCGGAATCGATCGCAGCACCTTGGCGGACATGCTCAGCCGCATGGGCAAGCGCGGTCTCACTGTATCAAAACGAACCGAGACGGATCAGCGCGCCAACCTGGTCACGATCACGGACAAGGGGGCAAGGGCGCTCGAAGCGGTCGAGCCGAAGGTGGTCGAGGCGGAGCAGAGGATGCTGGAGACCCTGCCCGCCGCCATCCGCGAGAACTTCGTCTCCGGCCTGCAGATGCTCGCCGAGCAGGTGCGCCGCTAGAGCGTTCTGCGCATTCGATGAATCGGCTTCGCGGCCTCTCGCCCCATGGGCTGGAACGCGACAGCCGATGGGAATGCCTCAGCGTTTGCGCGAAACGTCGTAGGAGCCGCGACCCCTTTCGCGCACCGCCTCGCCGTCGATGACCGCGCCCTCGACCCCGAACAGCCTGGCCTCCGCCCGGGCGCGAGCCACGGCGTAGCAGTCGTCGACGTGCTTGAGGCCGATATGGCGCATCAGCGCGAAGCTGATGGAGGCCGAGGCGACCTGTCCCACGAGAGGGGCGTATTTCGCCATCGATTTCCCCGCCACCTTCATCCCCACCTTCGCCAGCATCGCGGCGATGAGGCGGCGGGTGACGATCTTGCCCACGAAGCTGTCGCCCAGCGTTTTGATGGTCGTGAAGACCACGGCCTGCGTCTCCGGGTCCTGCCGCGCGATATCCTCGGGCCGCAGGTCGAACTCCGCACTGATCTTGGGCAGGAGCCGCATGAGCAGGCCCAGGTCGGCGGCGGCGTCGACGAAGGGCAGCGGGATGGCCGCGACCGCGCCGGAGAAGGCCGCGCGCTGGGTCACCTGCCGCCGGCAGTAGACCCGGATCGCGTCGATCTCGGCGAGGGTGAGCGGTGGCTCGGCACCGGGGGTATCCTGTTCCATGGGCCTCATGTCGTATCCTCCCCCGCGGACGTCAAGGACGCCGGTCGGCGGCGGCTTGCCCGGCGGGGACGATCTCCTCCTGCACCTGCGCGAAGGCGAGGACGGTGAAGATCGCGGTGCCGCCGACCACGTTCCCCGCCAGCGTCGGCAGGATGAGCGTCCCGACCCCGGCGGCCAGCGACAGCTCGCCCTGGAGGACGAGAAGGTAGACCTCGACCGCCCCCGCGACGACGTGGGTGAAGTCCCCGGCGGCGATGAGGAAGGTGAAGATGATCACGAGGAACAGCTCGTTTCCCTTGGCCGAGGGCAGCATCCAGACCAGCACCGCGATCAGGAACCCCGCCGGGATGCCGCGCAGCAGCGCATCCCACCCGGCGGCCTCGGCGTAGTGGTGGCTGACCGACATCATGCCCGCCAGATGATCCGGCGTCACCGTCCCGAGCAGGAAGAATCCCGCGGCGAGGAAGGTCCCGACCATGTTCGCGGCGAGGACCACCGCCCAGAGTACCAGCATCCGCCGCAGGCACCCCTCGCTCGCCCGGGCCAGCACCGGCAGGACGGGCGTGATGGTGTTCTCCGTGAAGAGCTGAAGCCGTCCCAGGATCACGAGGATGAAGCCGACCGTGTAGCCGAGGTTCTGGACGAGGCTCCGGTAGGGGTGGCCGTCCAGCTCGGCGGCGAGCACCCCCTCGGCCAGCACGGAGGTCGAGATGCCGATCCCGGCGGCGATGCCCGACCACCACAGGGAGCGGAGCGGGCGGGCCAGCTCCTCCTCGCCCTCGCGCCGGATGATCGAATAGACCACCCGCGCCGAGGGCTTGAGGTTCTCGTCCACCAGCGCGGCTTCCTCGGCGGTCAGGTGGCGCTCAGGCTCGATGTCGGAATCGTCGAAGGCCGACGGTTCGGCGGGGCGGGCCTTGTCGTGGAGCATGGGGCGTCCTTCCGGCGGGTTCATCGACCGAACGCCCCCCGCGCCGTCCGGGTTCCCCGCCGGCGGGGCGCTATTCCTCGTAGACGTTCAGGAGGACCGCGTCGAAGTCGGCGGGCGGCTCGTCGATGCGCACGAAGTAGCGCGTGCTCCCGCCCGCGGGGATGCTGTCCGATCCGTCCTCCGGCTCGATGATCCGGGCGAGGAGCGGGTCGCGGTCCCCGTCGACCAGCCGCACGCGCACGCGCGGGGCGGGCTGGGCCTCGTCGCCGTCGTTCACGACATCCGCCTCGACCAGCACCCGCCGGTCCCCGTCATCCTCGCGCACATCGTAATGGATGCCCTCCCACCGCAGTGGCGGGTACTGCGCCGTCCGCCCGGTCAGGCCCAGCGCTGTCCTGTCGACGGTCTCCACGTAGGGGTCGAGCACGGGCGCGAGCGCGGGGACGGCGCGGCGCAGGGGGTCGCGCAGCAGGTAGACGAGGATCGCCAGGATCAGGAGCGCCAGCACGAGCCACAGGAGCGTCCGCAGCCAGCCGGCCCCGGGCCGACGGGCGGGCGGCTCGTCCATCGCCTCTTCCGCTATCGGGCCAGCAACGGCGCGCTGCGGGGCAAGGCGGGGCGTGCGCCGTTCCGATCCGGATGCCTCGACCCCTCCCGGTGCCCTGTGGAACCAGATGTGCCGGCATTGCGAACAGCGGACCCGCCGCCCCTTCGGCACGAACTGCTCGACAGGTGCGCTGAACCGCGTGGCGCAGCTCGGACAGGCGAGGACGATCGTCTGCGACATCGAAGGCTCCGGGACCGTGTAATGTGAAGTTGTATCATAATGGGTCATCAAATCGAACATTAACGACGATCGAAACCTTGTCGCAAGCCCCTTGCTCTGCGAAGTTGCCCCGCGTATCCGTGCCGACGCGCGCCCAATCATGCCCGGAGCAACGCCGTGATCCAGTTCGAGAATGTGGGGTTCCGCTACAAGCGCGGCCCGGAAGTGCTGCAAAACGTGGATCTGGAGATCCCCGCCGGGTCGTTCCAGTTCATCACCGGCGCATCCGGGGCGGGCAAGTCCTCGCTGCTGCGGATGCTCTATCTCGATGCCGAACCCAGCTCGGGGCGCATCTCGCTCTTCGGGCGGGACGTGACGACGCTGACCCGCGACGAGATCGCGTGGTTCCGCCGCCGCATCGGTGTCGTGTTCCAGGATTTCCGCCTGCTCGACCATCTCAGCGCCGCCGAGAACGTCGCGCTTCCGCTGACGGTCGCGGGCGTGCGCGAGAGCGCGTATCGCGACAACGTGACCGAGATGCTGCACTGGGTCGGCCTCGGCGACAAGATGGACGTGCGCCCGCCGGAGCTGTCGGGGGGCGAGAAGCAGCGCGTCGCCATCGCCCGCGCCGTCGTCGCCTCGCCCGACATCATCCTCGCCGACGAGCCGACGGGCAGCGTCGATCCGGCCATGGCCGAGCGCATCATGGCGCTGTTCGTGGAGATGAACCGCCTGGGCAAGACCGTGC
The DNA here is from genome assembly GCA_020629115.1 of Paracoccaceae bacterium. GTDB lineage: Bacteria > Pseudomonadota > Alphaproteobacteria > Rhodobacterales > Rhodobacteraceae > JAHDDY01. Next base: position 71,589 of record JAHDDY010000004.1, on the reverse strand, counting down.
TGGTGGCGAGCCACGACCTCGCGATGATCGAGCAGCACAAGCTGCCCATCAACACGCTCCAGGGCGGGACGGTGGTGGTGGGTACCCCGAAGAAGAGGCGCTCCGCATGACGACCGATACCGGCACCGCCCCGGCGACGAGCACCATCCGCAGCAAGGGGGCGCTGATCCCGTTCCAGGCGTCGAGCGGGGGCGTCATGCTCCTCATCGTCGCCGCCATGGCCTTCCTCGCCTGCTTCGCCCTCGCCGGGGCGCTCGCCACCACGCGCATCGCGGCCACGTGGACCGACGGCCTCGCCGGGCAGGCGACCGTGCGGGTGGACGCGACCGAGGACGACCGGGCGCGGCGCATCTCGCTGGTGCTCGACATCCTGCGCGACACGGAGGGCATCGTGGATGCCCGGGCGCTGAGCGAGCGGGACGTGGCGGACCTCCTGACCCCGTGGTTCGGGGGCACGCCGGATCTGGGCGAACTGCCCGCGCCCGGCATCGTCGCCGTGACGCTCGATCCGCTGGACGAGCCGGACCCGTCGGTCGTGCAGGCCCGGCTGGACGGGGCGAGCGCGGGGGCGATCTACGACGATCACGGACGCTGGCGCAACCGGGCGGCGCGGGCGGCGCGGGCCATCGGCTCGCTCTCGTGGTGGGCGCTGGGCCTGACCATCGCGGCCATCGCGGGGGCGGTGTTCCTCGTCGTCTCCATCGCCATGTCCGCCCATCGCGGTACCATCGAGGCGCTGCGCCTGTCGGGGGCCGAGGACCGCTTCGTCGCCAATCTCTACCAGAAGCGCTTCTTCTGGCTCGGGGGTCTGGGCGGGCTGATCGGGTCGGGGCTGGCGTTTGCGGCCTTCGCGGGGCTGGACGCGCTGGCGAGCGTGCGCGCGGCCCTGCCGATGCTGGATGCACCCTACTACTGGCCCCTCGCCTGGGCGGGGATCGTGATCGCCTGCGGGGGCATCGCGCTGCTGGCGGCGCGGCTGGCGGTGATGACGACGCTGAGACACCGGGGATGATGCTGGTCCTGCGCTCGGCGCTGTTCAACGTCTGGGTCTACGTCGTCATGGCCGTCATCGGCATCGGCCTTGCGCCGGTGGGCCTGTGGTCGCGCGCCGGGTCCTACTGGATCACGCGCTTCTATTCGCGGCACATGTTCTGGGTGATGCGCCACCTGCTCGGCATCGAGGTCGAGGTGCGCGGGCCGGTGCCGACGGAGCCGTGCCTTCTGGTCTGCAAGCACCAGTCCTTCGCCGACATGATGATCCTGCAATGCGCGCTGCCGGCGGCGAAGTTCATCATCAAGCAGGAACTGCGCTTCGCCCCGTTCCTCGGCTGGTACGCCATGCGCATGGGCGTCGTGCCCGTCCATCGCGGCAAGGGCGGCAAGGCGCTGGCCTCGATGATGAAGGGGGTGCGGGAGCTGCAGGCGAAGGGGCCGGGTCAGATCGTCATCTTCGCCCAGGGCACCCGCGTGCCCCCCGGCGTCGAGAAGCCGTGGAAGATCGGCGCGTGGCGGCTCCACAACGCCTTTCCCGACATGCCCTGCATCCCCGTCGCGCTGAATACGGGCCTGTTCTGGGGCAAGACCGATTTCCTGCGCCCCGCCGGGACCATGGTCGTCGAGTTCCTCGATCCCATCGAGCCGGGCCTGCCTGCCGAGGACTTCCTTCAGACCGTCGAGGCCCGGATCGAGACGGCCTGTTCGGCGCTCTACGCCGAGGCGGAGGCGAAGGGCGAGGGGATGGACTGGCGGGCGGCCGCCGCGCGCAAGGCGTGAAGAGCGCCGCCACCCTCGTCGTCTTCCTCGTGCTGGCCTTCCTGACCGGCTGGGTCGGCGCGCGGGTCACTGCTCCGGCGATGGCCGAGTGGTACCCGTCCCTGATCCGGCCGCGCCTGTCGCCGCCGAACGCCCTGTTCGGCATCGTCTGGCCGGTGCTCTACACCACCATGAGCGTCGCCGCCTGGCTCGCCTGGCGGCAGGGGTGGCGGATGCCGGAGGCGGTCAAGCGGGCGCTGCGGCTGCACTTCTGGCAACTCATCGTCGGCATGGCCTGGTCGGTCGTCTTCTTCGGCCTGCGGATGCCGCTCTGGGCGCTGCCGGTGCTGGGGCTGCTCCTGTGGCTCGTCGGCGCGATGGCCCGGACGTACCGCCCGATCTCGGCCCCTGCTTTCTGGCTGACCCTGCCCTATCTCGCCTGGCTCGGCTTTGCGGCGTATCTGAACGTGACGATCGTGATCCTGAACCGATGAAGGCGGTCGCCGGCGACTGGTTCGACCTGCCGATGGCCGCCCGTGCGCCGCGCCCGATCTGGGCCGTCGGCGATGTCCACGGCTGTACCGACCATCTCGCGGTGCTGCACGGCGTCCTGCGGGAGCGGGCGTCGGCGGGAGAGTTGCTGGTCTATATGGGCGATTACGTCGACCGGGGGCGAGATTCGCCGGGCGCGCTGACGATGGCTGCGCGCGGGCCGGGGGTCGCGGGGCTGGAGCGCATCGCCCTGCGCGGCAACCACGACGCCTATCTGATGAACGGCGCGGGGCTGGAGCCGGGGGGCATCGACGAGGCGCTCGTGGATCGCTGGCTGCACCACGGCGGCGAAAGCACCGTCGACGATCTCGGCACCGACCCCGCGTGGCCGCCGGATACGCGCGCGGAGCGACTGCGCGCCGCGCTGGGACCGGAGCGCATCGCCTTCCTGCGGGGGACGCGGTTCATGCACCGGGAGGGGCGGATCATCCTCGTCCATGCGGGGCTGAACCCGGCACTGACGCTCGATGCGCAGGCGCCTGCGGACCTGATGTGGATACGCGACCCGTTTCTCGACTGCCCGCCGCGGGACTGGCCCTTCGACTGCCTGGTCGTCCATGGCCATACGCCCTGCGGCTTCGGTGCCGCGCATCACCGGATCGGCGTCGATGCCCTGTGCTTCTCGTCGGGCGAGTTGGCCATGCTGGAGATGCGCGAGACAAGGGGCCGCTTCCACCGCGCCCTCCTGTGAGAGAAGCCCCCGCCGCATGGCGGGGACTCCCCATCGCGCTACCGCGTCAGGCGGATCAGCTCGACCCCGTTCGCGTCGCGCAGGCTGAGGCCCCCGCCGATGGCCTGCACCATGCGGATATTCCGCAGATGCTGCGAGATCGGGCCTTCGAAGGGCGCGGGGACGAGGCAGGCGCGGGCGGTGATGCCGACGGTGCCGAAGGTCAGGCTGCTGCCGGACTGGGTGTAGGTGCCGAAGGCGCTGTTGCAGCCGAGATTGGCGGTGAACTCCCCGCCTTCCATGAAGGTGAAGCTCGGTGCGCCGAAGCCCGAATCCGTCTCCAGCACTCCGTCGATCAGCACGCCCGCGACGGTCCACATCCCGACGATGGAGGCCCCCGCCTGGCCCGGCACGTCGCCGTCGCGCAGGAAGGTCGCGACCGTCGCGCCGGTGGCGTCCAGCAGGGCGAGCGTATCGCCCTCGCGCCCGGGCCGGAAGTCCGTGGCCGCGTCGAGGGCGGCGAAGAAGGCCTGCTCCTCGTCGAGTTGCGCGCAGGCGGCGCGGGTGACGAGGCCGACGGCGAAGTCGATGGCGAAATCGTCGAACACGCCGACCTGGCCATTATAGGCATTGCAGGCCGCGCGCCCGTCGAACCGGCCGTCGCCGCCGAAGTTGAGCGTGGCCGTGGCGACGACCGGCCGCCCGTTCACACTCTGGAGCCGCCACATCGTGCCGTCGAGAAAGGTCGACGTCCCGGGCTGCGCCGGCGGGGCGGGGGGCGGCGTGTACGGCACGACGGGGGGCACGTAGGGTTCCGCGGGCGGCACGTAGGGCTGCGCGGGGGGCACGTACGGCGCGGGCGGCGCGACGTAGCCGCTGCCGCCGAGATTGAAGTCGTAGCTGCCGTAGATGCCCGTCGTCGGCAGGTACGGCTCGGGCACGATGGTCACGCTCGTGCCGGTCGCCGCGTCGAGGACCGTCGTGTTGTCGCCGTAGAGAATGTTCGCCTGGCATTCCAGCCCGTCGGCCATCGCCGCCGTCGATCCGAACAGGCCCACCGCCAGCACCGCCCAAGACAATCTCATCGCACCACTCCTGTTAATACATTGGAACGCCATAGTACCATAACGACACGATTCGACGCAGGGGCCGCGCGTGTTTTCCGTACGCTGTGGCGCGGTTCACACAACCTGCGGGCCAATGTGTTGAATCGTCACGGTTGCGTGACCGCGCCCGGTCTTCGTTTCGCCCGCGACGGCCTTTCGTGCCATGCAACGACGCATAAGGAGAGGATCGCCGCCATGCCGCGCCGCGCCGACGAGGCAGCCCCGACGGAACGCGTCTTCCGCGAGAACCTGCCGGCGCTCTACCGGCTGGCCTACGCCCTGCTGCGCCAGCGGGAGGAGGCGGAGGACGCGGTGCAGGATACGTGGCTGCGCCTCGCCGGGGTCGGGGCCGCGCGGCATCCGCGCGGCCTGATGTTCCGGGTGCTGCGCAACCTCTGCACCGACCGCCTGCGCGCCCGGCGCACCCATCTGCGCCTCGTGCGCAGTGACGTGGCGGTCGAGGCGCTTTCGGTGCCCCTCCCGCCCCCCGTGCCGGGGGATGACGACGAGGCCGAGGCAGAAGCGCTCGCGCGCACGCTGGCGGCGGTCGACCGGATGCCGGGGGAGCTGGCGGAGATCCTGACCCTCGTGGTGATCGAGGGAATGCGCTACCGCGAGGCGGCGGAGGCGCTCGATATCCCGGTCGGGACCGTCCGTTCGCGGCTCAACCGCGCGCGGCGGACCCTGCGCCGGATGCTGGAGGAAGAGAAGGCCGGTGTGCCGCGCATCGCGCCATCGGAGGGATCGCGATGAACCACTGCGACCGCATGATCGACGTCGATGCCCTGATCGACGGGGAGGCGGGCGAGGATGCCGCCGGGATCGAGCGCCATGTGGCCGGCTGCGCCGCATGCCGCGCCTACCGCGCATCCGCCCTGCGCAGCGACGAGCGCCTGCGCCGGGCCGCCCGCGACCGGGTGCCGGATGCGGCGCTGGAGGAGCGCCTGTTCGGACCGGCGCGGATGCCCGCGCGTCCCGGACGGCGCCGGGTGCTGGCGGGGCTGGGGGCCGTGGCGGCGGGGGCCGCGGGACTGGGCCTGATCCTTCGGCCGGGAACCGCCGATGCGGGGGCGTTCTGCGATGCCGTCCTGGGCGATTTCGCGACCGGCATCGCCGCCGACCGCCCCCTCGACATCGTGGCATCCGAAGCCGAGCACCTGCGCCCCTGGGCCGCCGCGCGCGTGCCCTTCGTGCTGCCCGAGCGGGTGGCCCCGGAAGGGGGGCGACTGCTGGGATGCCGCCTGTGCTGGCTGGTCGGCCGCCGCCTCGCCGCCTTCAGCATCGAGATGCAGGGCACGCCCCTCGGCCTCTACATCGCCGGGAGCGACGGGCTGGAAGGCCTGCCGGAGGCGGCGACCGGGGCGGCCCCGCTGCTGACCGGGGGCGACGGGTTGCACGGGGCTTTCTGGCGCGAGCGGGGCCTCGCATCGGGCATCGTCGGCGGCGTGTCCGCCGAGCGTCTCGTCGCGCTGGCCGGGACCCTGCGCGGCTGAATGTCGATCACGCTTTCGTGAGAATCGCGAACCTTACGGCACGCGGTCCGTCTTCCCCCGCGAAGAGACCCAGCCGAGAAGGATCGCGCCATGCCCGCCACCGCCCCCCTCGTTCCGGCCTTGCAGCTAGAGGAGCCGTCCTTCGAGCGTGGCCTGCGCCGGGCGCTCGATGCCATCGCCGCCCTGCCACCCCTGCCCGTACGCTCGGCAGCGGTGGCGACGAGCTACGACCGGGTGCTGGCCGAACGGGTGCGCGCCGATGCGGACCTGCCCGCGCGCGCCGTGGCGGGGGTGGAGGGCTACGCGGTGGCGAGCGCGGCCTGCCGGGGGGCGGGGCCGTGGCGGCTGCGCGTGACCGGGCGCATCGCGGCGGCGCATCCCGTGCCGGAGAAAGGGGGCCTCGTCGCCCGCGAGGTGGTGAAGGTCGCTCCGGGATCGTCCATGCCGTCCTTCCTCGACGCCGTTTTGCCGGTGGAGACGGTACGGCGCGACGGATCGTATATCCACGTTGCCGCCCCGCCCGTTCCCGGCGCGGGCATCCGCCCCCGCGCCGCGGTCGCGCGCTGCGGCGACGCGCTGGCCCAGCCCGACCGCCTGCTCGACCCGCGCACCGTCGCCGTGCTGGCCACCGCCGGATGCGGAACGGTGAAGGTGCGCCGCACCCTGCGCGTCGCCATCCTCTCGACGGGCGGGGCACGACAGGACGGGCCGGGCGCGGCGGGCCGGGCGATGCTCGGCGCCGCCCTCGACCGCCGGTGGATCACCTGCCGTGATCTGGGCGGCATCGGCAGCGGCGGGCTCGTGCGCGGCCTTCAGGAGGCCGCGGAGGAAGCCGACGTGATCGTCGCGCTGGACCGGGGCGGGCTGGCCGGAGCGGTGCGCGAGGCGGGCGGGCGGGTCGTCCTCGACGGCCTCGCGATGCATCCGGGAGGAGGGGCCGGGCTGGCCATGCTCGGCGGTACCGCCGTCGTGATGCTCCCCGTCGAGCCGGTGGACGCGCTGACGGCGATGGCAGTGCTCGGCTGGCCGGCGATGCGCCGCCGCGCGGGCATCCAGCACGGCCGCGTCACCCCCCGTACCGGCATCGCCGCCTTTTCGCTTCCCGCCGATCCCGCCCGCGCCGCCTATCCCCTCGTGCGGGTCGCCGGGGCGGGGGAGGTGCCGACGCTCGAAGCGGTGGCCGATGCGGTGGGGGGCGAGGACGAAGGCGACCTCGCCCGCCTCGCCCGCGCCGACGGGCTGGCCATCCTGTTGCCGGGGCAGGGCGTGCGCTTCGGGGGGCAGGTGAGCTGGATGCCCCTCGGCGACCGTTACGCCTAGGGTTTCCGGAAATCGGGCGCGGTGTCCAGCGCATCGAGGGGGATGTCGAGGTCGATGCGCCGCGACCCGTCCTCGGTCTCACTGAGGGTCACATGCTCGAACAGGACCGCGACGGGCCGCTCCAGGATGCCCAGCACCCCGCCGATGCCGATCAGCACCGCCGCCACCCGCCCGTCATAGGTCATCACGACGCCCTGCGCGTCGCCGATCTGCACGCCTGTCGCGTCGAAGACCGGCACCTTGCCGATGGCCGAGGCCATCATCTGCCCCGGCCCGGGATGGCCGAGCGAGAGCGAGCCTTCCTGCGCCCGCGCCGAAACGGGCAGGGCGAGCAGGATCGCCGCGAGAAGCGCCGCCCTCATGCCGTCCGCTCCGCGTGTCGCCGTCCGTGCAGCCAGGCCCGCGCCCGCTCGATGGCGTAGACGGTGGCCGGGCCGACGGTGCAGCCGATGACGATCATCAGGGCGGTGCTCGCCAGGGTCTCGTGGATCGGATCGTTCCCGTTCAGCCCGATGAAGGTTACGATGGCCCCGACCACCGCCGCGAACACGTAATCCGCCGACCGGGTGGCGAGCCAACCGCCGACGAGACCGACGAAGAAGAAATGCACGCTCGGTAGACCGCTCATCGCCTGACCCAGATACGCCCCCGCCGCACCCAGCCCGAGGCCGACGACCATCGCCGCGACCTTGCGCAGCGCCGACCCCGCCGATCCTATCGGCGGGTTCGTGGCGAGATAGGCCGCCGTGACGACCGACCAGGTCGGCGCCTCGAAGCCGAAGAGCCGCCGCGCGACGAGGTCGGCGATGAGCATCGCGAGCGAGATCTTGAGGCCCAGCGCGACCGCATTGTCCTCGGCGGGCGATTGCGGGGGGCGGTACCCGTTCGGCATCACATCGGTATCGTCGGACATGGGGGTTTCCCTTTGAAAAGGCTTGTGGCAATGACCCGCGACTCGAAATGTTCCACGCGGGCGGGGGAGGGAAGGCCATGGGCGAGCGGATGGACGGGCGGGCCGTGCGCGCCGCCGCGCGCTTCTCCGTCGCGCCGATGATGGACTGGACCGACCGCCATTGCCGCGTCTTCCACCGCCTGCTGACCCGCCGGGCGCTGCTCTATACGGAGATGGTCACGGCCCCGGCGGTGGTGCATGGCGACCGCGCGCGCCTGCTCGGCTTCTCGCCGGAGGAGCACCCCGTCGCCCTGCAACTCGGCGGGTCGGACCCGGCGCTGCTGGCCGAGGCGGTGCGCATCGCCTGCGATTTCGGGTATGACGAGATCAACCTGAACGTGGGGTGCCCGTCGGACCGGGTGCAGAACGGCGCGTTCGGGGCCTGCCTCATGCGCGAGCCGGAACTGGTCGCCCGGTGCGTCGCGGCGATGCGGGCGGCGTCCGAGGGCGCGGGCGGGCCGGAGATCACGGTCAAGTGCCGCATCGGGGTGGACGTGCAGGAGCCGGAGAGCGCCCTGCGCGACTTCCTGCGCATCGTCTCGGCGGCCGGGGTCTCCCGCTTCGCCGTCCATGCGCGCAAGGCGTGGTTGCAGGGCCTCTCGCCCAAGGAGAACCGCACCGTCCCGCCCCTCGACTACGCCCTCGTGCGCGCGGTGCGGGACGAGAATCCGGGGCTGCACGTCTCGCTCAACGGCGGCATCGAGACGCTGGACGCGGCGGCGGGGCACCTGGCCGACGGCTTCGAGGGCGTGATGCTCGGGCGCGCGGCCTACCAGTCCCCGGGGGCCGTGCTGTCGCGGGTGGACGAACGCGTCTTCGGCGACGCCCCGCGCCCCGTGGACGCGCGCGCCGTGGTCGAGACGATGACGGCGTACACCGCCTGCGCCGGCGTGCCGGTGAAGTCCGTGGGGCGGCACATGCTGGGCCTCTTCGCGGGGCAGCCGGGGGCGAAGGTCTGGCGGCGGTACCTGTCGGAACACATGCACCTGCCCGACGCCGGGCCGCATACCCTGATCGAGGCATTCGACGCGATGGCCCGCCGCCCCGCCCATGCCTGACCCGGCCCGGGCCTACCGCGAGGACGGCATCGCCGTCTTTCCCGCCGATCCGGCGCTCGACGGGTGGGCGCGGGCCTGCGCGCCGGTGGCCGGGGCGATGCTGCGCGATCCGGCGCTGGCCGGTCAGTATCGCTGCGACGGGACGTGGTTCGCGGGCGTGAACGTCCTGCCGAACGATGCGGACGGCGCGGTGCCGGGGCGCATCCCGCCCCTGAGCGGGGTGGCGGTGGACTTCGCGGCGGGGCTGTGCGATGGGCCGGTCTGTTGGGACCGGGGGCAGGTCTCGGTCGTCTTTCCCGGCTATCCGCGGCACGGGGCCGAGGATACGCCGGCGAGCTATCGCTACCGCCTGACACGCTGCGCCGCGCATGTCGACGGCCTGGAGCGCATCATGCCCGAACGGCGGCGCAGGCTGTCCGAGACGCACGGGTTTCTGCTCGGCATTCCCCTCGGCGATGCGGGCGAGGGGGAAGGGGCCTTCGTCGTGTGGCGCGGCTCGCACGAGATCGTGCGCGCGGCTTTGTCGGCGGCGCTCGCCCCGCACGATCCCGCGCGCTGGCGGGAGATCGACATCACGGACGCCTACGTCGCCGCGCGCCGGGAATGCTTCGCGACCTGTACGCCGATACGCCTCGCGCCGGGCCGGGGGGCGGCCTACGTCGTGCACCCGCTCGCCCTGCACGGGGTCGCGCCGTGGACGGCACCGGACGGCCCACCCCGCGCGGTCGCCTATTTCCGCCCCGACACGGTCGGCGGCGATCCGGTGCGCTGGCTCGCCGCCTGATGCTCAGCGCCTGAGCGTCAGCGTGTTGCCGGATACCTCGAACCCCGACAGCCGGTCGAGGAAGCTCATACCCAGGAGCGGTTGCGACAATCGCCCGCGCTCCGTCACCAGCGCGGCCACGTCCTCGACCACGATCCCGCCGATCTCCATCCGCTCGATGCGGAGAGGGGCGGCGGAGGCCATGCCGTTCGCCGTGCTGACGGAGACGATGAAGGAGCGGTTCGCCGGGTCGAAGCCCAGTTCCTCGGCCACCCGCCAGGGCAGGACGACGCTGGACGCGCCGGTATCGAGGAGGAAGGTCTCGGGCCGTCCGTTCACGAAGACGCGCGCCGCGAAATGGCCGTCGATGTCCCGGCGCAGCGTCACCACGCCCTCGCCCGCCTCCTGCGCGACGCTCGGCAGCAACTCGCCCATGATCCGGGAATAGACGCCGCGCGCATCGTCGCGGAAGCTGTACGCGTAGATCAGCGCCAGCAGCAGGGCGAGCCAGATGACGAGGTACTTGACCGTCTTCCCGAACGAGCCGGCCCCGCGCACGCCGAACAGGACGAGCGCCAGGAGGGCGAGCAGGTAGATCGCCCGCATCAGCGTATCGGTATCGCCCAGCACGTCGCCCTCCACCGCCCCGCACCCGGCGAGGAGAAGGGCGATGGCCGAGGAGACCGGCGCGCGCCACGGTGCCAGAACGGGTTTCTTCGCGGAAGGATCGGTCATGCGGCTCACGGGGCGAAAGGTTGCGGGGTCATTCGCACGTATGGCCGACTGGGCGGAATGTGAAGGGGGGATGCCATCGACGGGGAACCGCGCCGCTTCCGGCGACACCTTCCCTGCGCCCGCCATAGACCGGAAGGTCGGGTGCCGTTTCGGCGGCAGGGGCGCAGCCCTACCCCTCGCCCCGCTTCAACCGCGCGGCCCGTCCGCCCCGGCGGGCGAAGCGCGTGCCCTCGATCGTGTCGGCCCGGGTCGGCAGTTCCGCCATCACCGTGCGTCGCTCCTCCGGCGTCATGCGCGACCACAGCGTGATCTCGCGGCCCGAGCGGTAGCAGCCCATGCACAGCTTGGCGGTCGGGTGCAGGACGCAGACCTTCACGCAGGGGCTCTCGATCTCGTCCCGCCGCCAGACGCCGTCCGTGGCGTCGCTCATGCGAGGATCGCGCTGCGCATGGCGGCGACCTCGGCCTCGTCCATGCCGAGCGCCTGCATGGCGGCGGCGGCGATGGCGCTGCTGTCGAGGCCGGCGGCGCGGTACATGGCCGCCGGGCTGTCCTGGTCGATGAACGTGTCGGGCAGGCGCAGGCAGCGCACCCGAAGGCCCTTGTCGAGCGCGCCCGCATCGGCCAGATGGGTCAGCACATGCGAGCCGAAGCCGCCGATGGCCCCTTCCTCGACGATGACCAAGGCCTCGTGATCCTTTGCTAGGCGCATCACGAGGTCGATGTCGACGGGCTTGGCGAAGCGCGCATCCGCGACCGTGGTCGACAGGCCCTGCGCGTCCAGCTCCTCCGCCGCCGCCAGCGCCTCCACCAGCCGCCCGCCGAGCGAGAGGATGGCGACCTTGGTGCCTTCGCGCATGATCCGGCCCCGTCCGATCTCCAGCGCCTCGCCGCGTTCGGGCATGTCCACGCCCATCCCCTCGCCGCGCGGGTAGCGGAAGGCGCTGGGCCGGTCGTCGATCTCCAGCGCGGTGCGGACCATGTGCTTGAGGTCCGCCTCGTCGCCCGCCGCCATGCAGACGAAGCCGGGCAGGGCGGCGAGGTAGCCGATATCGAAGCTGCCCGCATGGGTCGGCCCGTCCGCGCCCACCAGTCCCGCGCGGTCGATGGCGAAGCGCACGGGCAGGCGCTGGATCGCCACGTCATGCACGATCTGGTCGTAGCCGCGTTGCAGGAAGGTCGAGTAGATCGCGCAGAACGGCTTCATCCCGCCGGCGGCCAGCGCGGCCGAGAACGTCACGGCGTGCTGCTCGGCGATGCCCACGTCGAAGGTGCGCTCGGGATACGCCTCGCCGAAGAGGTCCAGCCCCGTGCCCGAGGGCATGGCCGCGGTGACGGCGACGACGCCCTTGTCCTCGGCGGCCTCCTGCGACAGCGCTTGGGCGAAGACCTTCGTGTAGCTCGGCGCGTTGGATTTGGCCTTGGACTGCTTGCCCGTCACCACGTCGAACTTCGAGACGCCGTGATACTTGTCCGCGCTCGCCTCGGCGGGGGCGTAGCCTTTCCCCTTCTGCGTGATGCAGTGGATCAGCACCGGCCCGTCATGCCGGTCGCGCACGTTGCGCAGCACGGGGAGCAGGTGGTCCATGTTGTGCCCGTCGATGGGGCCGATGTAGTAGAAGCCCAGCTCCTCGAACAGCGTGCCGCCCACGGCCATGCCCTTGGTGTATTCCTCCACCTTGGCGGCGCGCTTGCGGATGCCCTCGGGGAAGATGCTCGTGACCTGCTTCATCAGGTCGCGGAAGGTCTTGTAGGTGCCGCCCGACCACAGCTTGGCGAGATAGGCGCTCATCGCGCCCACGGGCGGGGCGATGGACATCTCGTTGTCGTTGAGGATGACGATCATCCGCGATTTCAGGCCGCCCGCGTTGTTCATCGCCTCGTAGGCCATGCCCGCGCTCATGGACCCGTCGCCGATCACCGCGATCACGTTCTCCTTCGCGCCCTTCAGCTTGGCGGCGGTGGCAAAACCCACGCCCGCCGAGATGGAGGTCGAGCTGTGGGCCGCGCCGAAGGGGTCGTAGACGCTCTCGGCGCGCTTGGTGAAACCCGCCAGCCCGCCGCCCTGGCGCAGGGTGCGGATGCGGTCGCGGCGTCCGGTCAGGATCTTGTGCGGATAGCACTGGTGCCCGACATCCCAGATCAGCTTGTCGATGGGCGTCGCGAAGACCGAATGCAGCGCGACCGTCAGCTCGACCACGCCGAGGCTCGCCCCCAGATGCCCGCCGGTGACGGAGACCGCCGAAACGGTCTCGGCCCGCACCTCGTCGGCCAGCTGCCTGAGCTGCTCGTCGGTGAACCTGTTCAGGTCTGCGGGCGAGGAGACCGTATCGAGCAGCGGGGTCTCGGGGCGGGCGGGGGCATCATCCGTCACGGGCAGGGCCTTCCGTCTTCGGGCCGGGGCGTGGAGGCCGGGGCGCAGGAGTGTGTATCGACGCGCCACGTTAGCGCCATCGACGCCCGATGCCAATGCGTGACAGTCCTCCTGTCGCGCCCGCCTGACGGTCGAACGCCCTACCCGGTACGGAAATGCCGCCCGATATGGGCGAGGGCGTCCTCGGTCCGCCCGGCGTCCGATCCGGCATCCACCGCCGCCACGGTGCGGGCCATCCGCTCCAGGTCGTCGCGCACCTCGGTCCCGGCCAGCGCGCGGGTGCGGCGGGTCAGGCGGTAGACGGCGTTGTCGGTATTGCCGCACTGGCCGACCGTCCAGCGGGCCAGCGCGACCATCTCGGTCGCCTCCGCCGCGTCGATGCCGAAGGTGGCCATCGCCTCGTCGCGCGCCGCGTCCAGCTCGCCCGCCGTCAGGTCCCCGTCCGAGGCCGCGACGGCCAGCACCGCGCCAACGGCCGCCACGCGCGCGTCGTCGAGGCTGTCCACGGGATGCACGTTCGTCTTGCGCCGGAAGCCGAAGCGCCGCGCGGCGTTGCGCACGTCCTGCGCCGCCCCCGCGATATCGCCGACCAGCTCCCCGGCCCGCTTCATGCGCCAGTACCAGATGCCGACCGTGGTGGCGACGCCGATGATGAAGAGAAGGATGGGCATGGAACGCTCCCGGGGTCATACGCGACAATGCGGTCCGGGATACACGAGGGGGGCGCGTTTGTTAAGTGGCGGTACCGAACGGTCGCCTTCGCGGGGGGCAGGGCAGGCGGTCAGGACGCCCGCGTCAGCGCATGGTCCGCCAGCGCACGCAGGATATCCGCCCGCGCGCCCAGCGGCTTCAGGTGCGCCTTGGCCTGCTCCGTCAGGAGGGCCGCGCGGTCGGTCGCGCCGTCGATGCCGAGGAGGTCCACGAAGGTCGCCTTGCCCGCATCGGCATCCTTCGCCACCGCCTTGCCCACCGCCGCCGCATCCCCCGTCGCGTCGAGCAGGTCGTCGCGGATCTGGAAGGCGAGGCCGAAGTCGCGGGCGTAGAACTCGACCGCCCGGCGGCTCGCCGCCGAGGCCTGGCCGAGGATCGCGCCCATGCTGCACGACGCCTCGATGAGCGCGCCGGTCTTCATGCGTTGCAGGCGCGATATCTCGGCCAGCGACAGCGGCGCGTCCGCGCGCTCCGCCTCGATGTCGATCATCTGTCCCCCGACCATCCCCCGCGCGCCCGACGCCTTGGCGAGGCAGGCGACGAGCTGGCAGCGGATGAAGGGGTTCTCGTGGGTCGCCTCGTCCGCGAGGATGGCGAAGGCCATCGTCTGGAGCGCGTCCCCGGCGAGGATCGCGGTCGCCTCGTCGAAGGCGACATGCGTCGTCGGCCGCCCCCGGCGCGTATCGTCGTCGTCCATGCTCGGCAGGTCGTCGTGGACCAACGAATAGGCGTGGATGCACTCGATGGCCGCGCCCACGCGCAGGGCGTGGCTCCGCTCCGTGCCGAACAGCGTCGCCGTCTCGACCGCGAGGAAGGCGCGCAGGCGCTTGCCGCCCTCGGAGCCGTAGCGCATGGCGTCGAGCAGCCGCCCCTCGGCGCAGCGCACCCCGTCCACCTCCGCCCGGGGCAGCAGCGTGTCGAGCGCGGCGGCGACGGCGCGGGCGTTCTCGGCGAGGCGGGCGGGCAGGTCGGTCATCGGCTTAGTCGAAGCGGGCGTCTTCGGCCCGCTCGGCGGTGCCGTCGGCCGATGCCACGATCTTCTGCACCCGCATCTCGGCCTGCTTCAGCTTGCCTTCGCAATGGCGTTGCAGGGCCGCGCCGCGTTCGTAGATCGTGATCGAGTCCTCCAGCGGCACGTCGCCGCCGTCGAGTTTGTCGATGATCGTCTCCAGCTCGCGCATCGCCTGCTCGAAGCTCATCTTCTTGATGTCGGCGGGGGTCTTCGCATCGGTCGTCGTCTCGGCCATGGGGTCAGCCCTTCGCGGCGGTCATCAGGGTGGCGACATGGGCGGCGGTACTCTCGCCCAGCGCCGTCAGGTCGTAGCCGCCTTCCAGCAGCGAGACAAGCCGTCCGTCGCAATGCGCCGCCGCCGCCTCGCACAGCCGCTCGGTGATCCAGGCGAAATCCCCGGTCTCCAGCTGCAGAGAGGCGAGCGGGTCGGCGCGGTGGGCGTCGAACCCGGCGGAGACGATCAGGAGTTGCGGCGCGAAGGCGTCGAGCGCGGGCAGGATGGTCCGCTCGTAGGCCGCGCGGAAGGCGATGCCGCCCGCACCGTGGTCGAGCGGGACGTTGACGATATTGCCTACCCCCGTCTCGTGCGCGTGACCCGTGCCGGGAAAGATGCCGCCCTCGTGGGAGGAGGCGTAGAAAATTGTCGGATCACCCTCCACCACGTCCTGCGTGCCGTTGCCGTGATGCACGTCGAAATCGACCACGGCCACCCGCTCCAACCCGTGCGCGCGGATCGCGTGGCGCGCGGCGATGGCGGCGGTGGAGAAGAGGCAGAATCCCATCGCCCGGGTCTTCTCGGCATGGTGGCCGGGCGGGCGATGGTCGCAGAAGGCGTTCTGCGCCTCGCCGGCCATCACCGCGTCCACGGCGGCATTCGAGGCCCCCACCGCCCGCAGCGCCGCCTCGACCGACCCGGGCGACATCCAGGTATCGGGGTCGAGGTTCACCAGCCGCTCGGCGGGCGCGGCCTTGAGGATCGACTCGATGTAGGAGGGCGGATGCGCCAGTTCGGCGACCGCCGCCTCGGCCAGCGGCGACTCGCGCCGTATCAGCCCGTCGAACGCGGCATCCGACAATGCCCGCGCCGTCGCCCGCACCCGGTCGGGCCGCTCGGGATGGCCCTGGGGGACGCGATGGTCGGCGAAGGCGGCGTGCTGGTAGAGGAGGGTGCTCATGCGGCTGAGCATGCCGTCCCCGGCGAACTAGCGCAAGACGTCGTGGCGGACTGGCCGTCGGTCGTATCGGGTACTTCATCCCGTCGTAACCGCTTTCGTTCACATTGGCCGCAGCAGAAGCAGGTCCGAAGGGTCAATCGATGCCGTCACCGTTCGCCCGCGTCCATGACGCCTCCCCACCACGTCGCACGATGCGGTGCGGATTCCTCAAGGCTGTCGGGCGCTTCTCGAACTGCACCGCGGGCAGTATCATAACAATGACGGCTCTCCTGTTGCCCCTCATCGCCGCGACCGGCATGATGTCGCTCGATTACGCAAAGGCGGTGTCGGACAAGAACAGGGCGCAAAGGGCGGCGGATGCCGCTCTCCTGATCGGCGCGCGATCGCTGGCCGCCGCCGCCCTACAGAACTCCGGCCTGTCGGAGGCGGCGATGAAAGCTCAGGCTGTCTCCGTCACCACGAAGGCGTTCGACAACGCGATGCGATCGTTCGATGTCGCCGACCAGGTATCCCTGAACGTGGACTTCACGTTGCAGGGAAGCCGGGTCGATGCCGAGCTGGATTTCGTCGGGCGACACGATACGGTTCTCGGCACCTTGCTTCCGACCAGTATCTTCATGGACGTCGATACCAAGGTGAGCGTGCCGCTGCGTCAGCGCGTCGAGGTACACTTCGTAATCGACACATCGCCCTCGATGAATGTCGGCGCGAGCTATGACGATCAGACGATCATGATCGACCAGAGCGGTTGCGCCTTCGCCTGTCATAGAGGCAATGAAAGCAACTATCCCGACTACCTGCGCGCTTTCGGCGCGAAGCTTCGGATCGACGTGGTCAAGGATGCGATAGATACGGCCATCAATCAGTTGTCCCGCATCTCCAGACGGGACCTCGAAGTCTACGTCGCCGTGCATACTTTTTCCAACGATGCCGAGAATCCGGTCCCGCTGACGAACGACGCGACGGCCGCTGCGACCGGTCTCGCGGCGGTCGAAGCCGTGAGCAGCATCTGGCAGGGGGGGACGAACTATCACGCCTCCTTCGAGGATATCGCCGAACTCATAGCCCGGGCAGACCGTTCGCCCGGTGCCGTCCTACCGGAAAAGCGCTTCGTGGCCATCTTCACCGATGGCGTCGCCGACGTGCTGCAATGGAGCGTGGCGGAGGATGGCGTGCAGGGAGGGGCCGATCACCAGTTCGGCCAGGACCCCGAATTCCGCACCTTCGAACCGCGTTCGGGCTACCTGCAAGGTCTCGACCCGCTCGCCTGCGATGTCTTTCGCCGACTTCACAATACGGAGGTCGTCGGGATGAATCTGGTCTACCTGCCGGTCCGGCGCGCCCCCGGGGACGCACCCACCGCCAACGACACGTTCATCGCGAATACCCTCGCCCCGAACGCCGACGAGAACATGCGTCGGTGCGCAGGCAACGGCCGCACCTACCGCGCCGACAACGAGGCCCGTGTGCGGGAGAGCATGCACCAGTTGACCGACGATCTGATCTCCGATCTCGGCTTGCGCATTACGGAGTAGGACGCCGCCGGCGAATAGGGCTTTCGCGTTCGTAGCCGACCGATTAACGTGCCGCGCGATCGTGCACCCAATCGAAAAGGCAGGCCCTCCATGGACGCGCCCAACCCCGTCTTCGACAAGTCGAAACTCCCCAGCCGCCACGTCACCGAAGGCCCGGCCCGCGCGCCCCATCGCTCGTTCCTCTACGCCATGGGCATGTCGGACGAGGAGATCCACCGCCCCCTCGTCGGCGTGGCGACCTGCTGGAACGAGGCCGCGCCCTGCAACATCGCGCTGAACCGCCAGGCCCAGGCCGCCAAGCTCGGCGTGAAGGAGGCGCACGGCTCCCCGCGCGAGTTCACCACCATCACCGTCACCGACGGCATCGCGATGGGCCACGAGGGGATGCGCTCCTCGCTCGCCTCCCGCGAGGCCATCGCCGATACCGTCGAGCTGACCATGCGCGGCCATTGCTACGACGCCATCGTCGGGCTGGCGGGCTGCGACAAGTCGCTGCCGGGGATGATGATGGCCATGGTCCGGCTGAACGTGCCGTCGGTCTTCGTCTACGGCGGCTCGATCCTGCCCGGGCGCGTCGACGGGCGCGACGTGACGGTGCAGGACGTGTTCGAGGCGGTCGGCCAGCACCAGGCCGGAAACATGAGCAGCTGCGAACTGGAGAAGCTGGAGCGGGTCGCTTGTCCCACTGCCGGGGCCTGCGGCGGACAGTTCACGGCCAACACCATGGCCTGCGTATCGGAGGCCATCGGCCTGGCCCTGCCCAACTCGTCGGGCGCGCCGGCGGTGTACGAAAGCCGCGACCAGTATTGCGTGGCCAGCGGGCAGGCGGTGATGAACCTGCTGGCGCAGGATATCCGCGCGCGCGACATCGTGACCCGCAAGTCTCTGGAGAACGCCGCGCGGGTCGTCGCCTGCACGGGCGGCTCGACCAATGCGGGCCTGCACCTGCCCGCCATCGCCCACGAGGCGGGGATCGACTTCGACCTGTTCGACGTGTGCGAGATCTTCAAGTCGACCCCGTATTTCGTCGATCTGAAACCCGGCGGGCAGTATGTGGCGAAGGACCTGTATGAAGTGGGCGGCGTGATGGCCGTGATGAAGCAGCTCCTGAAGGCGGGCCTGCTGCATGGCGACTGCATGACCGCGACCGGCATGACCATGGCCGAGAATCTCGACGGCGTGTCGGACGTGGCCGACGGGCGCGTCATCCACCCCGTCGAGACGCCCCTGTCGGATACCGGCGGCGTGGTCGGCCTCAAGGGCAACCTCGCCCCGGAAGGGGCCATCGTGAAGGTCGCCGGGATGGAGCGTCAGCACCAGCGTTTCACCGGCCCCGCGCGCGTCTTCGACTGCGAGGAGGACGCGTTCGAGGCGGTGAAGGCCCGCACGTATGAAGAGGGCGACGTGATCGTCATCCGCAACGAGGGGCCGAAGGGCGGCCCCGGCATGCGCGAGATGCTCGCCACCACCGCCGCGCTATCCGGCCAGGGCATGGGCAAGAAGGTCGCGCTCATCACCGACGGGCGTTTCTCCGGCGCGACCCGCGGCTTCTGCGTGGGCCATGTGGGGCCGGAGGCGGCGGTCGGCGGTCCCATCGGCCTGCTCCGCGACGGCGACGTCATCACCCTCGACGCGGTATCCGGCGACATTTCCGTCGCCGTGTCGGACGAGGAGATGGAGGCCCGCCGCAAGGACTGGAAAGGCCCGCGCCAGACGATCTACGGGGCGGGTGCCCTGTGGAAATACGCCCAGCTCGTCGGCCCGACCGTGAACGGCGCGGTGACGCATCCGGGCGGGAAGCACGAGGGGCATTCGTACCCGGATCTGTGAGGGTGGGTGATAAATCTGCAATCCAGGGCTGATAAGCCTCCAAAATGGAGAGGTGAATGAGCGGCTTGAAGTACATCCACAGCAAGCCGTTTGAAAAATTCTGTGTTCCTTCAGATACTGACCTGCTTGGTGCCGCCGCTTGTCTGCTGTCGTTTGTAGCATATCCACAGTACAGCCAAATCAAACAGAGACAGCAGTCGACGGATGCTTTACTCGCATGGATATTTCGAGATGCGATTAATCATGGAAAAATACGAAGCTCACCTTTTCGTTTAAACCGAGATAATCTGCCCACCGCACAAATGAGGCGCAGAGTTCTGAAGACTTGTCGCCTATTTCAGGAGCAGTCATTACAAACAGCTTGGATTGGTATGCAACTATCATTTCGGCGTGGTCGTGGTATCGGTATTATGGCCAAAATGTTTGCCGCTCACTTTGATGCGCACTCATTCAGTGTGGCTGTTCCGGCAAATTTCAAAACCGAAGCCGCTCCGATAAGGCAGTTGTTACAAGAGCAGAAGTCCCCAAATGCGTTGTGGGACGAGACAAGTGCAATCAAAGACTATCGAAGAAGAGTTTGGCATAGGTGGTTACCGTCTGTTCCTTTATCTATAGCTATACATTATGATCACCTCAAATATGACCCCCTGAAAGAAGACTACGCAAAAGAATATCCGGGCCATGGTGTGCGTTTTCCAGCATTGTCACTTTTGTACAATCCTGACCGATGGGTTTCTGAGGTGATCGACAAAGCACAAATACGGCGCGCCTTGATGCTACCTCACTTTGAAACGAATGCTTTCGCCGAAATCCTTCCAGAGGGGACTCCGAGCGACCGACCCAGCGCCAGTTAGGGGTAACGTTTTTTGCCCCCTATGAGGTTGTAACCAATTTGCTATTTAGTCATAGCCGCTTACGAGCAGGTTGTGGACTTGCTGGCGGAGCGTGAAGCTGAAAAGTGGATGAGCCTGCATTCGAGCCGCGGATCGAATGCAGGCTTGCTTTCTCTGGACCGGCACTCTCGATAATGCTGACCAGATTTCCAGAGATAAACGAAATGGGGTTACTCGATGCCCATGCTCCTCATCGTCCACCATTCCCGCACCGGCGGCACGGCGCAGATGGCCGAGGCCGCCGCCGGGGCCGCGCGGGAGGAGTGCGAGACCATCCTCAAGTGCGCGGGGGAGGCGACCGCCGACGACCTGCTCGCCGCGTCCGGCTACCTCTTCGCCGCGCCCGAGAACCTCGCCGCCATCGCGGGGGTGATGAAGGATTTCTTCGACCGCACGTATTACGACGCGCTCGGGAGGATCGAGGGGCGGCCCTACGCGCAGATGGTCTGCGCCGGGTCCGACGGGGAGAACGCCGCGCGGCAGACGGCGCGCATCGCGACCGGGTGGCGGCTCAAGGCGGTGCAGGAGCCGTTGATCGTGCGCACCCATGCCCAGACGCCGGAGGCCATCCTCGCGCCGAAGACCATCGCGGAGGCCGATCTCGCCCGGTGCCGCGATCTCGGCGCGGCGCTGGGGGCGGGGCTGGCCATGGGTATCTTCTGAACGCCCGGTCCCCGCGCAAACCCCGAACCGTACACGCGTTTTCGCCCCGCGTACCCCTCCCGTACCCTGTGACGCAAAGGACTCATATACGACATATCACTTGAAGAAACGCACCTATCTTTCGGACTCGAAACATTTTTCTGGATTTTTGTATCGAAGCGGTCCATGGTTCCCTCAAACGCCAACCGTGGAGAGGGCCGATGAGACTCCTGATGACAGTTACCGCCGGTGCGCTTTTGCTGGCCGGGTGTGCGCCGTTCAATCACGGCCATTATTTCGACGACGTGCAGTACATCAACGACGTGGGCGATCCGCCCGGAACGCCGGTGCTGATCGATTCGACCTATACGGGCGTCTACGAGCAGGCCGCCCCCGCGCGGCCCGTGAACCACGGCGTCCAGGTCTATTCCGCGCCCGTCGAGGTCGCCGCGCCCATGACCTACAGCGCGCCGCTCGTCCACTCGGCCCCGGTCGCATACTCGGCCCCGGTCGCATACTCGGCCCCGATCGAGCATTCCCGACCCCTCGTCGAGGTCGTCGCGCCCCAGGTCCAGACCGTCTATGCACCGCCCCCGCCGCCGCCCCAGATCCAGACGGTCTACGCGCCCCCGCCTCCGCCGCCCCCGATGCAGACGATCGTCGCGCCGCCGCCCCCGCCGCTGCCCGCCGTCAGCACCACGACGGAGCGGTACGTGGCCGATACGGTCTACGCGCCGCCGGTCGTCGTGAATGCGCCGCCCGTCTTCATGCGCAACGGGCAATTGTCGCGCACGCCCTTCCCCGAGCCGGGCTATCCCGCCTTCGGCACGTCCCAGGGCTTCGGCGTCCCGCCCTTCGCCGGCGGGGCTTCCGCCGGTCCCGTCCCGTCGAACGTGCGCCCGCCCCAGGGCAACGGCTGCGTGGTGCAGTGCTCCGGCACGATGATGCCGACCTTCTTCTGACCGACCCGCCGGGTCAATCCCTGCGAAGGGGCGGCAGCGATGCCGCCCCTTTCCCGTTGCCGTAAGCCTTTCGATACCGCCCGCCGCTACCCTGCCCGCCGATGATGCCATCGCGGGAAGGGCCGTCCATGCAACCGTTTCGTCTTCTGTGGGTCTTTTCCACCTTTGCCCTCGGCGGGGCACAGCGGCGGTTTCTCACGCTGGCCGAGGCGCTCGGCCCCGGCTGGCGGCACGGAGTCTTCGCGATGGACGGGTGCCTCGACGCCGCCCGCGCCGCCCCTCATCTCCCACTCGACCTCATCGAGGGGCGGGCGCGCAAGGGGGCGCTGGTCTCCCGCGCCAACCTCGCGATGATGCGGTCGATGCTGGCGGATCGGCGGCCCGACCTGCTGCTGACCTCGAACTGGGGGTCGGTCGAGTGGATCCTCGCCAATGCGGGCGGCGCGGCGGTGCCGCATATCCATTTCGAGGACGGCTTCGGCCCCGACGAGCGGCCCGACGCGCAGAACCCCAAGCGGCTCTGGACGCGGCGGGTGCTGTTCCGCAAGCCCGGCCTGCATTGCGTCGCGCCGTCGCAGGTGCTGGCGGATGTCTACCGCCGCGACTGGAAGCTGCCCGCCCGCCGTCTGCACCTCATCCCCAACGGGGTCGACTGCACCCGCTTCGCGCCGGTCCCGCGCACTGGCACGCCCGTCATCGGCACCGTCGCGGCCCTGCGCCCCGAAAAGCGCATCGACCGGCTGATCGACGCCTTCCACGCCGCCGCCATCCCCGATGCGACCCTGCTGATCGTGGGCGACGGGCCGGAGCGCGCGGCGCTGGAGGCGCGGGCGGGGCAGGGCGTCGCGTTCGCGGGCGCGCAGGACGACGTCGCTCCCTTCCTCGCCCGCATGACGCATTTCGCCATGAGCTCCGACACCGAGCAGATGCCCATCTCCCTCGTCGAGGCCATGGCCGCGGGCCTGCCCGTCGCCGCGACCGACGTGGGCGACACGATGGCCATGGTGACTCCGGAGAACCGCCCCTTCGTCACGCCCGCCGCCGACACGGCGGCTCTCGCCCGTTCCCTCGCCGCCCTCGCCGCCGACCCGGCGCTGAGCGCGTGTCTGGGCACGGCCAACGCGGCGCGCGCCCGGGCCGACTACGCCCTCGACGGGATGGTGTCCCGCTACGAGACCCTGTTCCGTGAACGGATGGAACGCCCGGAAAACGCAGCCCGCGCCGTAGGATAGTCCCGTCCGGCGCGGGCGCGGGACGGCCGCCGCATTTTTGCCGTCTCCCCCGCTTGCGCCCCTCCGATGCCCTTCATATATGGTTTCCTGAACGCGCCCGGAGCGCGAGGGATGAAACCATGGGAAAGCCCGCCGGGGTGGCGCGATGCGCGTCCCACGGGGCTTTTGCTGAAGAGGGAAGACATTCATGTCGAAAGTAATCGGTATCGATCTCGGGACCACGAACTCCTGCGTCGCCATCATGGACGGCAATCAGGCGCGCGTGATCGAGAACTCGGAAGGCGCGCGCACGACGCCTTCCATGGTCGCCTTCACCGGCGACGACGAGCGCCTCGTCGGCCAGTCGGCCAAGCGCCAGGCGGTCACCAACCCCACGGACACGCTGTTCGCCGTCAAGCGCCTGATCGGCCGCCGCTACGACGACCCGGCCGTGTCCAAGGACAAGGGCATGGTGCCCTACGCCATCGTCAACGGCGGTAACGGCGACGCGTGGGTCGAGGCGTCGGGCGAGAAATACTCCCCCGCCCAGGTCTCCGCCTTCATCCTCCAGAAGATGAAGGAGACCGCCGAGAGCTATCTCGGCGAGCCGGTCACGCAGGCCGTCATCACCGTCCCGGCCTACTTCAACGACCAGCAGCGTCAGGCCACCAAGGACGCCGGCAAGATCGCCGGCCTCGAAGTGCTGCGCATCATCAACGAGCCGACCGCCGCCGCCCTCGCCTACGGGCTGGACAAGCAGGACGGCAAGACGATCGTGGTCTACGACCTCGGCGGCGGCACGTTCGACGTGTCGATCCTGGAGATCGGCGACGGCGTCTTCGAGGTCCGCGCGACGAACGGCGACACCTTCCTGGGCGGCGAGGATTTCGACCTGCGCATCGTCGAGTTCCTGGCCGACGAGTTCAAGAAGGAGCAGGGCATCGACCTGCGCAAGGACCCGCTCGCGCTCCAGCGCCTGAAGGAAGCCGCCGAGAAGGCCAAGACCGAGCTGTCCTCGTCCACGCAGACCGAGGTGAACCTGCCGTTCATCACCGCCGACGCGTCGGGACCGAAGCACCTCGCCGTCAAGCTGTCCCGCTCGAAGCTGGAATCGCTGGTCGAGGATCTGGTCAAGCGCACGCTCGACCCGATGAAGGCGGCGCTCAAGGATGCCGGCATGTCCGCGAAGGACGTGGACGAGATCGTCCTCGTCGGCGGCATGACGCGGATGCCCAAGATCAACGAGACGGTGAAGGAATTCTTCGGCAAGGAGCCGCACAAGGGCGTGAACCCCGACGAGGTCGTCGCCATGGGCGCGGCCATCCAGGCGGGCGTCCTGCAGGGCGACGTGACCGATGTGGTCCTGCTCGACGTGACCCCGCTCTCGCTCGGCATCGAGACGCAGGGCGGCGTGTTCACGCGCCTGATCGACCGCAACACCACGATCCCGACGAAGAAGTCCCAGATATTCTCGACCGCCGACGACAACCAGACGGCGGTGACGATCCGGGTCTTCCAGGGCGAGCGCGAGATGGCGGCGGACAACAAGCTGCTGGGCCAGTTCAACCTTGAGGATATCCCTCCTGCTCCTAGGGGCGTGCCGCAGATCGAGGTCGCCTTCGACATCGACGCGAACGGCATCGTCAACGTCTCGGCGAAGGACAAGGGCACCGGCAAGGAGCAGAACATCTCGATCCAGGCCTCGGGCGGCCTGTCCGATGACGAGATCGACAAGATGGTCTCCGACGCGGCCAGCTATGCCGAGGAGGACGCCAACCGCAAGAAGCTGGCGGAAGCGCGCAACCAGGCCGAGTCCCTGCTGCACGGGTCGGAGAAGTCGCTCGAAGAGCACGGCGACAAGGTGGCCGAGGACGAGCGCGAGGCCATCGGCGTCGCGATGGAGGACCTCAAGGCCGCGCTCCAGGGCGACGATGTCGAGGACATCAACGCCAAGAGCCAGACCCTCGCCCAGGCGTCGATGAAGCTCGGCGAGGCCATCTACAAGGCATCGCAGGAGGCCGACGACGCCGATGCCGAGGCCGCCGCCAAGGCGGACGGTGCGCGCGACGCGGATCGGGACGACGTGGTCGATGCCGACTTCGAGGAAGTCGACGACACGATGCGCAAGTCCTCGTGACGACGGTCGGCCCGGTGAGAGCGAAACACGACCACGGTTTTCGATGAAACGGCCGTGTTTCGCTCGGCCCGGGCCTCTCCTTTTCACACCCGAGGGGGTGGCTGCGAACGGTTCGATCCGTCGCGGCCACCCTTCCTTTTGGACTGCGCACGGACCTGTGAGGACGATCTATGTCGAAGCGTGACTATTACGACGTGCTCGGCGTGGCGCGCGGGGCGTCCGCCGACGAGATGAAGAAGGCCTTCCGCACCAAGGCGAAGGAACTTCACCCCGACCGCAACCGCGACAACCCGGAGGCGGAGACGAAGTTCAAGGAGGTCAACGAGGCCTACGACGTCCTGAAGGATCCCCAGAAGCGCGCCGCCTACGACCAGTTCGGCCATGCGGCCGTGGATGGCAGCGGGGGCGGCTTCGGCGCGCGGGGCGGCGGCGGGCCGGGCGGTTCGGGCGATTTCTCCTCGGCCTTCGCGGACGTGTTCGACGACCTGTTCGGCCAGTTCGGCGGGCGTCAGCGCGGCGGGGGCGGGGGACAGGTGCGCGGCGCGGACCTGCGCTACAACCTGACCATCTCGCTGGAGGACGCCTACAAGGGCAAGCAGGCGACCATCAAGGTGCCGACCGCCGTGGCCTGCGACGCCTGCAACGGCACCGGCGCGGAGGCCGGGGCCAAGCCCGAGACCTGCGCCACCTGCGCCGGGCACGGCAAGGTGCGCGCGCAGCAGGGCTTCTTCACCATCGAGCGCGCCTGCCCCACCTGCGGCGGACGCGGGCAGGTCATCACCAACCCGTGCGGCGTCTGCAACGGCGCGGGCCGCAAGCGCGAGGAGCGCACGCTCAACGTCCAGATCCCGAAGGGCGTCGAGGACGGCAACCGCATCAGGCTCGCCGGCGAGGGCGAGGCGGGGATGATGGGCGGCCCGCCGGGCGATCTCTACATCTTCATCGACATCGAGGGGCACCCGATCTTCCGCCGCGAGGGGCCGGATCTCTTCTGCCGCATCCCCGTTCCCATGGCGCTCGCCGCGCTGGGCGGGCATATCGAGGCCCCGACCATCGACGGGGGCCGCGCGCGCGTGGCCATCCCGGCGGGCGCGCAGAGCGGCAAGCAGTTCCGCCTGCGCGGCAAGGGTATGCCGGTCCTGCGCCAGAACCGCGAGGGCGACCTCTATATCGAGGTCGGGGTGGAGACGCCGACCAACCTGACCAAGCGCCAGAAGGAGCTGCTGGAGGAATTCCAGCAGATCGGGGAGACGAACAAGAACAGCCCCGAATCCGACGGCTTCTTCGGTCAGGTCAAGGACTTCTGGGGCCGGATGACGAGCTGACCGGCCCATGGACCCCGCCGCCCACGACCCGTCCCGGGGTCTCTACGCCCAGACGATGCGCACCATCGTCTCGATCCGCATGCTCTTCGTCGCGGCCGTCCTCGCGACGGCGGCGCTCGGGGCGATACCCGACGTGCCCGTCCTGCGGTTGCCGCTCATGTTCTGCGGGACGCTGGTCGACGCGGCGGTCTTTGCCGCGAGTTGCCTCGTCCTCCTGTCGGGCGGGGCGGCGTCGGGGCTGGTTCTCCTGCGCCGGGTCGATGCGCGCACCGCCACGCTCTTCGCGATGGCGTACCTCTTCCCGGATGTCGCGCTGTCTCTTCTGGACGCGTTGAGCGTTTTCGTCGGCAGCGGTCTGACCGCGCTTGCCATGATCGCCGCCTTCGTGGCCTTCCTCGTTCTGCTGGCGCGTTACGGCACGGTCTACCCGGCCATCCTCGCGGGGGGCGACGTGTCGCTCGGTACGGCGCGAGCGCGGGTGCGGGCCGACCGGGTCTTCTGGCGGCTCGTCGGCGTGCTGCTCTTCGTCGTCGCGGTCACCGCCATGGCCTTCCTCGTCACGCTGCTGGCGACGACCGTGTTCGAGATGGGCGGCGGCACCGATACGCAGCCCCTGGCCGCGATCCTGTCCTACCTGCTGATGAGCGTCGTCACGACCGGCGCGTCGGTGGCGACGGCGGTGATCCTGTGCAATGCCTATCGCGGCGTCTACCCGCCCGAAGCGTCCTGAGCCGCCAACGGCGATTTTCCCCTCGCGCCGACGGCGTTTGCCGCTAAGGTCGCCCCGCCTTCCTCCGCGATCGGGCCGCACCATGCCTCTCGACCTCTCCCGCCTCCTGCGCCCCCGCTCCGTCGCCGTCATCGGGGGCGGCTGGGGCGCGAACGTGGTCGAGCAGCTTCTGAAGGCCGGTTTCGCGGGCGATATCCGGCCCGTCCATCCATCGCGCGATACCGTGGGCGGCGTGCCCGCCTACCCGTCGGTCGAGGCTCTGCCCGATGCGCCGGACGCAGCATGGATCGGCGTCAACCGCGACGCGACCGTCGGCATCGTGGGCGCGCTGTCGGCGATGGGCGCGGGGGGCGCGGTCTGCTTCGCCTCCGGCTTCGGGGAGACGGCGGACGGGGCGACGCGCAACGACGCGCTGCTGGCGGCAGCGGGGGACATGCCCATCGTCGGGCCGAACTGCTACGGCCTCCTGAACTACCTCGACGGCGCGACACTCTGGCCCGACCAGCATGGCGGGCGGCGGGTGGCGCGCGGGGTCGCCCTTCTCACGCAATCCTCGAACATCGCCATCAACCTGACCATGCAGCGGCGCGGCCTGCCCGTCGCCTACGTGATGACCGCCGGAAACCAGGCGCAGATCGGCCTCGCCGGGATGGCTGCCGCGCTGCTGGAGGACGAGCGGGTCACGGCCATCGGCCTGCATGTCGAGGGTGTCGGCGATACCGGCGCGTTCGAAGCGCTGACGCGCGCGGCCCGGGCGCGGCGGGTGCCGGTGGTGGCGCTCAAGGTCGGCGCGTCGGACGAGGCGCGGGCGGCGACGGTCTCGCATACCGCCTCGCTCGCCGGGTCCGATGCCGGAAGCCGCGCCTTCTTTGCCCGCCTCGGCATCCCGCTGGTCGAGAGCCTGCCCGCCCTGGTCGAGACGCTCAAGCTGCTGCACGTCCACGGCCCGCTCGGCGGGCGACGGCTCCTGTCCATGAGCTGCTCCGGGGGCGAGGCGTCGCTGATGGCCGATACCGCCATGCGCCGGGGGCTGACCTTTCCGCCCTACGACGCGGCGGGGCGCGCGGCGGTGGCGGCGACGCTGAACCCGATGGTCACGGTCGCGAACCCGCTCGACTACCACACCTTCAGCTGGGGGGACGGGGCGGCGATGGCCGAGACCTTCGCCGCCGCCATGGCCCTCGACTGCGATCTCGCCGCCCTCGTCCTCGACTTTCCGCGCGCCGACCGCTGCGACGATGCGGGCTGGGACCCGGCGGTCGCGGCCATCGGCGCGGCGGCGGCACGGACGGGGCGACCCGCAGCGGTGGTCGCCTCCCTGAGCGAGTTGCTGCCCGAGGAGCGCTGCGACGCCTTCGTCGCATCGGGCATCGCTCCCCTGTGCGGGCTGGAGGAGACGGCGGCGGCGGTCGATGCGGCGGCGCGGGTCGGCGCGGCCTGGGCGCGGCCCGCCCCGTCCGCGCCGCTCGACGCCCGCCCCGTCGACGCCCCGCCCCGCCTGCTGGACGAGCCTGCGGCCAAGCGCCGTCTCGCCGAAGCGGGCGTGCCCGTGCCGGAGGGGGTCGAGGTCGCCGATATCGACGCCGCGATCCGCGCCGCCGCGTCGCTGAGCTTTCCGGTGGCGCTCAAGGCGGTCGGCATGGCCCACAAGACCGAGGCCGGGGGCGTGCGGCTGCACCTGACCGACGCGGATGCGGTCGCCGGGGCCGCCGCCGACCTTCTGCGCCTCTCGGACCGGCTCCTCGTCGAGCGGATGGTTCCGGGCGGTCTGGTCGAGCTGATCGTCGGCGTGACCCGCGATCCGGTCTACGGCCTTCTGCTCACCGTCGGGGCGGGGGGCGTGCTGGCCGAGCTGCTCGCCGATACCGCCACGCTCCTCCTGCCCGCGAGCGAGGCGGACGTCGCCGATGCGCTGTCGGGGCTGCGGGTCGCGCGGCTCCTCGGCGGATGGCGGGGCGGCTCCCCCGCCGATACGCCGGCCGCCCTCGCCGCCATCCTCGCCGTCGCCCGCTTCGCCGCGGACCATGCCGGAACGCTGGAGGAGCTGGACGTGAACCCGCTCATCGTCTGCGCGGAAGGGGCCTGGGCCGCCGATGCGCTGCTCCGCATCCGCCTGCCGTAATTCCGGACACGCTTTCGTCGTCCCGTTCTGCTACAAGCGGGGCGGACCAACACGACAGGATATGCCCCATGACCCGTTTCGCCCTTGCCCTGCCCCTCGTCTTCGCCGCCGCGCTGCCCGCCCATGCCGGCAATGTCACCAACCAGCAGACCTGCCAGCTCACCGCCCGCCACGTCGTCGGCATCCTCGAAGCGAAGGACTGGAAGGACGAGGCCGCGCGCGAGATCGGGGTGCTCAAGGCCTTCGCCATCGCCCAGGGCGAGGTCATCGCGGAGGAGGTCGCCGATTCGGCGGCGCAGATGTCGATGTCCGTCGACGAGATCCAGACGATGGTCGATCAGCAGGGCGTGGCCATCGACGCCCAGATCGACAGCCGCTACGGCGACAAGCTCTACCGCGATTACTCCGTCTCGCTGTTCAACTGCGCGAAGCTGACGCCCGAGCGCCTCGGCTCGACGCCGGAGGTGTTCGTCGCGACGCTGGAGAAGATCGGCGAATGGGCGCAGGCCGGGCGCTGAGCCGCCCTTGCATCCGGCCGGCAGAGCGGTGACAAATCCATCGACCGCAACGCCGTCAGGAGCGCCCGCATGACCGACACGCCCGTCCGAACCCGCCGCGAGGGGGGCATCCTCGAAGTCACCCTCGACCGGCCCAAGGCCAACGCCATCGACCTGGCCACGTCGCGCATCATGGGCGAGACCTTCGCCGCCTTCCGCGACGATCCGGACCTGCGCGTCGCCATCGTGACGGGGGCGGGGGAGAAGTTCTTCTGCCCCGGCTGGGACCTGAAGGCCGCCGCCGACGGGGATGCGGTGGACGGCGATTACGGGGTCGGCGGCTTCGGCGGGTTGCAGGAGCTGCGCGGGCTGAACAAGCCGGTCATCGCCGCCGTGAACGGCATCTGCTGCGGCGGGGGGCTGGAGCTGGCGCTGTCCGCCGACATCATCCTCGCCGCCGACCATGCCAGCTTCGCCCTGCCCGAGATCCGCTCCGGCACCGTGGCCGACGCCGCGAGCGTGAAGCTGCCGAAGCGCATCCCCTACCACATCGCCATGGAGATGCTGTTCACCGGACGCTGGCTGGACGCGGAGGAAGCGCATCGCTGGGGCATGGTCAACCATCTGCATCCCGGCGACGACCTGATGGACGCGGCATGGGAGATGGCCCGCCTCCTCGCCAGCGGCCCGCCCCTCGTCTACGCGGCGATCAAGGAGATCGTGCGCGACGCCGAGGACAGCACCTTTCAGGACGCCATGAACCGCATCACCGGGCGGCAACTCCCCACCGTCGACACGCTCTACGGCTCCGAGGACAACCTCGAAGGCGCCCGCGCCTTCGCCGAGAAGCGCGATCCGGTTTGGAAGGGGCGGTAGCACCTGTCTACGAGACCGTCACGGAATTTTGAGACCTGATGCGCCGCCATTGTCGGGCTTGTCCCGACAATCCATGGTGCAGCCCATCCTTGATGGATGGATTGCCGGAACAAGTCCGGCAATGACGTCGTGTACGGTCATCGAGTTTCGCCGAATATTATCGTGACTGGCCGAAGCGACCGGGCGTCCTAGACCTTATCAGGCAAAGGAGACCCGCCCATGTTCAGACGCCTCACCCTCGCCGCCCTCTTCGCCACGACCGCCCCTCTCGCCAGCCATGCCGAGACCTTCGCCATCTCCGGCGACAAGGGCGGCACGCTCCGCGCCGAGGCGCTGGAGACCTTCGACGGCCCCTGGGCCATGACCTTCCTGCCCGACGGGCGCGCGCTGGTGACGGAGAAGGGCGGCACGCTCTGGCTCCTCGGCGCGGACGGGCGGAAGGCCGGCACCGTCTCGGGCCTGCCCCGCATCGTCCCGCGCGGGCAGGGGGGCCTCGGCGACGTGATCCTCCATCCCGACTATGCCGAGAACGGCAGCGTCTACATCTCCTACGTCGAGCGCGATCCGAACGACGATTCGCTCAGCGGTGCGGCGGTCGACCGCGCGCGGCTGGTGCTGGACGCGAACGGGGGGCGGCTGGAGAACCGCACGCGCATCTGGGAGCAGATCCCGAAGACCACCGGCAACGGCCATTACGGCCATCGCCTCGCCTTCGCCCCGGACGGGCATCTGTTCATCACCTCGGGCGAGCGGCAGAAGTTCACCCCCTCGCAGAACATGGCGATGAACCTCGGCAAGGTCATCCGCCTGACCGAGAACGGCGACGTGCCGCCCGACAACCCCTTCGTCGGGCAGGGCGGCGTGACGGAACAGGTCTGGTCGCTGGGCCACCGCAACCCCCTCGGGATCGACTTCGACGCCCAGGGGCGGCTCTGGGTACACGAGATGGGGCCGCGCCACGGCGACGAGCTGAACTACATCATCCGCGCCGAGAACTACGGCTATCCAGAGGTGTCGAACGGCGACCACTACAGCGGCCAACCCATCCCCGACCACGACACCAATCCGCGCTTCGAGAACCCGGCGATCTACTGGGTTCCGGCCATCAGCCCGGCAGGCTTCGTCATCTACGACGGCGACGTGTTCACCGACTGGCAGGGCCACGGTCTCATCGGCGGCCTGTCCTCGCAGGCGCTGGTCCGCGTCCGCTTCGAGATGCGCCCGACCGACAATCTCGGCCAGTCCCCCAAGCCGGGCCAGACCGAGCCGGCGGGCATCGAGGCCGAGCGCTACGAATGGGGCCGCCGGGTGCGCGAGGTCGAGCAGGGACCGGACGGCGCCGTCTACGTGCTGGAGGACAATGACGGGCGGCTCTTGCGGCTCATGCCGGGGGGCTGATCCCGGGCCGCTCCCGCGGGCGGACCGCCGTAAACACTTGCCATCCGGCAACCCGGCGCGTATGCGTCGGCGCGATCACGACTGTCCCGAGGCGAGCCGGCATGACCCTGGAGACACAGCATCTGAGCCTGCGCGGCATCGACCGCACGCGCAGCGCTCGGTACCTGTGCATCGCGCTCGCCCATGACGAGCGGCACATGCTCGCATCGTTCCTCGACCATTACCGCGCGTTCGGGGACGTGACCTTCGTCATCGTCGACGATCGCAGCACGGACGGCACCGCCGAATTCCTCGCCGCTCAGGAGGACGTGACGGTCATGGAGCCGAAATCCGGCTCGACCTTCGCCGAACACAAGCGCGAATGGCGGGGGCAGGTGCTGGATCGGGTCGCCTCCGACCGCTGGATCATCGCCCCGGACCTCGACGAGCGTCTCGTCTGGTCCGGCTACCCGAAGCGGACCTTCGACATGCTTCTCGAACGCATCGTCGCCGAAGGGGCGCAGGCGCTGTTCGCGATCATGCTCGACATGTATGCCGACAAGCCGATCTCGGAACAGATCCTTTCGGGCGACGATCCCGCTCCGGTCTTTCCCCTTTTCGACGACCCGAGGCTGGACCCCGCCTCCGTATGGATGCGCCGCGCGCCCGGGCGCTTCCTGCGGAACTGGCCGACCCCGGAGATGACCGTCGTCGGGGGCATGCGCCAGCGGCTGATCGAGGAGGTGAACGGCGGAGCCGGGCCGTTGACCCGCGCGGCCCGGCGGTCGTTCGGCGGATTGCGCGATCACCGCGGGTCGGGCAACGCCCTCGTCCGCCGCCTGACCGACGGGACGGGTCGTACGAAACCCCTCAACATGACGAAGATACCCGTGGTGCGCTGGCAGAGCGGGATGCGCTTCTACAGCGGTGCCCACGCGCTGAATCGCCCCCTGAATCTGGCCTCGGAACGTGCCGCGATGCTGCATTATCCCGTGACCCAGGGGCTGGAGGGCATCCGCCGCATCGTGTCCCGGGGGCAGCATGCGGGGAACTCGGTGTACTACAGGCGGATGGAGGAGGTCGTGCGCACCAATCCCCGCTATGCCGGGACAGCCCGTTTCGACACTGTCGCCGATATCGAGGGCATCGTGACCGCCCCGGACGGCGGCGCGTGACGCGCCCCGTCGGAGCCTGCGCCGATCCCCCGATACCTCATGAGACCGAAACGTTCGGGAGGCCCTACGAATGACCAGTGTCAAACGGCTGCTCAAGGCCTTTCTGCTGCCGAAGCGACGCGCGCGCTATATCGGCAAAATGATGCCCGAGGTGGTGAAGCAGCGCCCGCAGGATCTCCTGGCCGGCTGTCGGGCGCTCGGCGTGACGACGATCGAGACGACGTATCTCGGAACCTACCCGATCGCGCTCGACACGAATGGCGGGGCCGTCGCGCGCAATGTCCTGCACCACGGGCACAACCAGTACGATCTGTTCCGCAGTTCCGCCGCCGATGGTCTGGACCGGAGTCATCTGTTCGTCAACGTCGGCGCCAATATCGGGACGACCTGCCTGAATGCCGTCGAGGCGGGGTTTCGCGATATTGTCGCGTTCGAGCCGGTGGCCCGTAATTTCGCCCTTCTGGAGCGCAATCTGGCCTCGGTCGCGAGCCGGGCCGATATCGCCCTGCATCATCATGCCATCGGCGCGGTGGAAGGGACGGCGACGATCAACATCCATCGCAGTTCCGGCGGTCGTCATTCGTTCGTCCGGGATCACGGCCATGGAACGGAGGATGTGTTGGTTCGCCGGCTGGACGATATCCTCCCCGACCGGCCCGGCATCCTGTGGGTGGATACGGAAGGGTTCGAACTGGATGTCCTCGAAGGGGCAAGGGACTACCTGCGAAAGAATGCGAGCGCGATCTGCGTGGAGATCACGCCCGCGGCCTTGGGCGAGAACCGTCTCGCCACGCTATCGAACCTTCTGAAGGAGCATTTCGGAAGATTCGTGGACAAGAACGGCACGTCCTACGACGATCCGTCCATCGTCCCCGCGCTGCGCGAGGGTCGGCAGACCGATATCCTGTGCCTCGATCCTCGCGCGGCTCAGCCCTTGCCCCTGTAGATGTCGATCAGCCTGGCGAGCATGTCCATCGCCTCGCCGCGTTCGCGCTGGAAGGTGTTGCGTCCGATGATCGAGCCGTTGCCGCCGCCGTCGCGGATGGCACGGGCGTCGTCGTAGACCGAATCCGCGCCCTTCTTCGCCCCGCCCGAGAACACCACGATCCGCCGGCCCGCGAAGGACGCCTGCATGACGTGCGCGACGCGCTCGGCCTGGGTACCGATGGCGATCTTCTGGCTGTCGTAGACCTTCTTCGCCTCGTCCTGCATCAGGTCGGCGGTCGAGAGCTTCACCTTGATGATATGCGCGCCCAGGAGCGCCGCGATCTGGGCCGCGTAGGCCGAGACGTCCATGGCCAGTTCGCCCGCCTTGGTCACCGCCTCGCCGCGCGGATAGGACCAGATGACGGTCGCCACGCCCTTGGCCTTGGCCTCCTCGGACATCGCGCGGATCTCCTCGAACATCGCGAGCGAGCAGGCCGAGCCGGGGTAGACGGTGAAGCCGATGGCCGAGCAGCCGAGGCGCAGGGCGTCGTCGACGCTGCCGGTCACCGCCTGGTCCTTGCCGGCCTCGTCCGGCAGGAGCGAATTGGCCGAGTTGACCTTGAGAATGGTAGGAATCTGCCCCGCGAAGGTCCCCGCCCCCGCCTCGATCATCCCCAGCGGTGCGGCGTAGGCGCTCAGCCCCGCGTCGATGGCGAGCTGGTAGTGGTAGTGCGGGTCGTAGGCGTCCGGGTTCGGCCCGAAGCTGCGCGCGGGGCCGTGCTCGAAGCCCTGATCGACGGGCAGGATGATCATCTTGCCGGTGCCGCCCAGCTTCCCGTTCATCAGCATCCGGCACAGGTTGGCCTTCACGCCGGGCGTGTCGGATTCGTAGTTGGCGAGAATCTTCTGGACGGCGCGGGTGGCTTTCATGGGATGACCTTATCCATTTAAATCGCGGAAGCGTGAGGCGAAACCTATGCGCCGGAGGCGGTCGGTCAAGCGCCGAGGGGCTTCAGCCGCCCAGCGCGCGGAGGAGGGGGATGCTCGGCTGGCCGTCCGCGGGCGCGCCCACGGCACGCTGGAAGGCGGCGATGGCCGCCCGGGTGCGCGGTCCGGCCACGCCGTCGGCCGGTCCCGCGTCGAAGCCGCGTGCCGACAGCGCCGACTGGATGTAGGCGATCTGCCCCGCCCTCAGCGGCTCGGTTCCGCTCGTGGCTTGGCTCACCCGGGTCAGCAGCTTTTCCGAGGCGTAGCCGTCGGCGGGCAGGCCGCGCGTGCGCTGGAAGGCGCGGATGGCCTTGCGCGAGTTCGGCCCGAGGATGCCGTCGATGCCGTCCGTGTCGAAGCCGAGCGCGGTGAGCTGCTCCTGCAGGGTCTTGCGTTCGGTGCGGCCCAGCGGACGGTCGTCGGTGGGCCAGGCGAGGGTCAGTGGCCCCGCGCCCATGATCCGCTCGCCCAGATGGGCGACGCCGAGGGCGTAGCTGGTCGCGTTGTTGTACTTCCGGATGACTCCGAAATTGTGGAAGGTCATGATCGCCGGGCCGCGCGCGCCGGCGGGCATCACGATGGCAGCGTCGCCATGGTCCGGCAGGGGCGCGCCGTTCGCCAGCGTCACCCCGCGCGACGCCCAGTACCGCGCGGGCTGCTTGTTCGAGGCGTTGAGATCGAAATAGTCGATCCCGGCGGGCAGGCGCACGACGGCATAGGCGGGCTGGCCCAGCCGCCAGCCGTGGCGTGCGAGGTAGTTGGCCGCGCTCGCCAGCGCGTCCTGCGCGTCGTCGGCCCAGATATCGCGCCGCCCGTCGCCGGTGAAATCGACGGCATAGGCCTCGAAGCTGGTCGGGATGAACTGCGTATGCCCCATCGCCCCGGCCCAGGACCCGCGCATCCGTTCCGGCGAGATGTCGCCGCGTTGCAGGATGCGCAGGGCGGCGATGAGCTGCTCCTTCGCGAACTTCTCCCGCCGCCCGTCATGGGCGAGCGTGGCGAGCGAGCGGATGACCGAATCGTCGCCGTAGAAGGACCCGTAGGCGCTCTCCAGCCCCCAGATGCCGAGCACGACCTGCCTGTCGACCCCGTAGCGCCGCTCGATGGCGACCATCAGCTCCGCGTTCTCGGCCAGCTTCTCCCGCCCGTTCGCCACCCGCGTCGGCGAGACGGCGCTTTCGAGATATTTCCAGATGGGGCGCGAGAATTCCGGCTGGCGGCGGTCGAGGCGCAGCACCTTCGGATCGAGCGTCACGCCCGCGAAGGCGGCGTCGTAGACCTGCGACGCGATCCCTTGCGCGAGGGCCTCGGCGCGGAAGGCGCGCTTCCAGCGCTCGAAATCCTGCGCCATGGCGGCGGTGATGGCGACCTCCTCCTGCGCGGCGATGGGAAGGGCGATGCCCCCCGCGAGGGACAGGGCGAGGGCGGCGGCTGCAAGGGCTTTTCGCATGACGGATTCTCCTTCAGAGGCGCTTTACGGATGTGATGTCGAGGCCGGCGGCCGAGAGGCGCGCGCGCATGGCCCCGTACGGTTCCTCGACGACGCGCAGGGTGTATTCGGTGGCGTGCAGGATGGTGTCGGACGCGGTGAGGATGCCGACATGCCCGCGCCAGAACACCAGATCGCCCCGCGCGGGCAGGGCGTCGGGATCGACCGATTCGCCCGCCGCCATCGCCTCCTGCATGTCCGAATCGCGGGGCACCGCGCGCCCGCAGCGGCGCAGGGCCATCTGCACCAGCCCCGAGCAGTCGATGCCCTGCACCGTGCCGCCGCCCCACAGGTAGGGCGCGTGCAGGAACATCCGCGCGACGGCGACGAAATCCTCCGCCGGCGCGCCCAGCGGGGCGAGATGCGTCCTCTCGATATGCAGGCCGTTCGACAGGCGCACGAACGCGCCGTCCTCGCCGTCGACCGTGACGGGCGTGTTCAGGAATACCATGCCCACCGGCTCGCCCTTGATGGTCGGGGCGGGGTAGAGATGGGTCGCGGGCAGGGCGACGGTATGCGTCGGGATGGCCGCGCTCGGCTCGCTGAGCGTCGTCTGCGGCACGTGGCCGATATAGCCGTCGCTCCCCGCGCGCCCGTGGCACCAGCCATCCGCGGTGGCGTACACCTCGAACGTCTCGCCGTGCAGCAGGGTGGAGGCGAGCGGGCCGAAGGGGTCGGGGGCCGATTTCAGCGGCGCGACGGCGGCCTCGACCACCATCGGGCGCGGCGTGCCGGACAGGCCCGCCGCCGCCGGGTCGGTGCGCGGATCGCCCTCAGCCACAGCGGTCCTCGATCACCTTGTACATCGCCATCGCGGCGTGGCACTCGCCGCCTTCGGGCCGTCCGGGGCGGCCCCGCTGGCACCAGCCGTAGATATCGAAATGCACCCATTTCTCGGGGTCCGTCACGAAGCGACGCAGGAACAGCGCGGCCGTAATCGCCCCGCCCATGCCCCCCGCCGGGGCATTGGTGATGTCCGCGATGGACGAGGCGATGTCGCGCTCGTAGCCGTCGTGGAGCGGCAGGCGCCAGACCGGGTCGCCCATCGCTTCGCCCGCCGCCTGGATCGCCGCGGCCAGTTCGTCGCCGTCGGTGAAGAAGGGCGGCACGTCCGCACCCATGGCCACCCGCGCGGCCCCGGTCAGGGTCGCGAAATCGACGATGAGGTCCGGCTCTTCGGTCGCGGCCTCGGCCAGCGCGTCGGCGAGGACGAGGCGGCCTTCGGCGTCGGTGTTGCGGTTCTCGACCGTGATGCCCTTGCGCGAGGTCATCACGTCGCCGGGGCGGAAGCTGTTCGCCGCGACGCTGTTCTCGACCGCCGGGATCAGCACGCGCAGGCGCACGGGCAGCTTCGCATCCATGATCATCGCGGCCAGCGCGAGGATGCAGGCCGCCCCGCCCATGTCCTTCTTCATCAGCAGCATCGACGCCGAGGGCTTGATGTCGAGGCCGCCGGTATCGAAGCACACGCCCTTGCCGACGAGCGTGATCGTCTCGCGCGCCTCCGGTCCGTCCCAGCGCAGGTCCACGAGGCGCGGCGCCGAGGCCGCCGCCCGGCCGACCCAGTGGACGAGCGGATAGTTGTGCTCCAGCAGCGCCGCGCCCTGGATCGTCTCGACGCGCGCGCCGTGGGTCTCCGCCACCGCGCGGATGGCCGCTTCGAGCTGCTCCGGCCCCATCTCCTCGGCGGGGGTGTTGATGAGGTCGCGGGCCAGGGTCATCCCGCGCCCCAGCCGCCGCACCCGCGCGGCGTCGATCCCCTCGGGCGGGACGAGGCGGGCGGGGGCGCGGCGGGGGCGCTTGTAGCGGGTGAAGCGGTAGGCCCCGAGTATCCAGCCCAGCATCGCCTGTTCGCGCGCGTCCGTCTCCTCCAAGCCTTCGAGGCGGTAGGTTCCCTCCGGCAGGTCGTGGGGCAGCACGCCGTAGCCGCGCGATTCCAGCCCCTCGAACCGTCCGTCCCCGACCCCGAACAGCACGCTCTTGATGCGCCCGCCCTCGCCGGGCAGGCACAGGCTCAGCCCCTTGGCGGGGGAGAAGCCGTTGGCATGCGCCCAGGCGGTGTCCGCCTCCGGCGCGGCCTCCAGCCACGCGCTGAACCCCTCCTCGGTCAGCGGCCAGATCGGGATGGCTTCGCCCGGCGCGCAGTCTGGATCGAGGCAGTCGAGAGCGGTATCCACGGGGTCGGTCTCCGGTACACGTAGGGTCGGGGGCGGGTCGTCGCCTACGACTCAACTATCGCCTTTTGAGGGCGGCGTGAATCGCTATCGTCATACGGCGCACCGAAAACCTCAGCATTCGGGGTTGAACACGATGTCGAGCGGCGTCACGTGCAGCATCCGATTGTCCGAGACGGCGACCCGGCGCGGCGGCGCGGCGGCATAGCTGTAGCAGCGCGTGACCCCGGCGGGCAGGGCGAGATCGGCCAGGGCGGCGATGCGCGCGCCCATCTCCTCGCCCGAGATCGCGCGGTCCCGGCCGACGAAGGGGGCGGAAAGGCGGGTCAGGGCGTCGGGCGCGGCATCGGCGGCATCGAGCGCATGGGCGGGCAGCAGCAGCGACAGCGCGACCGGCACCTCCTCCCCGCTCGACAGGGTGCCGCCCCGGGCGCGGGTATGGCCGTGCAGCGCCTCGGGAAAGGCCGTTTCCGCCTGCGCCACGAAGTCGGGAAAGGCGAGCGGCTCGGCGGCCGGCCCCGGATCGGCGAGGAAGACCGCGTAGCCCGCCGCCGCGATTCCGCCGCCCGCCAGCAGGAGCAGCAGGACCCTCGGCACCGACGAGCGCCCCCGCCGCTTCCAGCGCGTCTCCCGCGACAGGGTCTCGCGCGCCAGGCGATGCGCCGTGACGCGCGGACGCCGGCGATAGCGGGGCTGGGGCAGGAGCGATGACAGGCGGGCGGCGATGGTCATGGGGGCGGCGCGGTCCTCGAATCGGTGGGCGGGGACCGGCGCGCTCAGCCTTGCGCCGCCATGCGTCCCCATTCCTCTTCGCTCAATACTGTCACGCCCAGGGTTTGCGCTTTCTTAAGCTTGGACCCCGCCGCCGCCCCCGCGACCACGAAATCCGTCTTGGCCGAGACCGACCCGGCCACCTTCGCGCCCAGCGCCTCGGCCCGGGCCTTCGCCTCGGCCCGGCTGGTCAGCTCCAGCGTGCCGGTGAAGACGACCGTCTTGCCGGAGAAGACGCCCTCGCCGGCCGGGGCCTCGGCATCCTCGACCGTGACATGCGCGCGCAGGCGGGCGAGCCGGTCGGTGGTGGTCGCCTCGCCGAAGACCGATGCCAGCGTGTCGGCGAGCACCCCGCCCGCCCCGTCGATGTCGAGCAGCGCCTCGCGCACCCTGCCGATGCCGTCCTCCGTCAGCAGGCGCTTGCGCTCGCGCGCGGCCTCCTTCTCGTCCAGGCCGGTCAGACGGGCGCGGACGGTCCTCTCCTCCTCCGCCAGCGCGGTCATGGCCCGCTCGAAGGTCTCCCAGTCGCCGTAGGCGCGGCCCAGCATGGTCGCGGTGGTCCGTCCCACATGGCGGATGCCGAGACCGTAGAGGAAGCGGGAAAAGGGCAGGATGCGGCGCGCGTCGATGGCCTTGAACAGGTTGGCCGCCGACTTCTCGCCCCATCCCTCGCGCTCGCGCAGTGCCGCCCCGTGCTTCGCCTCCAGCGTATAGATATCCGCCACCTCGCGGACCCAGCCGTCCTGCCAGAACGCCTCCACCTGCTTGATGCCCAGCCCCTCGATATCCGCCGCGTCCCGGCTGACCCAGTGACGCAGCGCCTCGACGGCCTGCGCCGGGCAGATCATGCCGCCGACGCAGCGCCGCCGCGCCTCGTCCGCGCCCCGCTCGGCGACGGAGCCGCATTGGGGGCAGGTGTCGGGAAAGACGAAGGGCACCGCATCCCCGGGCCGCTTGTCGAGGTCCACGGCCACGACCTGCGGGATCACGTCGCCCGCGCGGCGCACCTGTACGGTGTCGCCCACGCGCAGGTCGACGCCCCCCCGGATCGGCTCCCCGTCGCCGCCGATGCCGGCGATGTAATCCTCGTTGTGCAGCGTCGCGTTCGAGACGACGACGCCGCCCACCGTGACGGGGCGCAGCTTGGCGACGGGGGTGAGCGAGCCGGTGCGCCCCACCTGGATCTCGATATCGTCCAGCACCGTCGTCGCGATCTCGGCGGGAAACTTGTGCGCCACGGCCCAGCGCGGGGCGCGGCTGACGGTGCCGAGACGTGCCTGGTAGTCGAGACGGTCCACCTTGTAGACCACCCCGTCGATGTCGTAGCCCAGCGTCGCCCGCTGCGCCTCGATCCCCGCGTGATAGGCGACCAGCGCGTCCGGCCCGTCGCAGACCGTCATCGCCGGGTTCACCGTCAGCCCCCAGCGCCCGATGGCGGCGAGCACGTCCGATTGCGTCCCGCCGGGCAGGGCGGAATGGTCGCCCCATCCGTAGGCGAAGAACCGGAGCGGGCGCGCGGCGGTGATGCCCGCATCGAGCTGGCGCAGGGAGCCGGCGGCGGCGTTGCGCGGGTTGGCGAAGACCCGGCCGCCATCCTCCGCGCCCCGGGTGTTGAGCGCGGCGAAATCGGCATGGGACATGTAGACCTCGCCCCGCACCTCGAACACGTCCGGCACGTCGTCGCCCGTCAGCCTTTCGGGGATATCGTCGATGGTGCGGGCGTTGGCCGTCACGTTCTCGCCCGTGCGCCCGTCGCCTCGGGTCGCCGCCTCGACCAGCGCGCCGCCCTCGTAGCGCAGGGCCAGCGCGAGACCGTCGATCTTCGGCTCGGCGGTGTAGGCGAGGGGGGCGTCCGCGTCGAGGCTGAGAAAGCGGCGGATGCGCTCGTCGAACTCGGTCACGTCGCCCGCGTCGAAGGCGTTGCCGAGCGAGAGCATCGGCTGGCGGTGGGCCACCTTCGCAAAGGCGTCCGACACCGCCGCGCCCACCGTCCGCGACGGGCTGTCGTCCCGCACCAGATGCGGATGCGCCGCCTCCAGCGCCGCATTCTCGCGCCGCAGAGCGTCGTATTCGCCATCGCTGATCTCGGGTGCGTCGTCGCGGTGGTAGGCCGCGTCGTGCCGCGCGATCTCGGCGGCGAGCCATTCCAGCCGGGCGGCGGCCTCGTCCTCGGAAGGCGCGGGGGTATCGGTCATGGCAGGTTCCCACAATGTTCGCGCGTATCCAATACCACGCGACCGCGCCGCGTCAACCGCCCAGCCGCGCCACCAGGTCCGGCAACTCCGCCATCGTCACGACCACGTGATCCGCGTGCGGCGCGAGGTCGTCGAGCGAAGCGGGGCCGGTGCCGATGCCGACGCGGATGGCTCCGGCGGCACGGGCGGCGTGCAGGTCGTGGGTGCTGTCCCCGACCATGACGATGCGCTCCGGCCCGACGCCCAGATGCGCGGCGAAGGCGAGGATCATCCCCGGTCCCGGCTTCGCCCCGTGGCCGCTGTCGGCCCCGTTGATCGTCTCGAACAGGTCCGTCAGCCCGAGCGCCGCCATCTGCGCCCGCGCCGAGGCCTCGCTGTCGTTCGTCGCGATGCCCAGCGGCAGGCCCATGCCCCGCAGGGCGCGCAGCGCGGGGAGCGCGTCCGGCAACGTCGCGGCGAGCGCGGCCCCTTCCTCGACGATGCGCGCGGAGATGCGTTCGAGGAATGCCCGGTCCTCGCCCGTCGCCGCGGCCCATGCGGCCATGGATTCTTCCGCCGATCCGGCGATGAAGACGGATGCGGGCGCATAGCGTTCGGCCTCCAGATCGAAGTCGATGGCCCCGGCCAGCGCCCGCGCCTGCGTCTCGTCCCGCGCCAGCGCGCGAATGCCGCGCGCGGAGGCCGGTCCCCAGGTCGCCTGGAAGTCGATCAACACGCCGTCCTTGTCGAACAGCACCCCCGCGATGCGGCTCATGGCCGACCCCCCTGTCCCGGTTTCCGTCGCCGCCCCGACGACCCGGTGCGCCGGAGACGGAAAATCCGCCTGTCCATGTCTTTTGCCAAGTCGATCGAAAAATTCCGACGGAGCGGCGCGGCACTCGCGTGCAAGGGGATATCGACAGGGCATTTCGCGGCATGGTGTCGCGATGTGACCCGACGGGACCAGAAAGGACCGATCATGAAAAAGCTCCTCCTCGCCCTCACCGCGGCCCTCGGCTTCGCCGCCGCGTCCGTGCCCGCCTCCGCCGGCGGCTCCCACGGCTACTCGAGCGGCTATTACACCGCCCCGTCCTACGGGTACAGCTACGTCGCGCCCTCCTACGGCGTGACCTACTCCTACGGCACGATCGCGCCGTCCTACTACCGTACGGTGACCCCGCGCTACTACGGCACCCTGCCCGTCGTGTCCCACGGCTGGGGCGCAAGCTACTACAAGCCCCATCGCCCGTACCGCGCCCATCGCCACCACCGGCGTCACCACGGCTACCGCCACCACTGGTAGGCCGCGTCGATCCCCCGGCCCCGGAGCGCG
>JAHDDY010000004.1:0-28650 GCA_020629115.1 Paracoccaceae bacterium | reverse complement strand
CCGCGTCGATCCCCCGGCCCCGGAGCGCGCGTCCCCCGTCCCGGGGCGCGCCCTCTCATTCCGGGCTTGCGTTCGGGGGAGGGACGTCCTAACTACGGATTAACAGCGGTTCGCCTCCTGCCGGAGACGATCCACCGGAAGTTTCGGGCGGGCCGCGTGGCTCGCCTTTTTCATTTCCGGGATACGCACCACCCATGGATACCGCCCTCCTGGTCGCCAAGACGCCCGCCGAAGCGCGGCTCGTCGAGATACTCTCGCCCACGGCCCTCGATATGGGGTACGAGATCGTGCGCCTGCGCCTGATGGGCGCGGGTGGGCGCGATGCGCCGGTCACGCTCCAGATCATGGCCGAGAAGCCCGATGGGACGATGGAGATCGACGACTGCGCCGAGCTGTCGCACGCCGTCTCCGCCCTCCTCGACGTGGAGGACCCGATCGACAAGGAATACAGCCTGGAGGTCTCGTCCCCCGGCATCGACCGCCCGCTCACCCGGGCGAAGGATTTCGCCGAATACGCCGGGCACCGCGCGAAGATCGAGATGAGCGTGCCGCTGGAGGGCAACCGGCGCAACTTCCGCGGCGACATCCGCGGGCTGGAGGGGGACGCGATCTCGCTCTCCCTCGACGACGGCCCGCCCGTGTCGCTGCCCCTGCGCGACATCGCCGACGCAAAGCTGGTCATCACTGACGCCCTCATCGAGGAAAGCCTGAAACGCAAGCGCGTGCCCGATGCGAGCCGTGCCGACGACGTGGAATACGAGGACGCCCCCGAAGAGGGCATCGACAACCAAGGGGAGGCCTGATCCATGGCCCATAGCGCGAACAAGCTCGAACTGCTCCAGATCGCCGACGCGGTCGCCCGCGAGAAGATGATCGACCGCATGATCGTCATCGAGGCGATGGAGGAGGCCATCCAGAAGGCCGCCCGCTCGAAATACGGCGCCGAATACGACATCCGCGCCGAGATTCACCCCAAGACGGGCGACCTGAAGATGGCCCGCTACCGCGAGGTGGTGGAGGATATCGAGGATCACTCGACGCAGATCCTGCTGGAGGACGCGAAGTACAAGGACGAGGCGGTCGAGGTCGGCGGCTTCGTCATCGAGCCGCTGCCCCCCATGGAATACGGTCGCGTCGCCGCCCAGACCGCCAAGCAGGTCATCGTGCAGAAGGTGCGCGAGGCCGAGCGCGACCAGCAGTTCGACGAGTACAAGGACCGCGTGGGCGAGATCCTCAACGGCACCGTGAAGCGGGTCGAGTACGGCAACGTCGTCGTCGATCTGGGCCGGGGCGAGGCCGTGATGCGCCGCGACCAGCAGATCCCGCGCGAGATGTTCCGCCAGGGCGACCGCATCCGCGCGCTGGTGCTGGATGTGCGCCGCGAGGCGCGCGGGCCGCAGATCTTCCTGTCCCGCGCCGCGCCCGCCTTCATGTCCGCCCTGTTCATGCAGGAGGTGCCCGAGATCTACGACGGCATCATCGAGATCCGCGCCGTCGCCCGCGATCCCGGTTCGCGCGCCAAGATCGGCGTCATCTCGAACGATTCGAGCATCGACCCCGTGGGGGCCTGCGTCGGGATGCGCGGCTCGCGCGTGCAGGCGGTGGTCGGCGAGCTTCAGGGCGAGAAGATCGACATCATCCCCTGGTCCGACGACGAGGCGACCTTCATCGTCAACGCGCTCCAGCCCGCCGAGGTCGCCAAGGTCGTCCTGGACGAGGA
Source organism: Paracoccaceae bacterium (assembly GCA_020629115.1). Taxonomy (GTDB): domain Bacteria; phylum Pseudomonadota; class Alphaproteobacteria; order Rhodobacterales; family Rhodobacteraceae; genus JAHDDY01. The sequence continues at coordinate 26,930 of JAHDDY010000004.1, read as the reverse complement.
GGCCGAGCGCATCGAGGTCGTGGTGCCCGACGACCAGCTCAGCCTTGCCATCGGCCGGCGCGGCCAGAACGTGCGCCTCGCCAGCCAGCTCACCGGCTGGGACATCGACATCATGACCGAGGCGGACGAGAGCGAGCGCCGCCAGAAGGAATTCGAGGTCCAGACCGCGATGTTCATCGAGGCGCTCGACGTCGACGAGATGATCGCCAACCTCCTCGTCTCGGAGGGCTTCTCGTCGCTTGACGAGGTGGCCTACGTCCCCTTCGAGGAGATCGCCAGCATCGACGGCTTCGACGAGGAGACCGCGACCGAGCTTCAGGCCCGCGCGCTGGATCATTTGGAGGCCCAGAACGCCGCCCATCTGGAGGCCGCCCGCGCCGCCGGAATGCAGGAGGACCTCATCGAGTTCGACGGCCTCACCCCGCCGATGCTCGAAGCCCTGTCGAAGGACGGCGTGCTGACCCTGCAGGATTTCGCCGAGCTGGCGGACTGGGAGCTGGCGGGCGGCTACACGGTCGTGAACGGCCAGCGGACCAAGGACGACGGCATCCTCGAACCCTTCGACGTGGGCGAGGACGAGGCCCAGACCCTCATCATGACCGCCCGCGTGGTACTCGGCATGATGACCGCCGAGGAGGCCTTCCCGGTGGAGGAGGGCATCGAGGACGACGGCGAGGAGGAGGCCGAGGAAGGCTCCGCCCTGACCGATGCCGAGGCCGTCTTCGCCGATTTCGACAAGAAGAACTGAGGACGGCCATTTGACGCGCGGAAGACGGGACAGGACGCTGGAGCGTCTCGACGGGCTGGACCGCCGGTGCATCGCCACCGGCGAATCCGTGCCGCGCGACGGCCTCGTCCGCTTCGTGCTGGGGCCGGACGGGGCGGTCGTGCCCGATCTGGCCGAGAAGCTGCCCGGTCGGGGCGTCTGGGTCTCCGCGACCCGGGACGCGCTGGACAGGGCGGTCGACAAGCGCCTGTTCTCCCGCGGGCTGAAGACGGCGGCGGCGGTTCCCGAGGGCCTGACGCAGGCCGTCGAGCGCATGCTGACCCGCCGCGTGACCGATTCGATTGCGCTGGCCCGCAAGGCCGGGGCGGCGGTCTGCGGCTTCGAGCGAGTGCGCGAGACGCTGCATGGGGGGCGGGTGGCGCTGCTCTTTGCGGCTTCCGATGGTGCCGACGGGGGCAAATCCAAGCTCCGGGGCCTCGCGGAGGAGGCGAAAATCTGCTCCGTCCTGTCGTCCGATGAATTGGGCTTGGCCTTTGCCCGGGAAACTGTGATACACGCGGCACTTCTTGAGGGGGGCGTCACCAGACGGGTCTTGCGCGAGGTCGCGCGGCTGGAGGGGTTCCGCCCCGAGGCCGGCGGCGCCCGCGAGGCGCCCTGACATAACCAATCGCGGAGGCGACAGCGATGTCGTAGACACGAGAATAGAGCGTGGACCGGCGGGCAGGCCCCCGGTCGCACAAGTGGAAAGACGAGATGAGCGACAACGATTCGAAACGACCGAGCAAGACCCTGAGCGTGCGACGCGGCGTCTCCGAGACGGGCCGCGTGAAGCAGAGCTTCTCCCATGGCCGCACGAAGCAGGTCGTGGTCGAGAAGCGCCGGGGCAAGAAGCTCAGCACCGTGCGCGACGACGCGGGGGCCGAGGCACCGAGCGCCGCCGCGCCGAAGCCGCGTCCCGAGCGCGCGCCCGCCCGTAGCGGTGCCGCGCCCAAGGGCCGCGCCGCGAACAAGGGTGGCCTGTCCGACGAGGAACATTCGCGCCGGGTGAAGGCGCTCGAAGCCGCGAAGAAGGCCGCCGCGACCGCCAAGGCCGCCAAGGAAGCCGCAGAGCGCAAGAAGGCCGAGGAAGCCGAGGCCGCCGCCCGCGCCGCCGAGGAGGCCGCCGCCGCCGAACAGGCCGCTGCAGCCAAGGCTGCAGAGGATGCCGCCGCGCGCGCCGCCGAGGAAGAGGCGGCCGCCGCCGCGAAGGCTGCCGAACAGGCCGCCGCCCCCGCCGAGGAGTCGAGCGTCTCCGCCGAGGAGGCCGCGCCCGAACCCGTCGCCGCGAAGGCCGCGCCCGCCGAGGTCGAGGAGCCGGCGGCCAAGGAGCCGCCGCGCCGCCAGCGTCAGGACGACGGCGTCAAGACCGGCGATGCCGTCGACATCTCCGCGCTCACCACCGCGCTGCCCGGACCGAAGATCATCTCCCGCGCGCCGCCCAAGCCGAAGGAGCCGCCCGCGCCCGATCCCGCCGCGCCCATGCCTGGCGACCCGTCGGCCCCCCGGTCGCGCCCGCGCCCCGGTGCCGACACGCCGTCGAACCTGCGCCCCGGCGGCGCGAACACGCCCCGCAAGTCCGACCGCGAGGAGCGCGGCAAGAAGCAAGCCGACAACAAGCGCCGCTCCGGCAAGCTGACCATCCAGCAGGCCACGGGCGACCAGTCCGGCGGCCGCCGCCACTCCGTCGCCTCCATGCGCCGCCGCCAGGAGCGCGAGCGCCGCAAGCAGCAGTCGAGCGGACCGGCCGCCAAGGTCTATCGCGACGTGAAGATCCCCGACACCATCACGGTGCAGGAACTCGCCAACCGCATGACCGAGCGGGCGGGCGAGGTGGTCAAGGCCCTGATGAAGATGGACATGATGGTCACCATCAACCAGCCCATCGACGCCGATACCGCCCAGCTCGTGGTCGAGGAATTCGGCCACACGCCCGTGCGCGTGTCCGAGGCCGACGTCGAGGCGGGTCTGGAGATCGAGATCGAGGACGAGGGCAAGAAGGAGCCGCGCGCCCCGGTCGTCACCATCATGGGCCATGTCGACCACGGCAAGACCTCGCTGCTCGACAAGCTGCGCGACGCCAACGTCGTCTCCGGCGAGGCGGGCGGCATCACCCAGCATATCGGCGCCTATCAGGTGAAGACCGAGAACGGCGTCGTCACGTTCCTCGACACGCCGGGCCACGCCGCGTTCACCTCCATGCGCGCGCGCGGGGCGCAGGTGACGGACATCGTCATCCTCGTCGTCGCGGCGGACGATTCGGTCATGCCGCAGACCATCGAGGCCATCGCCCACGCGAAGGCCGCCGAGGTGCCGATGATCGTCGCCATCAACAAGATGGACCGCCCCGCCGCCGACGCGCAGCGGGTCCGCACCGAGCTTCTCCAGCACGACGTGCAGGTCGAGGGCATGGGCGGCGAGGTACTCGACGTGGAAGTCTCGGCCATGACCGGCGCGGGCCTCGACAAGCTGCTCGAAGCCATCCTGCTCCAGGCCGAACTGCTCGATCTCAAGGCCGTCGAGGAGCGCAACGCGGACGGCGTGGTGGTCGAGGCGCAGCTCGATGTGGGCCGTGGCCCGGTCGCCACCGTCCTCGTCCAGGGCGGCACGCTCGGCGTCGGCGACATCTTCGTCGTCGGCGAGCAATGGGGCAAGGTCCGCGCGCTCGTGGACGACCATGGCAAGCGTACCAAGAAAGCCGGCCCGTCCGTGCCCGTCGAGGTGCTGGGCCTGAACGGCACGCCCGAGGCCGGCGACCAACTCGTCGTGGTCGAGAGCGAGAAGCGCGCCGAGGAGATCACCGAGTACCGCCAGCGCGTCGCCAAGGAGAAGAAGGCGGCGCAGGGCGCGGGCCGGACCCTCGACCAGATGCTCGCCCAGGCCAAGGCCGACGAAAGCACCGCCGAACTGCCCATCGTCATCAAGGCGGACGTGCAGGGCTCGGCGGAGGCGATCATCCAGGCGGTCGAGAAGATCGGCAACGACGAGGTCAAGATCCGCGTGCTGCATTCGGGGGTCGGCGCGGTCACCGAATCGGACGTCACGCTGGCCGATGCCTCCGGCGCGTCGATCATCGGGTTCAACGTCCGCGCCAACGCCGCCGCCCGCACGGCGGCGAACCAGAAGGGCGCGGAGATCCGCTACTACTCGATCATCTACAACCTGCTCGACGATCTGCGCGATGCGGCCACCGGCCTGCTCTCACCCGAGATCCGCGAGACCTTCATCGGCTACGCGAAGATCCTCCAGGTCTTCCGCATCTCCGGCACCGGCAACGTCGCGGGTTGCCAGGTCACCGAAGGGGTCGCCCGCCGCGAGGCCGGGGTGCGCCTGCTGCGCGACGACGTGGTGATCCACGAGGGCAAGCTGAAGACGCTCAAGCGCTTCAAGGACGAGGTGAAGGAGGTCCAGGTCGGCCAGGAATGCGGCATGGCCTTCGAGCGCTACGAGGACATGCGCGAGGGCGACGTGATCGAGATCTTCGAGACCCAGGAGGTCGAGCGCACGCTCGCCTGATCGACGCCATCGTCACGCTGCGACGGGCCGGGTCCTATGCAGGACCCGGCCCGTTGCGTATCAAGGGGTGTGTGCGACGGGCTGCATCGACCTTCGGGGCGAGATCGCGGGCCTTCGCCGGCGATTGCCCCTTTTCCCCGCCGCTCCGAGGGATTATCTCTCCGCCATGAAAAACGCTTCCTCCACCCGCGGCCCCTCCCAGCGTCAGCTTCGCGTCGGCGAGGTGGTGCGCCGCGCCGTGACCGATATGCTCATGCGGGGCGACCTGTTCGATCCGGACCTGGCCGGGCAGTCCATCGTCGTGACGGAGGCGCGCCCGTCGCCCGACCTACGCAACGTCACGCTCTACGTCTCCGTCCTGGGCGGCCGGAACGAGGGCCGCGCGCTGGAGGCCCTGCGCCGCAACGGCAAGCGCATCCGCCGCGAGGCGCTGGCCGATCTGGGCCTGCGCTCCGTGCCGAACCTGAGCTTCGAGATCGACCGCACCTACGACCGCATGGACGACACATCGCGGATGTTCGCCGACCCCAAGGTGCGGCAGGATCTGGAAGAGGAAGGGTAGACCGGCCTTCCTCAGCCTCTCGCCACCCGCGTCGTCAGGGTCGGATCGTAGCCGCCCGCGCTGGGCGCATCGTCGGGGATCGCGTAATACGCCCCCTTGTCGTCCGTGAAGATGTGCCCGGCGACGTGCAGCCCGCGCGCATCGTCCAGCGTACCCGCATGGATCGAGAGCGTGGCGCTGTCGGGCGAATCCCAGAACAGGTTCGACCCGCACGTGCCGCAGAACCCCCGCCGCGCCGTCTCCGACGAGGCGTACCACACGGGCGCGCCTTCGATGGCGATCGCCTCGCGCGGGGCGCTGGTGGCGGCGACGTGGTGGCCGCTGGTCTTGCGGCATTGTTGGCAGTGGCAGGCGATGACGGGCCGCATCGGTCCCGTCACGCGATAGGTCACTGCCCCGCACAGGCAGCCCCCGGTCCGTTCGTCGCCCATGGCGTTCCCTCCTTCTTCAAGCTTGCCCGAGCATAGGAAAAGGCGCGATAGGCGAGGGCGCGAATGCGACGCGATGGAGGAGAATCGCGATGTGGACCGATTTCGATCCCCAGCCCCGCCTGGAGGGCGACACCCTGCTGCTGCGCCCCCTGCGCGTGGACGATGCGGAGGGCCTCTACGCCGCCGCCCGAGACCCGCGCATCTGGGCCTGCCATCCGGCGCGGAACCGGCACGAGCGGGCGGTCTTCATGCCGTATTTCGACTTCCTGCTGGAGAAGGGTACGGGCCTGGCCATCCTCGACCGCCGGCGGGGCGGCGCGATCATCGGCACCTCGTCCTACTACGCCGCACCGAACCGGCCCGACGCCGTCGCCATCGGGTTCACCTTCCTGGCCACCGCGTACTGGGGCGGAAGGACGAACGTCGTGGCGAAGGCGCTGATGCTCGATCATGTCTTCCGCAGCCGGGACGAGGCATGGTTCCACATCGACCCGACCAACATCCGCTCGCAGAAGGCGACGGCGAAGCTCGGGGCGGTCCCGGCGGGCAAGGCGCGGCTGGCGCTGGGGCCGGAGCCGGCGGACTGGCTCTGCTACCGGCTGACCCGCGCGGCGTGGGACGCGGCACAGATCAGGCGAAATCCGCGCCCAGGCTCCCCATCAGCGTCGTGAAGTTCGGGAAGCTGGTGGCGACGGGGCGGGCATCGTCGATGAGGACCGGATTGGCCGAGGCCATGCCCATGACGAGGAAGCTCATGGCGATGCGGTGGTCGAGATGGGTCGCCACCTGCGCCCCGCCCTCGACGCCGTCCGCGCCGCGCCCCTCGACCGTGAGGCTGTCCTCCGTCGATGCCGTGACAACGCCGTTCGCGTTCAGCCCCGCCTCCATCGCCGCGATGCGGTCGCTCTCCTTCACGCGCAGCTCGCCCACGCCGCGCATGACGGTCGCCCCTTCGGCGAAGGCGGCCGCGACGGCGAGGACGGGGTATTCGTCGATCATCGAGGCGGCGCGCTCCGACGGCACTTCGACGCCCCGGAGCGCCGAGCCGCGCACGCGCAGGTCGGCCACCGGCTCGCCCCCTTCCTCGCGTTCGTTCTCGAAGGCGATATCCGCGCCCATCTCCAGCAGCGTGCGGTAGAGGCCGTCCCGCGTCGGGTTGCGCGAGACGCCGGGGACGGTGATGTCCGACCCCTCGACCAGCAGCGCGGCAACGACCGGAAAGGCCGCCGAGGACGGGTCGCGCGGCACGGCGATGGTGCAGGGGGTCAGTTCCGGCTGGCCCGTCAGGGCGATGACCCGGCCCTGCGCCCCGTCCTCGATCGTCAGCTCGGCCCCGAAGCCGCGCAACATGCGCTCGGTATGGTCGCGCGTCGCCTCCGGCTCGATGACGGTCGTCCGCCCCGGCGCGTTCAGCCCCGCGAGCAGGACGGCGGACTTCACCTGGGCGCTGGGCATCGGCAGGGTGTACTCGACCGGCACCGGATCGCCCGTCCCGATCAGCGTGAGCGGCAGCCGCCCGCCGCTGCGCCCCACCGCCCGCGCGCCGAAGAGCGCGAGCGGATCGAGGATGCGGCCCATGGGACGCGCGCGCAGGCTGGCATCGCCCGTGAAGGTCGTCGCGAAGCCGTGCGTCGCCACCGCGCCCATGACGAGGCGGCAGCCGGTGCCCGCGTTGCCGTGGTCCAGCACGTCCTCCGGCTCCGAGAAGCCGCCCGTCCCGACGCCGTTGATGCGCCACGTCCCGTCCGCGTCGCGCCGCACCTCCGCGCCCAGCGCGCGCATGGCCTTGGCCGTGTCGAGCACGTCCTCGCCTTCGAGCAGCCCCGTCACGACCGTCTCCCCGACCGCCATGGCCCCGAAGATGAGCGCGCGGTGGGAGACGGACTTGTCGCCGGGGATGTCGGCGGTCCCGCTCAGGGGTTGCGCCCGGCGCGAGGTCAGGGGGCGGGCGGTTCCGGGGGTGCTCATGTCCAGCCGATCCTCTCGTGCATCCAGTCTTCCAGCAGCGTGCCCGCGATGGCGGCGCGGCGCGGGGGGGCCATGTCGTCCCAGCCGCCATCGAACAGGCGCTTCACGTCCGCGCGGGACAGCCAGCGGGCATCGGCGATCTCGGCTTCCTCCAGCGTGAAGGCGCTGTCGGTCGTCTCCGCGATGCAGCCGAGCATCAGCGAGCCGGGGAAGGGCCAGGGCTGGGACGAGACGTAGGCGATGCGTCCCACGCCGAGGCCCAGCTCCTCCCGCGTTTCCCGCGCGACCGCCTCCTCGACGCATTCGCCCGGCTCCACGAAGCCCGCGATGCAGGAATACAGCGTCTCCGGGAAGTTGACGTTGCGGGCGAGGGCGCAATGGCCGTCGCGCTCGATCATCATGATGACCACCGGGTCCGTGCGCGGGAAATGCACGGCCTCGCAGGAAGGGCAGTCGCGCCGCCATCCGCCCTGCGTCATGCGCGTCGACGCCCCGCAGCGGGTACAGCGGGGATGCGTCCGGTGCCAGTTCACCAGCGCCAGGGCCATCGACGCGACGGCCGCCGCATCCCCCGCGAAGGCCCCGCCGAGCAGGGCGGCGCGCATCTCCAGGAACTCCCCCTCCGGCGGCTCCACATCGCCCAGCCCAACGGCATAGCGCGGCGCGCCGTCCGCCAGACCCAGGAAGACCGGCTCCGCCCCGGCGATCATCGGATCGTCCATCCGCCGCCAGCCGAGCGCGCCGCGATCCGCGCCCGTCAGCAGCGGGTCGCGCTTCCGGAAGGGCAGCGCGCGGGCGCGCGGGTCGGCGCGCATCGCGGCGAGGGCGTCCTCGTCGGTGCGCAGATGCGCGGCGCGGTCGAGGGAGGCCCAGGTCAGGGCGGGGCGGGTGGCATCGTCGAACATGGCCCCGCTTCTAGAGCGATTTGCGTGTGACGGGAACCATAAAGCTGTCGCCGTTCGCAGGGGCACGCGGCCCCCGCCCCCGGCGAAGACCGGGGGCCTCGCCGAGCGGCACGCCGACCACGGGGGGATGCCCAGAGCGCGGCATGGGACAGGGCGATCGCCCGTCGGGTGCGGTTCCGAACGCCTTTTCGCGAAACCGCCCTTGCCAAGCCCGCCCGTCATCCCCTATCTAATCCGCGAGGAGTCGCCGGGCGAGCCTGCCGCCAACCTGGTCAGGTCCGGAAGGAAGCAGCCACAACGGTTCGGTTTCGGGTCGTGCGGCTTCTCGCTTTTTCCCCATCCCCGTGCATATTCGGTCGGTAGCCCCCCCGCCCGACCGAGGAACCGTACCCCATGCTCGCCCGCAAGCTCTTCGTCAGCGCGACCGACGCCGCCGGCGGCTTCTCGGGTCGGGGCATGGTCTCGCTTGCCAAGGCGCTGGAGACGCTGGGCGCGTTCTTCGAGGCGGGGGAGGGGGAGCGTGCGGTCTTCATGGTGCTGAGCGACCACGACGGACGCATCGAGCTGCGCCACGGCCCGGGCGGCCTCGTCGGCGTCATCACCGCCCGGGCCGCGCGGGACGCGGCGCTCGGCGGGCTGCTGCCGAAGCGCGACGCGATGATCTGGCGGGTCGACGGCTTGTCGCGGGCGGAGGCCGAGGGTATCGTCACCGCCCTCTACCGCCTCTCCGGCGCGGCCTTCCGCGCCCAGGTGAACCGGGAGCTGACCGAATGACCGCCGCCGTCGAGACGCCGACCCTGCGCACGCCGCGCCTGACCCTCCGTCCGCCGCGATCGGGCGATGCCGGGCGCATCGTGTCGCTGATCGGGGAGTACGCCGTGGCGTCCATGCTCGCCGCCGTGCCGCACCCCTATACGCTCCGGGACGCGCGGGACTGGCTGGAGGGCCGGGTCGAGAAGCCGGACGATATCTCCTGCGCCATCGACGACGGTACGGGCCTGATCGGCGTCGCGAGCCTCGCCGCCGTCGACGCCCGTACCCGCCGGCTGGGCTTCTGGCTCGGCGCGCCCTGCTGGGGCAGGGGGCTAATGTCCGAGGCGGTCGGCGCGCTGGTGGCGTGGGGCTTCGGGCCGGGCGGGCTGGACCGCATCGAGTCCTCCGCCTTCCTCGACAACCTCGCTTCGCGCCGCATCCACGCCAAGCTCGGATTCGCGGAAGGGGCGGAGACGGTCTTGCCATCGCCCGCGCGGGGGCGTAGCGACCCCGGCATCCTCCTGTCCCTGACCCGCGAAGACTGGACCCCGATCCCATGAGATTCCTCGACCAGGCCAAGATCTACATCCAGTCCGGCGCGGGTGGCAACGGCTGCTCGTCCTTCCGGCGCGAGGCGCATGTCGAGTTCGGCGGGCCGAACGGGGGCGACGGGGGCCGGGGCGGCGACGTCTGGGCCGAGGCGGTGCCGGGGCTGAACACGCTCATCGACTTCCGCTACATGCAGCATCACAAGGCGCAGCGCGGCCAGAACGGCATGGGCCGTGACCGTACCGGCGCGGGGGGCGACGACAAGGTGCTCAAGGTGCCCGTCGGGACCGAGATCATCGACCTCGACACCGAGGAGCTGATCGCCGACCTGACCGAGGTGGGCCAGCGCGTGCTGATCGCCGAGGGCGGAAACGGCGGCTGGGGCAACGCGCGGTTCAAGACCTCGACCAACCGCGCCCCGCGCCAGTCCAACCCCGGCCTTCCCGGCATCGAGCGCACGCTGATCCTGCGGCTCAAGCTCATCGCCGATGCGGGGCTTCTGGGCCTGCCCAATGCGGGAAAGTCCACGTTCCAGGCGGCGGTGACGAACGCGAAGCCGAAGATCGCGGACTATCCCTTCACCACCATGCATCCCGGCCTCGGGGTCGTGACGGTGGACGGAGCCGAGTTCGTCCTCGCCGACATTCCCGGCCTCATCGAGGGGGCGAGCGAGGGCGCGGGCCTCGGCGACCGCTTTCTCGGCCATGTGGAGCGCTGCGCCGTGCTGCTGCACCTGGTCGACGGGACGGCGGAGGACGTGGCGGAGGATTACCGCATCATCGTCGGGGAGCTGGAGGGCTACGGCGGCGGTCTCGACGAAAAGCCCCGCATCGTGGGCCTCAACAAGACCGACGCGCTGACCGACGACGAGATCGCCGAGAGGTGCGCCGCGCTGGAGGCGGCCGGGGCGACGCGCGTCATGATCCTCTCCGGCGCGGCGGGAACGGGCGTGCGCGAGGTGCTGCGCGCCATGAAGCGCGAGATCGACGCCGTGCGCGCGGCCGAGGCGACGGGCGAGGACGGACCGTGGATGCCGTGAGCCGTTGAACGCGGCCTGTCCGAGGTGATAGGATGACGGCCAACCCAGGAGAAGTGCATGTCCGACGCCCCCCCAGAGGAAACGGTCGCCCTCAGCCCATCGGCCCGCGCCTTCGCAGAGAGCCTCGTGGAGCAGGGCGAATATGACAGCCTCGATGCCGCCGTCAGCGGCATCCTCGATGCCGCCCGCGCCCAGCGCGACGCCGACTGGGAGCCGATCGAGGCGGAGGTGGCAAGACGGATGGCCCTGCCCGAGGATCAGTGGGTGCGGATCGACAGCGAGACCCATTTCGGTGATCGGTTCAGGAAGAAGCACGGCCTCGACGAAGGCGATGCATGATCCGCAAGGACTTCCACCCGCTGTTCTTCAAGGATATCTACCGTATCGAGGAGCATATCCTTTCGGTGACGGACGATTTTGCGGCTGCCTCGCGCCGCCTCGATGAAATCGACGCGCTGATAGCGGCCATACGCGACAATCCGCTATCGGGAACGCGGATGCCGCATCCGTTGGAAGGATGTCTCGTGCGCCGTGGGGGCCGGGACAACAAGATCAGGATCGTCTTTCGTCCTCTCCTGTCGAGGAACGTCGTTCGATACGGTCTCGTCTCCTTCGGAGGTCAGAACTGGTCCGCTCTCGCGGAAAACCGCCTATGATGTCCTCCCCCTTCTCCCCGCCCGACTTCCTTGCCGCGGGCACCTCCTTCGTCGTCAAGATCGGCTCGGCCCTCCTGGTCGATCCGGAGACGGGGGGGGTGCGGCAGGACTGGCTCGACGGGCTGGCGGCGGATGTGGCGCGGCTACGGGAGAAGGGGCGGCGCGTGGCGCTCGTCTCGTCGGGGGCCATCGCGCTGGGGCGCGGCATTCTCGGCCTGCCCCGGGCCGCCCTGCCGCTGGAGCAGGCGCAGGCGGCGGCGGCGGCGGGGCAGATCGCGCTCGCCCGCGCCTACGCCGAGGCTTTCGCACCCCATGGCATCGCGGCGGGGCAGGTGCTCCTGACGCTGGACGACACGAAGGACCGGCGGCGCTATCTCAACGGGCGGGCGACGCTCGGCACGCTGCTGGACCTGGGCGTCGTGCCCATCGTCAACGAGAACGACACGGTCGCCACCGACGAGATCCGCTATGGCGACAACGACCGCCTCGCCGCCCGCGTCGCCCTGATGGCCAGCGCCGACCGGCTGGTGCTGCTCTCGGACGTGGACGGTCTCTACACCGCCAATCCGATGACCGACACGGGCGCGCGGCGACTCGACCTGGTGCATTCCATCACGCCGGAGATCGAGGCGATGGCGGGCGGGGCGGCCTCGGCGCTGTCGAAGGGGGGGATGCGGACCAAGATCCTCGCCGCCAAGACGGCGCTGCAAGGCGGCTGCGCCATGGTCATCGCCCAGGGCGACCGCCTGCGCCCGCTCGCCGCTCTGCGGGACGGCGCGCCCTGCACCTGGTTCGTGCCGACCGACACGCCCCAGACCGCGCGCAAACAGTGGATCGCGGGCCTGCGCAGCGAGGGGACGCTGAGCATCGACGCGGGCGCGGTCGCGGCCCTGCGCGCGGGGCGCTCGCTGCTTCCCGCCGGGGTGCGCGGCGTCGCGGGCGCGTTCGGCCGGGGCGAGCCGGTCGCGCTGCTGTCGCCCTCGGGCGCGGCGGTGGGCGCGGGGCTGAGCGCCTATACCGCCGACGAGATCCGCCTCATCGCCGGGCACCAGAGCGGCGAGATCGAGGCCATTCTCGGCTACCCGGGCCGCTCGGCGGTGGCGCATCGCGACGACATGGTCCTCTGGGACTGACAGCGTCCTCCCCGAGGCGCTCATTATCGTACCGCGCCCTCAATTGCCCGTTCAGGAAGCGGTGCGACCGTGCCTCGGCGAGGAGGTGGCCGATGATCCTGAATTTCTGTCGATCATGTCGCGGGTCCATTGCCGTGATGGGCGCCGCGCTGCTGGGGCTGGCGGTGCTGGGCACCGGCGCGGCCATCGACTTTGCCCGTATCAGCGCGGTGAAGGGCGAACTCAAGCGCGCCGCCGATGCCGGAGCGTTGGCGGCGGCCCGCATGGCGGACGGGGCGATGGCCGAGGATGCCGCGACCGGCATGGTCGACCTGACCCTCCGTGACGTGCGGGGCATGATGGATGTGCTCGACCGATCCTATCACCGGCAGGGCGCGGAGCATGTCGTCTCGCTCACCGCCTCGATACGCCTTCTCGTTCTCGGGGTGCTGGGCGACGCCGCGATGCGTGTCGGCGTCGAGGCGGCGGCGGTTTCGGGCGATGGGGCCGGTGCCGGTCAAGGGGAGACAGCGCCTTGCCTGCATCTCGGGAGCGGTCCGGGCCGCATGGCGCTGATCGTCGAGGACGGTGCGTCCATCGTGGGAGACGGGTGCCTCCTGGTTCTCGCGAGCGACGATCCGAACCTCGTCAGCGTGGACGGCGGCACCCTCGATATCGCGGGGTTCTGCGTCGACGGAGAGGCCGACCCGACCCGCCTCGCCATCCTCTCCACGCGGCTGGGCCTGCCGCATCTGCCCGCCGGATGCGCTCCGATCGGCAGGACGCTGCCGCCATGGGATGGATCGTGCCGCAACTACGACAAGGCGCGGGATCGCCGGCACGAAGGCGAGATGGAATACAGTATCAGGGGCGGTACGTATTGCGGCAACACGCATATCCATGAAAACCGTGACAAACACTGGCTCGCCGGAAAGACGCTCGAAATCGTCGATGGATCGCTCAGCTGGGTCGCGGATACGATCTACCTCGACGATGACACCCTCATCGCCAGGGGCAGGACGAGCAATTTCGGACTGCTGGCCCTCCGGTACGGATATCTGCGCGCGCCGGTGGACGGACCCTATGCCGGCATCGCGATCATCGTGGAATCGCCCGAACCGATGCGGTTCGACATCTCCCCGAACTTCGTCATAGAAGGCCGCATCATCGCGGCCGGGGCCGAAGCGACCCTGTCGCGCGATACCAAACCGGACAAGCGCCTCGATCCGGTACGGTTCGGGACGCTGACGATCGGGAACGGTGCCCGTGTCGAGTTCGCCCCGGTGGACGAGACGACGGTGACGGTCGCGACATTGCGGCCCCGGCTTGTCCGATAGGGCCGAGCGCCGCGCCTTTCAATTGATTTTATGCCCGCATATCCGCCCCGCGCCTTTCCGCCGCCCCGCGCCGCGTTACGTCACGCCGCGCAGACCGGACCTTGGAAGGAGCGCACGTCATGGGCGAATATCACGTCGGCAGCCTGGACGATCTCGAAGACGGCAAGCCCATCGAGGCGACGGCGGGGGAGACGGACATCCTTCTGGTGCGCGAGGGGGAGGCGGTCCATGCCGTCGCCGCGACCTGCCCGCATCGCGGGGTGCCGCTGTCGAAGGGATACGTACAGGACGGGCGCATCGTCTGCGCCGTCCACCGCGCGGCGTTCGAGCTGTCGACCGGCGCGCTGGTCGATCCGCCCGCCTGCGAGGATATCGCGCGCTATCCTGTCCGCCTCGACGGCCGCGCGATCCATGTCACGGTGGCGGAGGGGGCCGAGCCGCATCCCCTGCCCGCCATGGCCCGCAAGGGCGACGACGCGCGCCGTTTCGTCATCGTCGGCAGCGGTGCGGCGGGCTGGTTCGCCGCCGAGACGCTGCGCCGGGAGGGATTCGCGGGGCGGCTGAGCGTCGTGACGGACGACCGGGAGACGCCCTACGACCGCACCGACCTGTCGAAATCCTATCTCGGGGCGGAGAACCCCTCCATCCGCCCCCTGCGCGATCCCGGCGCCATCGCCGCCCATGACATCGAGATCGTGCGGGGCCGCGCGACCGGCCTCGACCCCGATGCCCGCACCCTGACCCTGGAGGGGGCCGAACCGCTCGCCTACGACGCGCTGCTCCTCGCCACGGGGAGCGAGGCGCGCACCCTCGACGTGCCGGGGGCCGACCTGGAGGGCATCCACACCCTGCGCACCGCCGCCGATGCCGAAGGCCTGCGCGCCGCGCTCGACGGGTTCGGGGGCAAGCCCTGCCGCGTCGCCATCGTCGGCGGCGGCTTCATCGGGCTGGAGGCGGCGGCGAGCCTGTCGGGGCGGGAGGGGATGGCCGTGACCGTCATCCTGAACGGCGACAGGCCGCTCGCATCCCTCTTCGGCGACGCGTTCGGCGAGCGGCTGCTGGCCGAGCACCGCGAGGCCGGGGTCGCCTTCGAGACCGGGCGTACCGTGAACGGCTTCGACGGCGAGGACGGGCGCGTCCGCGCCGTGCTGAGCGAGGAGGGGCCGCCCGTCGAGGCCGATATCGTCATCGTCGGCATCGGGGCCGCGCCGCGCACCGGCTGGCTGCCCTTCGAGCGCGAGGAGGACGGCGGCATCGCGGTGGACGCGCGCCTCGCCGTGCCGGGCGCCCCGGACGTCTACGCCGCCGGCGACATCGCGACGGTGCCGACGCCGTGGGGAGCCGTGCGCATCGAGCACTGGCGCTTCGCCCAGGAGACCGGCGCGCTGGCCGCGCGGAACATGCTGGGCGGGCAGGGCGGCTATGATGGCGTGCCCTTCTTCTGGTCGATGCAGCACCCGAAAGGCTCCTACACCTATACTGGCCATGCCGGGGACTGGGACGAGGCGGCGGGGTCGGTCGAGGGCGACACCTTCGCCCTGTCCTACGTCGAGGACGGCAAGGTCTCCGCCTTCCTCGCCCTCGGTCTCGACGACGCCTTCACCCGCGCAGGTGTCGCCATGGCAGGCAGGGGACCGATCCCGAAGGACGAGGCTCCGGCGGGGTGATCGTGGAAGGCGCTTGACCGCATCGGCCAAATCCATGGATACGTGGGCGCGTTTTCCGACCCCTGCGAGGATGCCATGACCGAGAACAGCCCCGTCGATATCTCCGCGATGATGCTTCAGGTGGGCCGCGATGCGCGCGATGCCGCCGCCGTTCTGGCCTCCACGCCACCCGAGACGAAGACCCGCGCCCTGACCGCCGCCGCCGCCGCCCTGCGCGCCGGGGTGCCCGCGCTCATGGAGGCGAACGCCCGCGATCTGGCGTACGGGCGAGAGAAGGGGCTGACCGATGCGATGATGGACC
Organism: Paracoccaceae bacterium; assembly: GCA_020629115.1. GTDB lineage: Bacteria > Pseudomonadota > Alphaproteobacteria > Rhodobacterales > Rhodobacteraceae > JAHDDY01. The sequence continues at coordinate 11,371 of JAHDDY010000004.1, read as the reverse complement.
GGCTCGTCCTCGACGCGGACCGGATCGAGGGCATGGCGGCAGGGGTCGAGAGCGTGGCGGCGTCGGACGATCCCGTCGGCGCGGTCATCGCGGAGTGGGACCGGCCCAACGGGCTGCATATCCGCCGCGTGCGCACCCCCCTCGGCGTCATCGGCGTGATCTACGAGAGCCGCCCGAACGTCACCGCCGATGCCGGGGCGCTGTGCCTGAAATCGGGCAACGCGGCCATTCTGCGCGGCGGGTCCGAAAGCTTCCACTCCGCCACCGCCATCCATGCCGCCCTCGTCGCGGGGCTGCGCGAGGCGCATCTACCCGACGCCGCCATCCAGCTCGTACCGACCCGCGACAGGGCGGCGGTGGGCCAGTTGCTCGGCGGTCTTGGCGGCACGGTCGACGTGATCGTCCCGCGCGGGGGGCGGGGGCTGGTCGAGCGGGTGCAGGCGGATGCGCGCGTGCCCGTCTTCGCCCATCTCGACGGCATCTGCCATCTCTACATCGACGGCGCGGCGGATCGGGAGATGGCCGTATCGCTGGCCGTCAACGCCAAGATGCGGCGCACGGGCATCTGCGGGGCCGCCGAATGCCTGCTGTTCGACCGCGCCGCCGCCGATGCGGTCGGCCCGGTCGTCGCGGCCCTGCGCGACGCGGGCTGCGAGGTACGCGGCGACGCGGAGGTGCGGGCGGCGGCGGCGGGCGTGGTGCCGGCCACGGACGACGATTTCGGCCACGAGTTCCTTGACACCGTCATCGCCGCGCGCATGGTCGACGGCGTGGACGGCGCCATCGCCCATATCCGCGAATTCGGGTCGAGCCACACCGACTGCATCGTCACCGGCGACGACGCGGCGGCGGCGTCCTTCTTCGCCCGGCTCGACAGCGCCATCCTCATGCGCAACACCTCGACCCAGTTCGCGGACGGGGGCGAGTTCGGCATGGGGGCCGAGATCGGCATCGCCACCGGCAAGATGCACGCCCGCGGCCCCATCGGCGCGGAACAGCTCACGAGCTTCAAGTATCTGGTGGAGTCGCGCGGGGCGGTGCGACCGTAAAGGTAGAGCGCGACACTCTGTCCCTTTATGGTACGATGGTCTTCTTTCAGGGAGGGAATCGTCATGAGATCGGGACTTGCCGCCGCCTTCACCGTCATCCTCGCCGCCTGCGGTCCGATGGAGCCGCCCGCGCCCCCGCCGCCCACGGGTCCGATACCCGATACCGGCGTGTCGCTGTCGGAAGGGGCCTGCTTCGGCACCTGCCCGATCTACACGGTCACCGTCTCGGCGAACGAGTTCTACAGGCTGGAACTGGGCCGGTTCACCCGCGCTCCGGGGACGACGGAGACGGGCGTCTTCCCGCCGGGCACCTTCGCGGCGGCGACGCAGGCGTTGCGGGATGCGAATTTCAATGCCCTGCCCACGGACATCACCATCGGCTCCCCCGCCTGCGGCGGCACGGTGGTCAGCGACCTGCCGCGCGCCGGAATCGGGGAGACCACCATCGCCGGGACGCGGCTGATCGACTACTATCCCGGCTGCTTCGACGCCCCCGACCGCCCCGCCCTCGACACGCTGGTGGACGATCTGCGCGGCGTCTTCGGGATACCGGCCCTGGTTCAGTAGCGGCTCAGCGGGCCATCGCCCGGCCCAGCGCCGCGCCGCTGCGCCAGGCGGCGCGGGCGTCGCCGCCGCTCCGGTCCGCGCCCGCCCAGTCGCCGCAGGCCCCGATCCGCCCGTCCGCCGACAGCAGGAACGGCGCCTCCACCGCGCGCTCGACGGCGCAGTAGCGCCAGCGGTGGGCGGCGCGGTAGGTCGCGCCGTCCGGGTCGAGGCCCGTCATCGCGGCGAAGGCGATGCACAGGTCCTCGGCCACGTCCGCCGCGTCCCGCTCCAGATTCTCCCGGCTCCACTCGCGGGTCGCGTGGGCGACGTAGCAGGGCGCGGGCGCGGTATGCCCCGGCTTCGCGTCGTCACGCAGCAGCAGGGCGATGACCCCCGTCTCCTGCGCGAAGCGGTGCGGCACCGCCGTCTCCCCCGCCACCCCGCCGACCATCAGCGTCCAGCACGGCGCGTACGTCGCCTCGGCGATGGGCGCAAAGGCATCGTCGTGGCTCGCCAGCAGGCCCCAGGCCTGGGGCGCGGGGATCGCGGCGACGATCCGCTCGAAACCGCCATGGGCTTCCCCCGCCTCATCGGTCAGGGCAAGCGTTTCGGCATCGACGGAGACGATGCGCGTGCCCATCCGGCTCTCGAACGCCTCGCCCATCGTCCGGGGAAAGGCGTTCATGCGCGGGGCCGCGACGCGCCCGTGCGCCTCCCATTCGGGCAGGTCGGCCAGGGCAGGCACCGTCTCGGCGGAGACGGGGTCGAAGGCGGGCAGGCCGTGGTCGAAGGCCAGCCCCTCCCGCCGCCGGCTCGCCACACGTCCGCCATAGCCCCGGCTCTTGTCGAACAGCGTCACCGCCTCGCCCGCCTCCGCCAGCGCCTGCGCGCAGGCCAGCCCGGCCAGCCCCGTTCCGATCACAGCAATGCCCATCGCGTTCAGTCCTTTTTCAGAAGTCGGCGCTACCCCTCGGAATCGTAGTCTTTCCGAAAGGGTCCGCCATGAAGAACCTTATGATGCCCGTCCTCGTCATCGTGCCGCTGACGGTCGGCGCGCTCTGGGTGCTGACAGGCAGCAAGTCCGAGACGCAGGCCGCCCTGCCGGGTGCCGAGGCAGAAGCCGTCGAGACCGTGCCGCGGGTGGTCGGCACCGGGCCGTTCGTCGCGCCGATGGCCTGCGACGACCCGCTCGTCTGCGTGGTGCAGAACCACGTCGACCTGAAGGTCGGGCCGGGCATCGCCGATTCGGCCTGCGGCGGGCGCACCTATGACGAGCATCAGGGTGTCGATTTCCGCATCCTCGACCTGCCGACCATGCTGAAGGGCGTGCCGGTGGTGGCGGTCGCCGATGGCGAGGTGATCGGCACGCGGGACGGCGAGTATGACGGGGCCTGGCTGGCCGCCGGGCGCGATGCGGTCGAGGACCGCGACTGCGGCAACGGCGTCTCCATCCGCCACGACGACGGCCATGTCACCCAGGTCTGCCACCTGCGGCGCGGCTCGGTGCTGGTGGAGACCGGCGAGCGCGTGACCCAGGGGCAGCGCATCGCCAGCGTCGGCATGTCGGGCCGGGCGGAATTTCCCCACGTCCATCTGTCCGTCACGAAGGACGACGCGCGGATCGACCCGTTCACGGGCCGGGCCATCGGCAAGGGATGCGGCGCGTCGGTCGCGGAGGGCGGGCTGTGGTCGGGCACGGTGCCGGATCACTGGCAGGCCGGGGCCGGGCCGTTCATCTTCAAGAGCGGCTTCACGAACGCTCCCGTGACGATGGCCACGGTCGAGCGCGCCCCCGCCGACCCGACCGCCGCCTCGGCGTCGATGGTCTTCTACGCCCGGGCCGTGGGCCTGCGCGAGGGCGACGTCGAGAGGATCGAGCTGACCGGCCCCGACGGGTTCGACCCGGTCGGCAGCGTCGGCGAGCCGCTGGCGCGGGACAAGGCGCAGATCATGCGCTTCGTCGGTCGCCCCGCCGAGGACAAGACGCCGCTTCCCGTGGGGGAATACCACGGGCGCTACCAGATCCTGCGCGGCGGCGAGCCGGTCCTCGACATCAGCCGCCGCTTCGTCCTGCGCTAAGCGGTCAGGCGACCGTCGTCGACAGGCTCGCGCCGTTCGCGAAGGCCGCGTTCACGTCCTGGGTGCCGGTCGGGTTGAAGCCCGAGCCGATGGTCAGGACGGCCGGGCCGAAGGGCGAGAGCGCGACCGCGGTCGTCTCCTCTCCGTTGATCGTGCCGGAGCCGCCCGTGGCGATGATCGGCCCGTCCGCCGCGATGCCCGAGGCGTCGACGCCCGTGAAGGTGAAATCGGTGTCCGGCCCCGTCAGGGTCGCCGTATCGCCCGAGATATCCAGCGACGTCGCGCCCAGCGCATTCGGCGCGAGGGCGAAGGAGGCCGTGAAGCCCCCGCCATCCGGCGGTTCCGGCGCGACGGCGCCGGTGAAGGTGACGGTCTCGATGTTGCGCGCGACGATGCGCGAGCCGTCCGCCGCCGTGTAGACCGTCGCCCCGTTCGCGCGGCTGCGTATCGCGTAGTCGGATGCCTGGCCCTTGAGTTCGAGCGTGTCGTGGCCCTTGCCCCCGTTGATCCGCTTGTCGCCCGTGCCGGTGACGGCGATGGTGTCGTCGCCCTGTCCGCCGCGCACGCGGTCGTCGCCCTGGCCGGTCGTGATGGTATCGTTGCCCCGGCGGCCCGCGATCCGGTCGTCGCCATCCGTGCCGGTCAGGACATCGTCGCCCTTTCCGCCGATGATCCGGTTGCCATCCTCGCCGCCGGGCGCGCCGCCGCCATCCTCCTCGCCGATGGCCTGCGTGGTGACGACAGGCCCTTCGTCGCCGCCGCCGCCGTCTTCCTCGCCGATCGCCTGCGTGGTCGCGATGGGGTCGCCGCCGACACCGCCGCCCCCGTCCTCCTCGCCGATGGCGAGAGTGGTCGCGATGGGGTCGTCACTGCCCCCGCCGTCGGCACCGGGCGCACCGGGCTTGCCGTCGCTTCCCGGAGCGCCCGGTTTGCCGTCGCTTCCGGGCGCGATGGAGATCCCGCCTCCGCATCGCGGGCGACCTTCGGCCTGGATACGGGCCTGGATGTCCTCGAAACGCGTCTCCTTTCCGGAAGGGGACGCGGAAGTCTGATTGGATACGCGCATGGCTCTGCTCCACTTTCAGGATAGTCGAGCGTACCATATAGAGAAAATTGTGGGAAAAATAATCGTACCCGTCTTGATGCGGGAAATTTCCCGTCTATCGCCCCGTCCATTTCGGGTCGCGCTTCTCGATGAAGGCGTCGATGCCTTCGACCGCATCCGTCGTCATCATGTTCGCCGCCATGGTCGTCCCCGCATCCGCGTAGGCAGCGGCAAGGGGGAGGCCGAGTTGTCGGTAGAACAGCGCCTTGCCCATGGTCAGCGGTACCGGACTCTTGCGCGCGATGCTGCCGGTCAGGCGGGCGATCTCGGTATCGAGCCGGTCGGCGGGGACGGCCCGGTTGACGAGGCCCCAGTCAACGGCGGTCGCCGCGTCTATGAAATCGCCGGTCGACAGCATCTCGAAAGCGCGCTTGGGGTTCACGGCCCGGCTGAGCGCGACGGACGGCGTCGAGCAGAACAGGCCCAGATTGACCCCCGACACCGCGAATCGCGCCTCCTCGGCGGCCACCGCCATGTCGCAGGTCGCGACAAGCTGGCATCCGGCGGCGGTTGCCAGCCCCTGCACCCGGGCGATGACGGGGACGGGCAGGGCAACGAGGCTCTGCATGAATCGCGAGCAGCGGGCGAAGAGCGTCTCGTAATAGGCCCGCTCCGGCGTCGCCCGCATCTCCTTGAGATTGTGTCCCGCGCAGAAGGCCTTGCCCGACGCCGCGATGACGAGGGCCTTCAGGTCCCCCCGCCCGCCGATCTCCGCAATCTCCCGCTCCAGCGCGCCGAGCATGGTCTCCGACAGCGTGTTGTACTGCGCCGGATCGTTCAGCGTGAGGGTGACGACGGGGCCGTCCTCGGCGCGCAGGAGGATATCGTCGCTCATGCATCCGTCTCCCATCCGAAGGCGGGGGTGTCGCTCGCCGGTTCGAACATCGCGTTCACCTCCGCGTCGGTGACGCTTTCCAGCGCCGGGTGCGGCCAGCGGGGCCGGCGGTCCTTGTCGATGATCTGCGCGCGCACGCCCTCCAGGAACGCGCCGGTCTCCACGAAGCGGCGGGTGAGGGCGTATTCCATGCGCAGGGCATGGGTGATGTCGAGCCGCCGCCCGAGGGTCAGGGCGCGGTACGTCACCTTGAGGCTGAGCGGCGCGTTGCGGTCGAGGGCCTCGACCTGTGTGGTGGCCCAGTCGCCCCCCTGGGCGACCAGCGCCGTGCGGATCGCCTCGACGCCGTCCCGGTCGAACAGGTCGTGGATCTCGTGCCGCGCGTCGATGGCGGGGGTGGGGGCGTCCGGCACCGCATGGACCGAATCGAGCGCCGCCTCCACAGCCTCGTGCGGCCCGTCGCGCCAGTCCACCGCGCGCAGCCGCGCCTCGACCTGCTCCAGAGCGCTCGACGGTACCGTATGGGTGGCGAGGCCGAGGCCCAGCATGTCGCCCTGTCCGAGCCGCGCGCCGGTCAGCCCCGCCCACAGGCCCATCGACCCCTTGAGCCGTGGCAGGAGATAGGTCGCGCCCACGTCGGGATAGAGGCCGATCCCGCATTCGGGCATGGCGAAGAGCGCCTTCTCCGTCGCCACGCGGTAGGAGCCGTGGATCGAGATGCCGACCCCGCCCCCCATCACCGCCCCGTCGATCAGGCTGACATAGGGCTTCGGGAAGCGCGCCACGCGCCAGTCGGTCAGGTACTCGTCCGCGAAGAACGCCATCGCCCCGCGCGTGTCGCCCGCCCTGCGCAGGTCGTAGAGCGCGCGGATGTCGCCCCCGGCGCAGAAGGCCCGGCTGCCCGGCGCGGCCTTCAGCAGCACCGCGCGGACGCCCGGATCGTCGCGCCAGCGCGCCAGCCGCGCGCCGAGGCGGCGGCACATCTCGTGGGACAGGGCATTGAGGCGCTCCGGGGCGTTCAGGGTCGCGATGCCCCAGCCCCCGGCCTCCTCGAACAGGATTTCGTCGCTCATGGGGACGCAAGATAGCCCGCCTTCCCGCCCCGCGCCACCCGCAGGCCGGGCCGGGCGAGGAAAAGAACGCCTTTCGCTAAAACTGTATCAATCAGTTCCGTATACAAAATAAGGGCATTGTCTGGATAGACAGGAGAGACCCTTGCCTTACCGTATCCTCGCCTTCATCGCCCTCGCACTGGCCGCGACCCCGAGCGTCGCGCAGCAGGCCTATCGCGGCTATTCCGGCGGATGCACCCCCTTCGCCCTGTCCCTCGCACGGGTCATGCTCGTCTGTTCGGGCACGCCGTCCGCCGGGGCGGTCGATGCGGCGCTGCGCGGCGGTGCGGTGCGCGGCGTCAACCCGCGCATCGTCGGACGCAACTACCAGATTCCGCCCTGGGAGATCACCGGCGTCCACTCGGCCGGAACCGACCACCGGGCGCGCTATCGCGTCGCCGCGCCCGTCATCGCGATCGGGCATCGGTACTTCGCGATGTACCCGCGCAACGGCGCCACGATCCTGATCGAGCGCCGCCGCTGAGGGCATCAGCAGCCGTCGCTCTCGTAGGGTTCGTCGTTGATGTCCGGTTCCTCCTCCTGGCGGCGGCGGCAGGCGCGGCGCATCAGGGTCGCGCCCAGCAGCCCGCCGAGACCGCAGAGGATGTAGGGCAGGCTCCAGTTGAACGACGCCTTCGCCACCTCGATCCCGATGGTCGAGAGCACGATCCCCGTGATCAGCGCCCCGATGCAGGCCCCGCCGAAGAAGAACTCGTCGGTCATCAGGTGCAGCGCGCCGAGGGCGAAGGCGATCAGGAACCAGTATTCGTAGCTGTAGTGCAAATCCTCCAGGGGCGGCATCGCGGTCACCTCCTCTTCAGCAGGTCCGCCGCCTTGCCGAAGGCGTCGGCCAGTTCGGCGGGGACGATGACGGTGCGGGTACTCTCGCCGTCGGCCAGCTTGCCCAGCGTCTCGACCTGGCGCTTGCGGATCTCGAACTCGACGGCCTCGATCCCGTGTTCGGCGATGGCGCCCGAGACGATCTGGATGGCGTAGGCGTCCGCGTCGGCGATGACCTTGCGGCCCTCCGCGCGGCGCTTGGCCTCGTAGAGCATGGCGTCGGCGTTGATCTCGATGGTGCGCTTGGAGCCTTCGGCCTCGGTCACGGAGGCGCGGCGCTTCCGCTCGGCGTTGAGCTGCTGCATCATCGCGTCGCGCGTGCGCTCGTTGAGCGTCACGTCCAGCACCTCGGCCCGGGTGATGACGATGCCCCAGTCCCGGGTCGCGCCCTCCAGCTGCTCCTTGATGTCGAGGTTCAGCTCCGTGCGGTTCGACTGCACCTTGTCCAGCTCCGTCTCGCCGATGGCCGAGCGCACGATGCCGGCCACGGTCGTCTTGACCGCCGAATCGATATCGCGGATGCGGTAGATCATGCGCTCCGGCGCGACCACGCGGAAGAAGACGGCCACCACCACCTCGATCACGACGTTGTCGTTCGTGATGGCGTTCTGGTGCATCGGATCGAGCGGGCGCTCCAGGATGTCGACCTTGCGCCGCACCGTCTCGATGAAGGGCACGAGCACGTGGATGCCCGCCCCGGCGACCCGGCTGTACTTGCCCAGCCGCTCGATCACGTAGGCCTGGCTCTGCGAGACGATGATGAAGCTGCGCCACAGGGTCAGCAGCAGCAGGGCGGCGAAGACGAGACCCATGCCGATTCCGAGGCCGTTCATCCGCTGTCCCTTCCCGTGTTCCTGTCCCCCATGAACAGCTTACAACGAAAGGTTGACAGGGGAAAGGGGGCAGGGCCGGGCTTGCCTTGCGGCGGATGGCGGTCGAGAATGATGCCGCCATCCAGAAGCGGAGCCGAGCCCATGCCCATCCTGACCCCCACCGACCTGTACGGCGAGACCGTCGGCCTCTACGTCAATCCCGACCGCGACGACGGGATGGCGAGCCGGGCCGTCGAGCGGGTGACGGCGACCTATGCGGGGTTCGAGGGCGAGGCCCATGGCGGGCTGACGCGGCCTGCATGTTCGCGGATGAAGCTGCAATACCCGCGGAACACGGAGATCCGCAACGTGCGCCAGATCTGCATCCTCTCGGAGGAGGAGCTGGCCGCCATCGCCACGGATATGGGCATCGACGGGATCGACCCGCGCTGGATCGGGGCGAACGTCATCCTGCGCGGCATCCCGGAGCTTACGCGGATGCCGCCCAATGCGCGGCTGATCTTCGAGGGCGGGACCTCGCTGGTGGTGGACATGGAGAACGCCCCCTGCCGCTTCGCCGCCGAAGCCATCGAGGCGCATCGTCCGGGGCAGGGCATGAGCTTTCCGAAGCACGCGGTGGGCCGCCGGGGCGTGACCGCCTGGGTCGAGCGGGAGGGCACCGTCGAGACGGGCGAACGCGCGCGGCTGCACATCCCGCCGCAGCGGATCTACGAACATGCCTCCTAGACGGCCCCACAGGGGCTTTGCCTATAGTGAAACGCGATCAGGTTGAGCCACAGAGCGTCAGGAAATGCGCACGTCTTGGCGCAATTCCTGACCCGACTTGATCGCGTTTCACTCTAGGCGAACACTCTAGAGAATACTGCATGTCATGAGGATCGGTCATCGTCGGGCTCGTCCCGACGATCCATCTCACCACCTCGATAACCGTGGCAGGTGGAGAAATGGACCCTCGGGACAAGCCCGAGGGTGACCAATTCGTCTAACGATCTTACCCGAACACCCGGGCGCAGATCGCCTCCAGCGCGCGGGCATCCGCCGCGTCGAAGGCCGCCGGGTCGTCCGAGTCGATGTCGAGCACGGCGACGACCGCGCCGTCCGGGCCGAAGACGGGGACCACGATCTCCGACCGGGTGGTGCTGGCGCAGGCGATGTGGCCGGGGAAGGCGTCCACGTCCTCGACCACTTGCGTCTCCCCCGTGCGCGCCGCCGCGCCGCATACCCCGCGCGAGAACGGGATGGTCAGGCAGCCGTGGCCGCCCTGGTACGGCCCGACCGTCAGCATCCCCGGCGCGGTCACGCGGTAGAAGCCCGTCCAGTGGAATCGCTCGACCGAATGGTGCAGCTCGCACGCCACCGTCGCCATGCGCGCCACCTCGTCCGCCACGCCCTCAACCAGCGACTCGATGCGCGCGCCGATGGCCGCGTAGTCCGTCATCCTATCGCTCCCAGCAGCAGCGCGACCAGCCCCGCCCCAACCCCGCCCCCGGTGATGCCCGCGAGGATGACGGGCCAGGGCGACGTCCTGACCTGCACCACGGGCGGCGGCGGCACGAAAGGCCCGCGCTCGCCGGTGCGCTCGTCGAGCAGCATGACCAGCTTCTCCGCCGCCTGGGGCAGGCGCGGGCCGAGACCCGACAGGATGTCCGCCGTGGCCTTGAGATCGCGGATGACGCCTTCCGGCCCGATGTTGCGCCGAATCCAGTCCTCCAGCACGGGGCGGGCGGCGGTCCACATGTTGACGTTGGGGTCGAGGTCGCGGGCCACCCCCTCGACCATCACCATGGTCTTCTGGAGCAGCAGGAGCTGCGTCTGCGTCTCCATCCCGAACCGCTCCGTCACGGCGAAGAGCTGACCCAGCAGGCGGGCCATGGAGATGTAGCGCGCCTCCATCCCGAAGATCGGCTCGGCCACCGCGCGCAGGGCCTGGGCGAAGGCGTGGACCGGCTGGTCGTGGGGCAGGTATCCGGCCTCGCGATGCACCCGCGCGGCGCGCTCGTAGTCGCGCCGGACGAAGGACAGGAGGATATCGGCGTAGAAGCGCCGGGTCAGCGGGTCGAGCCGCCCCATGATGCCGAAGTCGAGGGCGACGATGCGTCCCTGCCGGTCCACCAGCAGGTTGCCCTGGTGCATGTCCCCGTGGAACAGCCCGTCGCGCAGGCCCTGCCGCAGGAACGACTCGATGATGCGTTCGCCCAGCGGCACCGGGTCGATCCCCGCCGCGACCAGCGCCTTGTGGTCGGAGATGGGGATGCCGTCGATCCATTCGGAGGTCATCACCCGCTGGGACGAGCGGTTCCAGTCGATGCCCGGCACGCGGAAATGCGCATCGTCCTCGGTCGCCTTGGCGTATTCCGACCCCGCCGCCGCCTCCAGCCGCAAGTCCAGCTCGATGCGCGTCACTTCCTCGAAATGGTCGTAGACGGCGACGGGCTTGAGCCGGCGCGAGGCGGGCAGGACCGCCTCGATGACGCTCGCCACGAAGCGGAAGGCGGCGATGTCGCGCAGGAAATCCTCCTCGATGCCGGGGCGCAGCACCTTGACGGCCACCTCGCGGCCCTCCAGCGTGACGGCCTTGTGGACCTGCGCGATGGAGGCGGCGGCGATGGCGGGGCCGAACTCGCGGAACAGCACGTCGGGCGACGCGCCCAGCTCCTCTGCGATGATGCGCCGCGCCTCCTCGTCCGGGAAGGGGGGCACGCGGTCGCGCAGGGATTGCAGCTCCATGGATATCTCGGCGCCCACCACGTCGGGGCGGGTCGAGAGCATCTGCCCCAGCTTCACCTCGGCCGGGCCGAGGGCGGTGAAGGCGCGGGCGATGGCCGGCAGGGTCGGGTCGCCCTTCGAGCCGAAGGGGCGCAGCAGCACCTCCGCCACGCGCAGGGCAAGGCGGGTGCGCCGTCCGAGCGAGGGGACGGACCGGATGCGCGCCAGCGCCCCGGTCCGCGCCATCGTCCCGCCGATGCGCATCA
>JAHDDY010000201.1 GCA_020629115.1 Paracoccaceae bacterium | reverse complement strand
GCCGATCCTCGTTCCGTGGCAGCAACGGCTCTTCCCGATCGACGGCCCCCTTCGCCGGCTGGCCATGAAGCTGCGGCGGGCAGCGGGTCTCGCTCCGATCGAATCGCCCTCTGAGCGCGTTGCCCTGCTGATCGTTGCGCTGATGAACGACGAGACCCTTCCGCTGAGCGACGTCCGCTCGCTCGCACAGGGGGTGCTCGCCCTGGAGACGCCGGGGCGGACCCGGACCCTCGACGACATCGAGTTGTTCCTCGACCATGCCGAGCGCCTCGGAGCGTCGACGCTCGCCGACATCACCACGGCCGTGTGCGGCATGCACGTCGAAGCGGCCTTCGTGGCCCGGAACGGGACGTTGCAGCCTCCGTCGGCCAAGACGCAATCCCGACGGCGGGCTGCGATTCGAGCTCTGTTCACCATCCTCCGGTCGAGCGGCGCAACAGAACGCGACCCTGCCCGAGACGTCGCGATCACGGAGTCCACACGAGCGAAGCGGACGCGGCCTGCGACCGATGACGAGATCGCCCGGATCAGGACGGCGTCCGAACTCACGACGATTGAGACCCGCCTGCCCGCGTTGGTCGCCTTGAGCGAGGCAACGCTGCTGCCATCCGAGATCGCACGGCTGACGGCCGGCGACATCGACTGCGAAGCCGGGATCGTTCAGGCACCCGGCACTCCCGGTCGGACGGCGGCTCGCACGGTCACACTCACGAGCTGGGGCGTCGACGCGCTTCGTCGGCGCCTCGAGACAGCGGACCTGTCGTTCGACGACCTCATCGTGCTCCGTTCCGGGGCCTCGACGCAGCCGTCGGCCGCTGTCGGCATGGGACTCAACGACGTCATCCGACGAGCCGGGCTCGGCGGCCCGAACGGACTCACGCCCCGATCGATCATCGCATGGCGCTGCCGCCAGCACTACGAGAACACCGGCGACATCTTCTCCACGGCCCGCCTTGCCGGGCTCGGCTCCCTCGACCGCACGGCCAAGCTCATCGACCTCCGCTGGAACGAGTCATGAAGGCGCCGGACGACTTCATGAGGAAGCGGCCCCGCAATCGGGACGTTCTCCGCAATCTCACACTGAGCGGATACGTGGCAGCGCTCATCGACATGCCGGGCCTGCTCGACGAGCTCGACTCCCTGCCCGGCAAGAAGCTCGGCACCCCCGGCCGGCCGGCAACACTGCCGCCGGCGGTGGCCGCACTCTGCATGTTGATCGTCTCCGACGCGGGAAACATGACGGAGGGGGTCCGGGAAATATCAGACCTCTGGCAGGACCTCCAGCGGGAGCTCGGCCATCGATACCCGAACTACCCAGCGCTTCAGCGACTGTCGGACGAGGAGTTCGCTGAGTTCCAGAAGGCACGCAGGAAGAACAGCGCAATTCTCCACCCCTCCGCCCCGACGCGGCAGGTCCTCAGCTACTGGCGAGACACTCGATTGGTCGGCGAAGGCGAACGACATCTCCGACGCGTCCACAAGCGCATCACATGGCAGATCGCCGCAGAGCTCGGAATCCTCCAAGGTCGCGGCTCGTACACCAACCCGCACTACAGCGACGTGCTGTACGGCGACGGCACGGTCCTTCGGGCACGATCAAAAGCCGCCGTCGACACCTCGACCGGCGAGATCAAGGGGCGCCGCGTCGAACACGACGCCCTCCTCCACCACCAGGGCAACGAGACGAAGGCAACGGGCATCAAGCTGGTCATCCTCGGCGCATCCAACGGCCACCCCCAGGAACGCCTCATCATCGACGTCGACACCGCCAAGCACGACGAGGCGGACGTAGGCGTCAGGCTGATCAAGGGAGCCGTCGAAGGCTTCCCCGCCACCCGCGCCGTGACCTGGGACAAGGCACTTGAAGGCAGACACGTCGACGCTGTTCAGAAGATGGGAATCGTCGTCGCCGTCCCAGTGAAGAACCAAGACGGCGGACCACGCGAACGTGTGCTCGGCGTGAAGACCCTCACGCGAGTGGACGGCTCGACGGTCGCCTACACCGTCTACCTGCACGACGGATGGCCCCACGTCGACGCGAACACCGTCGGCAAGAAGAAGGTGCTCGTCCCGCTGGTCGGACGTCAGATCCTCCGACGGAAGAACCGGAACAACATCTTCCGGATGTACCGCGACTACACCCTTCCCGCAGCCCAGGAAGAAGGCGCCGCCGGCATCCCGGCCAGCGATCGCGGCGCCTCCATGCGCCTCTCGCTCACGGCCAAACCCGAAGACAAGGCATCCAAGTTGCATCGCGCGCAGCACCTGCGAGCGCACCGCAGTACCGAACTCGGATTCAAGACCGCAGCGTCACGTCGTCCCAGTGCTGAAAGCCAGAACAGCTGGGTGAAAGATCATCTGTTGCCACAACGCCTGGCACCGGTCTACGGCGCAGACCGTCTCCGCATCCACATGCTGTTCATGGCGATCCTCAAGAACACGCGGGCTCGGATCGCACACGGCATCCGGATGCTCGAGACCAGATAGCCCCGAAGCCGACGCCGCAATCGAACGAGCGACGGCAGCGGCTTCGGCGCGCCACAGCTCGCAAACGACCGCGTTCGCTGCCTCCGCTCGACGGCGAGTCGGCTGCGCTGAGCCCCCTTCAGCCGCCGTTACCCTCGATCGAAGGCCCCGATCGAGTTTTCTACAAGGTTCCCGGCCGCCCTAGCCCCCGTAGCTCAGTGGATAGAGCGTCGGTTTCCTAAACCGTGCGTCGCA
>JAHDDY010000200.1 GCA_020629115.1 Paracoccaceae bacterium | reverse complement strand
TCGGGCGCGGCTCCGGGCACCAAGGCCGGCAGAGCGGCCACGGGAAGAAGCCCCACTCCGGGTCGTCGTCAGCAGCCGGTCCCAGGCAACCCTTTGCAGGGCGGTGGTATGCACGCAGTGACCCGATTGGGCCACGACAGGCGTGGACCCGCTCTTGGATCGAACAGTCGAACGCGCGCCAAGCACGCGAGTCACCCACCTCGCGCCACAAGCGTGCTCGAAAGCCGCGCCTTCGGCGCGAGGAGGGCAAAATTGCCGTCACCAAGAAGCGGTCAGCCAGCCCGCCCGCGACGGCGCAAAGAGGGGGACATCGGCGCGTACCCCCTTGTTGTCGGCGGACGTACCGCCTCGATCAGAGCGGGCCCGCGCCAAAGCCCGGCGGCGGCCCGACGCAATCGCCTCGCTCCACAACCCCCTCAACAAGTTCACGCCAGTGCCGCTGCCCGGCCGGGGGTGGGGACGCCACACGGGGCAGCGGGGCGACGCCCCGCGGCGGTGATGCCGCTCGCGTTTCGAGGGAGGGATTTTGTGCCGCAGGGGGTGTGCGGGGGGGAGGAGCGCCGGAGTCCGCTCCTCTTGGCACACCACTGGCAGGGACGCGGCGCCGGCGCCGCGGACGCCAGCGCCACGGCGAGGTCGCACACACGTGGCGTGGGCCGCCGCGCCGGGGCCTGGCACAGGGGCGGTGGCAGCACGCGTGTGGAGGGGCTCGTCACGTGCCTCTCCACCACGGAAGGGGGGGGGGTGGCTGGTTGGTGGGAGGGAGGGTGGTAGGCCGCCACTGCCCCGCCGGATGGCGAACCTTAGAAACTCTAGTGTCAATTCTACTGGCAGCCTCATTTGAGCCTCTGCGCCTCAATTGAGGCTGGTTTTCGGTGGCCATTTTGACCGTATTTTCTTTGCTGGAGCGCTTTTTTGACGACGGAAACGGACTCAGCGCAGGTCAATTGCCCAACGGGGAATTCGGGGGCATCTAACGACGACGGGTTGCCGCACTTTGGCGCGCTGTAGTCCGCGCCACCACGACGTTTCCGCGCAGCAACGACGGCCACAATGAGCGGGAAAGCAGCACGGACGACGGACCAGAGGGCGGCAACTGTCCCTCGTTTTGGCGGGCACGGTTTATGGAGGGCACGCCCTGCCGTGGCTCGTCGCACAATCGCACATGAACGGTCTTAGCGGCGCCCTTGCTCCACTTGCCTCCCCCCCCCAGCGTGACTGTCCTGCACTGACGCGGTCCAAAGCACCCTGCTGGCCTCATCTCGTGCCCTGTACTTTGTGCGCTACCATGGGCGAGCGGGCGGGCTCCCGCTTCCCGTCCACACCTGCCCCCCTTTCCCCCCCCCCCCCCACCGTCACGCCTGTTCTCCCTGATTCACCTACCTCTCAAACCACGCCTGGTCTCTCCCCTTCTTCTCGCCACCCCCGCCGCCGCCGCCCGGTGCCCGCGAAGCACCTGCACCCGCAGGTGCCGCCGCCGCCGCCCGGCCGCCCCTCCCCCCTGCCGCCACGGGCGCAGAGGAAGAAGTCCCGCTGGTTCTTGCGGCCGGGAGGCGCTGTCGACGCGCGGCTCGTGGCGGCCGACTGGGCGCTCGAAAGGCGGAGGCCGCCGCCGCCGTCCGCTGCGACGCCGCCTGGCGACGGCCGCACGGGCGACGGCGAGGCGGCCGCCAGCGAACAGAGCTCGCGCGTGGGTGTGGCGAGGGGAGCATCCGCGCCTGGTGCCGCCTCCGCCGCCGCTGCCGCCGCGGCCGCCACAGCGCCCCCAAAGAGCATCTTTCGCCGCCAGGCGGACAATCCCCTCGCCGGTGCGCGACGGGTCGCCCGCCGCCGCAGCGGCCGCCTCGGTTCAGGGGAACGCCGCGAAGAGCCCCGGGCCGGCGGCGCGCGCACCTGCCCCGGCACACGCCCGCGCCCGCTGGTAATCCCCCCCGGGTGCGCCACGTCCCGTTTTGATGTGCGCCTGTTTGCGGGCGGCTGCTGCGAGGAGCATGCGCCGAGCGCAGGCGCCCCCCCCACCCCCCCCCGCCTGGTTCGCCCCCCCGCGCAACAACGGCCTCACGCACACTCCCTGCCGCCCCCCCCTTTCCGCGGCACGGATCAGCGCCGCGCCGCGGCAGAGTCCCGCTTCATCGCCAACAGAGGGACCCTTTTCCGTCAACGGCGAGTGCCTCGGCGGCATCCCCCCGCGGCGGGACGAAGCCGTGCAGCGCGACGCCCCGCAGGCGGCACTTAGAGGTGCTCTGTACAATCGCGCGACGGAGGCCCGCCGCAGTGCCGCTCTGTGCCACAGGCGGCCGCCGCTGGAAGCGCTGCACAGACCACGTTCGGGGCCCCCGAACGATTGTGTGACAGCACCGCACTCCCTGTAGAGGCCTGCTCGACAAACCTGGCCACGCGCGGCGGGCTCGCCCGGCACTCGGCGCCGGCAGCAGGCTGTTGCGTAGTCTTGTTGGCAGCACTTCTGTTGCGTGTGTGCTCAGAGTGGTCAAAATCGACGATTTCGGCCCATCCGGATCGAGACTCAATTGAGCCTCGGCCGTGCCTCATTTCAGCATCGTGTGCAGTAGAATAGACACTAGGGTTGACGAGGCCAGTGAATCCTGGCGTTAAGGCTGCGTCAAGGCCGCCTCAAGGCTGGGAGATGAGATCGTGAGATGTACAGTTGGTATCCAATATTTTTTGCCCACTTCAACTGTCAGATCCTGATAGCTGTTTTGACGCGTCGCGACCGTCCGTTTCCACTG
>JAHDDY010000058.1:1568-24177 GCA_020629115.1 Paracoccaceae bacterium | reverse complement strand
CCCTTGACGCGGCCGAAGATCGCGCCCTCGACGCGCTCGGTCTTGTCGAACGCCTTCTCCAGACGGTCCCATGCCTCCTCGCGGCGGGCCTTGTCGCGCGACAGGACGGCCTCGCCCTTCGCGTTCTCGGTGCGGTCGAGATAGACCTCGACCTCGTCGCCGACTTCGAGGTCGGCGGGCTTGCCCGGGGGGGCGAATTCCTTCAGGTCGACGCGGCCTTCCATCTTGAAGCCGACATCGACGATCGCCTGACCGTTCTCGATGGCGATGACCTTGCCCTTGACGACGGACCCTTCGGAAAGGTTCTCGCCGGCCATGGACTCGTCCAGCATGGCCTCGAAGTCGTCCATGCTGGGGGCTGCTAGTGCTTCTGACATTAAGTGTTGGCTCCTAAGGTATATTTCCGGCCGACCGGTTGTCTCCGGCGGTCTTTGACACAAAATTGGATGACGGTAGGCTGCGGACCATCCGGCGACGGCGCGGATGCGGGGAGACGTAATCCCCCGCGCGCGCGAATCAGGTTAGGGCTGGCCCGTCGCCGTCGCGACAGCGGCGCGGTGTATACCCGCAAAGTGACGCGCGGGCAAGGGCGGGATGAACGATCGCGGGCGCGGCCCCGTCCGACGGAGCATTTCGTCCCCCCGGGATCGTGCCGGTCGCCATCCGGCGCGCGCGGGACGCGGCGGCGGAGAGGTTTTTCCGTGCCGCTTCCGGATTCAGTCGGACATGACGGGTGTTGCCGGCGGATCGCCTGACGTATCGTTTTCGGTACGTACTGTCGAGAATGTTGGAGGTACCATGAGAATCCTGTCCGTCTTTCTGGTCGCGATCCTGATGGGGACCGGCCTTCGGGCCGAGGAGGCGTATTACACGGGGTCGCACCTGTGCGAACGCGGCAGTCAAGAGACCCTCCGCTGGGACGAATGGCGCATCACCTTCGGGGATTCCGGGCCGGAGACGGCCCACGTCCTGTACCGGGAACAGGGCCAGGACCGCTATTCGGATAGATCCGGACCGCTTCTGGTCGAGAACGGCACGTTCATCCTCGAACGGAAGAAAGGCCGACCCTGGGTCGCGTTCGATCTCGCGCAGGACCGCGAGACGCTGGACGGGTTCTGGATCGACGCTCTCGGCAGGCCCCACAAGCAGTGCAGGCCGTTCACGCTGCACCGGACCACCCCGCCCGTGGAACGGATCGACGCGCTCCTCGACCTGTACGAAACGTCCGAGCCGACGGTGGACGATTTCGTTTCGGCGGCCCGCCAGCGCGATGCGATGCCGCCCCTCGACCTTCTCCCCGCCCTCGACCGGCAGGCCTACCAGGATCGCCTGTCCGAGGACCGGCCCGCATTCGAGGCGCGTTTCCGGGAGGCGCAGGCGGCCCGAATCGAGGCGTACGACATGGCCGACGAGGCAGATCGGGAGGCCCTGACCGCGCAGACCCGCACCGTCGTCTCGCCGTCCCTTCGAGAGATCGGTGCGTTCGGCGACCGGGCGGCGTCGGCGGACTACCTGCGCCTGTTCTATCGCGGGGCCGACCGGCTTGCGGGCACCGGCGAGCTGGGCGCCTTGCCCCTCGATCCCGGCGAGGAGACCTGCGCCGCGATCAGGAGCTTCGGTCCCTCGTGGACGATGGAGGAGATCGAGATGCTCGTGGGGCTGCCCTTCGAGTACTGGGATCGGCCGCTGGCCGAGCGCGTGCTTTCGACGGCGGAGACCTGCAAGGCGAGGTCCCTCGTCGGGGCGCTGACACGGCAATACCCCGAGATCGAGGGACGCGCCGCGACCGCCGATTGGCTGCGCGACGAGGTCGCCCGCATCACGGTCCTGCCCGCTACGTTCGAGACGCTGCGGGACAACGACTGGCTGTCCCTCGAAAACGACGGGATGACGATTTCGAGCTACCAGTACGAACGGTTCGCCGGGTTGGCGCTTGAGGATTTTCGCCGGGACGCGCTCGCGGACACCCTTGAGCGGGTGAGAGCCGGCTATTCGGGATCGAGCGCCGGTGCATCCGCGGCGGAGGAGATTTGCCGTCAGGTGCCGACCTCCCGCGATGCCAGGACCCGGGGTCTCTACGATGCCCTGCGCGAGGCCTGCCGGGACGGTCGAAGGGCCATGGCCGAAGCGGAGGAACGGCTGCAATGCGACCGCGCCGTCCTCGACAGCGGCCTCGACGAGGCGACCGATGCGACCCACCTCTATGCGCCCGCCGTCGATAGCGACCCCGTCGCCCTGCGCGAATGGCTCTGCGAGATGGCTGGCGATGGGGGTTTCTCGGCCTCGTTCGACGGCGGCGGCGGCTTCGGTCCGGGGCTGTCGCTGACCGCGCGGTTCGAGAGCCGCCGGGGGACCGTCGCCTTCAGGGCATCCCTGGAGGCGCGCGAGGATGACGATACCGTGCTGGAGGTGACGGAGATCGAGGCCGTCGAGATGATGGAGGGCGCGAAACTCGATGTTCCGGAGGAGGGGGCGCATGTCTGCCTGTTCGTGCCTCGCGCCTGTGTGACCCGGGCGGAATAGGGCGTTGGGCGCAGCGGTCTGGCCTTGACTGGACATGGCAGCCGGAGCACCGGATACGCGCGGTCCGCGACCTGCTACCGGAACGCTCCCGACGACCGGGCGTCCGCTGAAACGTGGCGCGACGGTCCGGGGGGTGCCTTCGCCACCGGCGACGAGAATTCCAGCCACAGCTTGCGCGTGATCGCCTCGGCGAAATCGTCGAAATCCTCGGCCACGATGACGAAGGCGCCCGGGCCGACGATCATCTCGTCCTCGTAGTAGCGGTCGAGGGCGGCGAAGTCGGTGAGGATGGCGAGGCCGTTGACGGTGACGCCCTTCTTTTCGGCCAGGGCGCGGGCCTCGGGGAGCCGTATCGCCTCGCGGAACCACGGGTCGGTCTCGATGCCGTCGCCCGATACGTCGATGGTCCGCCGCCCCGCGTCGATGCCGTTCTCGTCCAGCATCGTCAGCGCGTAGTCGATGCCCGAGCCGATGCCGGTCCCGCCTCCGCCCATGCCGACGCTGCGGCCCGAATAGCGGTAGAAGACCTCCACGATATCGGCGTACCGGCCCGCGGCCTCGGGGGAATCGATGACGAACCAGTCCGTCTCGAACTTGCGGAAGGCCGCGTCGGACCAGACCATCATGGCCACCGCGATGCGCCCCAGCGGCCCGGAGGTCGCCGCCGCCTGCACCGCCGGATCGCGCAAGGCGGCGGCGTAGCCGGCCAGTTGCAGCGCGTATTCCCGCGCGTCGATCGAGCCGGACCCGTCGACGGCCAGCACGATCTCCAGATCGACCTCCCCGGCCAGCGCGGGCGCGGTCAGGAGCGACAGGGCGAAGGCGAGGGCCCGGCTCATGTCACCTCGATGCCCAGCGCCTCGGCGACCATCTTCTGGAAGTGGTGCACCGCGTGCTCGCTCAGTTCGGTGCGCCCCTCGTCGACAATGAAGCGGCCCTGGTTGTAGCCGTTCGAGTGCAGGCCCCGCTGCACGCTCTCGCAGAGGGAGATATCCTCCGGCTGCAGCACGTCCTTCTGGTAGACCATCGCATCGCGAAGCTGCGGCGTGACAGCGCCGTCCGGGACGAACCAATCCTGATATTCGGTACAGGTCTCCGGTCCCGTGGGCAGCATCTGGAGCGTCGAGAGGTTCGGCTCGCCGGGATAGATCCAGATGGTCAGGTTCGGCCAGACGAACCAGCCCGCATAGCCGAAATCCACGTCGCCGGGTTTGAAACTGTAGGCGCGGCTGTCGGTGTTCCTCGCCTGGCCGGAGCAATGGCTCGAATAGATGCCCTCGGGGATCGAGCGATAGCTGGGCATGTCCACGAGATCGACGAAATCCTTGTGCGCGCAGTGGCAGTGGTAGCATTCGAGGAAATTGTCGATCAGCACCTTCCAGTTGGCCCGCACGTCGTAGGTGTCGCGCTGGGCATAGGCGAGGGTGTCGATCTGCGGGCAGTAGTGGCGCAGTTCCTTTTCCAGATCGCCGGACTGTTCGCGGAAGGGGGTCGCGTCGGGGTCGAGGTTGACGAAGATCAGGCCGCAGAACTCCTCGACCCGCACGCCCTTGAGCGCGAAGTCGCAGGCGTCGAAGCCGCGCACGTTCTTTGAGTTGTGAGCCGAGCGCAGCGTCCCCTCGAAGTCGTAGGCCCAGGCGTGATAGGGGCAGGTGATGACGTTGGTGCGGCCCTCGCCCCGGAGCAGTTCGTGCCCGCGATGCTGGCAGACGTTGTAGAAGGCGCGCAAGGCCCCGTCGCGCCCCCGGATGACGAAGACGTTCTGCTCGTGGATGCGCGTCGTCAGGTACGACCCCGGCTCCGACACCCGGCTGACATGGCCCGCATACCACCACGCGCGGTGGAAGATGGCGTCCTTCTCGGCCTCGAAGACCGCCGCATCGCGGTAGTAGCGCGCCGGAATGGTCCAGGACTGCGCCGGATCGGCGCGGAAGGGGGCGTCGGCGGGATGGGGGGCGTCCATGGCCATCGGGCGTCTCCTGTGAACGGATCGTCCGAGTCGGACAGACGCGCCCCCGCTTGTCAAGACGACCTTGACCGTAGATCGCCGCGCCGGGAGGGGCCATCAGCCGGCTGACCGTCTTTCGAGCCAAATATGAACCAATCGTAAAAATTGGTTGCAGGCGGTTCGCCGCGGCGTATACCTGTTGGGCGACTCAAAGAATTGCTGGCAAGAAACGACCGGCGACCTAGGGAGCGAAACGCGTAAGGGGAGATACAGCGTGCCGATGGATATCGAAGGTTTCGTGGAGGCCGAGGGCCGGGACGAGAAGATCAGGCAGGTCAGGGCCAAGATCGACGAATTGGGGATCGAGTACCTCTACCTGCAATTCGTCTCCGTGACCGGCAAGATCATGGGCAAGGGCATCCCGGCCGACCACTGGGAATCGGTGGCGAAGAAGGGCTTCCAGCTCGTCTACGGCGCGACGATGAACCTGTTCCTGAACCGCGCGGGCGAGTACATGGGCTACGGTCCCGAGGCCGCCGAGCTGGTCGGCATCCCGGAGCCGGAAACCTTTATGCAGCTTCCCTGGGCGCCGACCATCGGGCGCTTCTACTGCACGCTGTTCCGCAACCGCGAGGAGAAGGAGGACCCGGGCGGGTTCCTCACCTCCGACTGCCGCGGCAACCTGCGCCGGATGCACAAGGCGTTCCAGGAGAAGCACGGCACCCAGCTCCGCATCGGCACCGAGCCGGAGATGATGTGGCTGAAATTCGACGAGGACGGCAAGCCCGGCCCCGGCTTCTCGAAGCCCTACTGCTACCATATCGACCAGTTCGAGAGCTTGCGCCCCGTCACGCTCCAGGTGATCCGCTACGCCCGCAAGATGGGTCTCGACATGATCCAGGGCGACCACGAGGACGCGCCGGGTCAGCTCGAACTGAACTGGATGTTCGACGACGTGCTGCGCAACGCCGACCGCCTGACAACCTATCGCCAGATCTGCGCGCAGGTGGCGCGCGAGCACGGCATCTTCGCCTGCTTCATGACCAAGCCGTTCATGGGCGTCTCGGCCTCGGGCTGTCACCACAACATGAGCCTGTGGGGCGGCGGCGAGGACCACTTCGTCAAATGCGGCAACGACGAGGACAGCCTGCCGGGGATGCGCGACAACTACATGTACGTGAAGGGCGGGAACAATACCTTCATGCCCGACGGCGACGATCCGCAGATGCCGGGACCGGAGGGTCTGAAGGCTATCGGCGGGGTCGTGCATCACCTCCAGGCGCTGACGGCCATCGGCTGCTCGACCGTCAACTCGTACCGCCGCCTGTGGGACGCGGGCTTCTGGGCGCCGGTCTTCGCGGACTGGGGCTTCCAGAACCGCACGACGGGCCTGCGCGTCTCGGCCCCCGGCCGCTTCGAGTACCGCTCGGTCGATTCGATGGTGAACCCGTACCTGATGGGGTCCACGCTGCTGGCGGCCATGGATGACGGGCTGGAGAACAGCCTCGATCCGGGCGAGCCGGAGGAGCGCAACATCTACGAGGCGATGGAGGCGGGCAAGCAGGTGAAGAAGCTGCCCATGACCCTGGGCGAGGCCCTCGGCCATCTCGAAGGGTCGGAGGTCGTCAAGCGCGGTCTGCCGGGCGAGATGTTCCGCCTCTACCACGAATACAAGACCGACGAGTACGAGCGCTTCATGGCGACCGTCACCGACTGGGACAAGGAAACGTACATGGAGTGCCTGCCCTAAGGCACCCCGAGAAGCGCTGTCCCGGACTTGCCGCTGCACGGTGCGTGCGGGACCTCTTCGAACGAAGCACATCGCTGAAGGAGGCCCCGCATCGAGTGCGGGGCAGAGGATCCTTCTTATCCAAGGAGACGAACCCATGTGCGGCATTGCCGGACTGATCCATCGGGGGAAGAGCTCGGACGTCGGGTCCGAGATGACCTCGATGCTGACCGCGCTCAAGCATCGCGGCCCCGACTCGACCGGCTTCGCCGTCTACGGCGAGCCGAACGCGGGCGACTACGTCATGCGCCTCAAGGTGGCGGAGCAGGAGGACATGGCCTCCGGCTACGACATGAAGGACAAGATCGACGCCCGCATCGGCGAGGTGGAGAAGCGCCTCGCGGAGCATAAGGCGAGCATCAAGTCGAAGGACGCGGCCACGCCCTACGCCATGCGCTACGTCATCGCCCATGACGGCGATACCGAGGCGATGGCCCGCTACATCGAGGACGTGGAGGGCACGGAGATCCTGTCCCTCGGCAATGCGCTGGAGCTGATCAAGGACCTGGGCGACGCGAACGTGGTCGCCGACAATTACGGCCTGCGCGACTTCAAGGGCACCCACGGCATCGGCCATACCCGCATGGCCACCGAATCGGACGTGGATATCCGCTCGGCGCATCCCTACTGGGCCTTCCCCTACAACGACGTGGCCGTCGTCCATAACGGGCAGATCACGAACTACTGGCTCAAGCGCCGCCAGATGGAGCAGAAGGGGCACCGCTTCATGTCCTCCTGCGACAGCGAGCTGCTGGCCGTCTACACCGCCGACAACCTCGCCAACGGCGCGACGCTGGAGGACAGCCTGAGATCCTCTATCGAGGAGATCGACGGCGTCTTCACATATCTGGTCGCCACCCGCGACGAGCTGGGCATGGCCAAGGACACGATGGCGGCGAAACCGCTGGTCCTCTACGAATCCGACGACATGATCGCCATGGCCTCCGAGGAGGTCGCCATCCGCGCGATCCTGCCCCAGGAAATCGACACCACCGACCCCTACGACGAGGAGATTCGCGTATGGAAAGCATGAGCGTGATGGCCGAGGACATGGGGTACGATCCCCGTGCGGGCCAGACCCGGGACGAGATCGAGGGCACCACCCAGGAGGAGCGCGCGCGCCAGCTCGGCATGATGTCCGAGCAGCTCAAGAACCGCTCGATGGAGGTGTTCTTCGAGGTGGGCGAGGACGAGAACTACGTCTATCCCTACGCCCAGCTCGTCGACTTCAACAAGCGGACCGAACTGGACTGCGAGGGCAAGCCCACGACGCAGGTGAACAAGGATATCCGCGCGCTGATGGAGGAGGGCTACGGCACCATCGTCCTGAAGAACCCGCGCGGGATGCACTCGGTCGGGGTCGGCATCCTCAACAAGCTGAACCTCATCGTCGAAGGCTCCATCGGCTATTTCGGCGTGGGCCTGATCGACGGGCCGAACGTGCGCATCTCGGGCCGCGTGGGCTGGTCCTGCGGCGAGAACATGATGTCCGGCACGGTCGTCATCGAGAAGAACGCCGGCTCCACCTTCGGCGCGGCGATGCGCGGCGGCGATCTGGTCTGCAAGGGCAGCGTCGGCTCGCGCACGGGCATCGACCAGAAGGGCGGCACCATCATCGTCGGCGGCGATACGGGCGCGTTCTCGGGCTTCATGATGCAGCGCGGGCGCATGGTCGTCTGCGGCAACGCGGGCAAGAACCTCGGCGATTCGATGTATGACGGCACGATCTACGTCGGCGGCGAGATTCGCGATCTGGGCGTCGATGCCGTGCCCGCCGAGCTGACCGATCTCGACAAGGCGTGGCTGACGCGCAAGCTGACGCAATACGACCTGATGCCGGAAAAGGGCGTCGATCACTTCACGAAGATCGTCGCGGGCAAGCAGCTCTGGAACTACGACAACCTCGAACCCAACGAGAAGAAGCTGATCCTGTAAGGCGCGCCGCGCCTCGCAGGATCACCCCGGACCCGATCCGGGGTCTTGATGAACAACGACCGCACCAAGGAGAACACGAGATGGGCAGAGTTTTCGGAGTCAGCGTCGTCACCCTCGCGGCGATCATCATCCTCGTTCTTATCCTCACCTGAACCGGCGGCGCCAGGGCGAACTGAGTTTCACGCAGTCCAAGAGCATCGAAATTCGCATACGTCTTGATGCGAATTTCGATTCGAGTGGAACGCAGTTCGCCCCCCGCGCGCCTTCAGGCAACCAAAGGAACCGACACAATGGCCGCAGATGGCGAAACCCCGGCTCACGTCGAGCCGCACGTCAAGCAGAAGCGCGACAAGAACCGCCTCGGGAACAGCTTCGTCTTCCCGCCGCACGTCATGGACGACATCCACATCAAGTCCGAACTGGGCCGGTACCGGATGCGCGGCTTCTCGCTGTTCAAGAAGATCCCGCATTGGGACGACCTGACCTTCCTGCCCGGCACGCTGACGCGCTTCGTCATCGAGGGCTATCGCGAGAAGTGCGAGACGCGGACGATCATCGGCCCGCGCGCCAAGCGACCCATCGACCTCGATATCCCGGTCTACATCACCGGCATGAGCTTCGGCGCATTGTCCTTCGAGGCGAAGACGGCGCTGGCCCGCGGTGCGACCATGGCCGGCTCGGCCACCTGCTCGGGCGAAGGCGGAATGATCCCGGACGAGCGGCGCTACAGCACGAAGTGGTACTACCAGTGCATCCAGTCCCGCTACGGCTTCAACCCGCATCACCTGAAGCTGGCCGACGCCTGCGAGTTCTTCATCGGGCAGGGTTGCAAGGTGGGCCTCGGCGGGCACCTGATGGGCCAGAAGGTGACCGACCAGGTCGCCGAGATGCGCTCGCTGCCCGCCGGGATCGACCAGCGCTCGCCCGCGCGTCACCCCGATTGGCTCGGCCCGGACGATCTGGCGCTGAAGATTCAGGAAATCCGTGAGGCGACGGACTGGCAGATCCCGATCCAGCTCAAGCTCGGCGCGGCGCGCGTGTACGATGACGTGCGCATGGCCGTGAAATGCGACCCCGACGCGATCTACATCGACGGGATGGAGGGCGGCACGGGCGCGGGACCGCACTTCGCCACCGAGGATACCGGCGTTCCCGGCATCGCGGCGATCCGTCAGGCGCGCAAGGCCATCGACGACCTGGGCAAGCGCGGCGAGATCACGCTCGTCTACGCGGGCGGCATCCGCAACGGGGCGGACGTGGCCAAGGCCATCGCGCTGGGCGCGGATGCCATCGCCATCGGGCATTCCTCGCTCATGGCGCTGAACTGCAACAAGGACATCCCCGAGGCCGATTTCGAGACCGAGATGGGCGTTGAGGCAGGCTATTGCTACCACTGCCACACGGGCCGCTGCCCGGTCGGCGTGGCGACGCAGGACCCGGAACTGCGCAAGCGGCTCGACCCGGACGAGGCGGCGGAGCGCGTGTACAACTTCCTGCACACGCTGACCATCGAGGCACAGCTCTTCGCCCGCGCCTGCGGCAAGACGAACATCCACTCGCTGGAGCCGGAAGACCTCGCCGCCCTGACGATGGAGGCGTCCGCCATGGCCGCCGTGCCGCTGGCGGGGACCGAGTACACGGTCGGCGTGGATAACTATCACAAACTCTAAGGGCGCTGCCCCGGATGCTGCGCAGCATGAAATGCTGCGCTGCTGGTCGCTACGCGCAGTGGCCGGGGCCTCGCAGGGTGGAGACAGACCCCGGATCAGCATCGCATCACGTTGTGCTGCGAAGCATCCGGGGAAGCGAACAAGGGTTAGGAAAAACCATGGCCGGAACACAATACCGCGGCTCCGAGATCCTCGACGTCGATCAGTTCGTCAAGGACGCCAAGGGCCTCGGCTCCGAACGCGAGAAGGAGATCGGGCAGCATATCGGGTATCGCTACGACGTGAACCTCGTGCCCGACTATGACCGCATGACCCCCTTCCTCCAGGGCTATATCGAGGAGATGGGCTGGGACGACCTCAACTGGCTCGAAGACGTGCACATGGGCTACGAGGAGGGCAAGCCGGCGGTGTTCGACCGCAACATCAACGGCTGGGTCCGCGTGCCCGACACGATCGACCTGCCCGACAACCAGCAGGACCGGGACATGATCGCGCGCGAGCTGCTCATCAAGTTCCAGATGTCCGAGCGCCATCCCCTCGTGCAGTTGCGCGAGGCGTATCGGAAGTACTGATGGGCTATTGTCCATCATACGCTTCTGCCCCGGACTTGATCCGGGGCCTGTGCGAGTGGAGAGAGGCCCCATCGCTGCGCGAGGCCATCCAAGTGCGGGGCAGAGGGAATATGCCATGATCCCCGCGCCCTCCCTCCCCCTCTCCGCCGACGAGATGGCGATGCGCACGGCGTTCATGCGCTGGCAGTGCCGCATCCGCCAGATGATGATGCGCGACGAGATGGGCCGCCCCGGCGACGGCATCACGCCGTCGGTCACGCTGGCCGGGCAGGGCGAACCGCTGGGGCATGTCATCACCGTGATGAGCAAGGCCCCCGGCCATGCCGTCACGACAGAGATGCAGCACATGGTCCGCAAGACCAACGATCCGGCCCAGCGCCGCGATACCGCCCTGCGCTTCTTCTCGGAGACCTACTACCAGAAGGCCGACACGTTCTCGGATATCCTGACCTCGACCTTCCCGCCCGGTTCGCCGGGGGCGCGCACGATCCGGGAGGCGGAGTTCTGCACGCTGTCCTTCGACGCCTATCGCCAGACGTACACGCTGCCCTGCCGCGTCTGGACGCTGGCCGGGCACAATCCTCTGTTCCAGGCGACCTACTGGCACAACCACCTGTTCAATCCGGCCCTGACGCCCGACTGCACGATCCTCGGCTTCGAGCCGGACTGGTCGGGGGCGGCCGCCGATCCCGCGCCCAGGGGAGCCTGACGCCATGCCCGCCGGATACGTCATCGCGCAGATCACCGTGACCGATCCGGAGGCCTACAGGGAGTACGTCGCCGCCGTCACCCCGATCATCGCGAAATTCGGGGGCGAATACCTCGTGCGCGGCGGCGAGGCCGAGCATCACGAGGGCGAGAGCATCGGCGAGCGGACCGTCGTCATCCGCTTTGCTTCCTTGCAAGCGGCCCGCGATTGGTATCACAGTGAGGAATACGCCCCCGTGAAGGCGATGCGCCAGCGCGCGTCGACCAGCCTGCAGACCCTCGTAGAGGGCGTCTGAACGACCTTCGGCACGGATGACACAGAAGCACCGGCCGCAACCATCAACCACAACAGGGCGAGATATTCGCCCCAACTTTCGGGAGACTACGTGATGAAGAACCTGCTCAAGGGCGTGGCCGTCGCCGCGCTGATGCTCGCCCCCGGTGCCGCCATGGCCGAGGTCGAATCGGACGAACCCATCATCATCGTGCAGAACAACTGGACCAGCCAGCTCGTGCTGTCCTACGTGGTCGGCAAGGTGCTGGAGGACATGGGCTACACGGTCGAATACGCCCCGTCGGACAGCCAGCTCCAGTTCCAGGCCATGGCCGACAACGACATGGACTTCCAGGTCGAGGCCTGGGAAGGCTCGATGAAATCCGCCTTCGAGAAGGCCGTCGAGAACGGCATGGTCGACGTGGGCACGCACTCGGCGGAGACGCGCGAGGAGTGGTGGATTCCCAACTACGTGCTGGAGACATGCCCCGAGGCGACGAACTGGGAGGGCCTGAACGCCTGCGCCGAGCAGTTCTCGACCGCCGAGACCAAGCCCAATGGCCGCTTCGTCGGACCGCCCGCCGACTGGGGCAAGAACTACGCCGACCGCGTGAAGTCGCTGGAGATGGACTTCGAGGCGATCAACGTGGGCCAGGCCGCGACCCTGTGGGCCGAGCTGCAATCCGCCTACGACCGCAAGGAGCCGATCGTCCTGTTCAACTGGACGCCCAATTTCATCGAGTCGAAGTTCGAGGGCACCTTCGTCGATTTCCCGAAGCCCGAGCCGGCCTGCTTCGACGATGCCTCCTGGGGGCCGAACCCCAACGCGACTGGCGATTGTGGCGCGCCGCATAGCGGCTGGCTGAAGAAGGCCGCCTCCCCGCGCTTCGAGGAGGAATGGCCCGGTGCCTACGCGGTGATCGAGAAGGTCGACTTCTCCAACGCCCAGATCGCCGCCGCCGCCCTCATGGTCGACGTGGACGGCATGGAGCCGGAAGAGGCCGCCGAGGCGTGGATGGAGAAGAACGCCGACGTGGTGGCGAGCTGGACCGAGTGATCGGTCAATAGCACTGCCCCGGGCTTGACCCGGGGCCTCGACGGTCGGCGCGCTGACCCGACAGGCCCCGCATCGAGTGCGGGGCAGAGTTTTCCTCCATCCAACCGAGGGAGCCGCCCATGCCCGGCGACGTTCAGATCCGATGCCGCAACCTGTGGAAGGTCTTCGGGGCCGACCCACGCGGCTTCATGCGCCGCCACGACGGCCGCCCGACCGCGCAGGCGCTGCGGGACGAGGGCTATATCGGCGCGGTGCAGGACGTGTCCTTCGACGTGCACCAGGGCGAGATCCTCATCATCATGGGCCTGTCCGGGTCGGGCAAGTCCACCCTCATCCGCTGCATCACCCGCCTCAACGACCCCACGACGGGCGAGATGGAGTACGAGGGCCGCGACCTGCTGAAGCTCTCCGAACGCGAGCTGATCGACATCCGCCGCCACAGGTTCGGCATGGTCTTCCAGAATTTCGGCCTCCTGCCGCATCGCGACGTGCTGGAGAACGTGGCCTTCCCGCTGGAGGTGCAGGGCATCGCCAGGGCCGAGCGCGTGGACCGGGCCAAGAAGATGATCGACCTCGTCGGCCTCGGCGGGCGCGAATCCTACTTCCCGCGCGAATTGTCGGGCGGTCAGCAGCAGCGCGTCGGCATCGCGCGCTCCCTCGCCGTCGAGCCGGATATCTGGTTCCTCGACGAGCCGTTCAGCGCGCTCGACCCGCTCATCCGCGCCGAGATGCAGGACGAGTTCCTCCGCCTGCAATCCATGCTGCACAAGACCATCGTCTTCATCACCCACGATTTCGAGGAGGCGACCAAGCTCGCCGACCGCATCGGCATCATGAAGGACGGGCGCATGGTCCAGCTCGCCACGCCCGAAGAGTTGGTGCTGAACCCCGCCGACGACTATGTCGCCGAGTTCGCCAAGAACGCCCCGCGCGAGCGCATCGTCAGCGTCGGCGCGATCATGCAGACCCCGACGGACGCCGCCCTCGGCGCCGTGCCGATGACCGCGAAGATCGGGTCGGTCGCCGAGCAGGTGCTGACCGCCGACGGCCCCGTCGCCGTGACCGATGCGAGCGGCGAGCGCATCGTCGGCTCCATCGACCGCGCGACCGTCACCGCCGCCATCTTCGGCGGGCGCGGCCCGGAGGCGCGGGCGGCATGACCGAGGCCACCGCCCCGACGACGCCCCGCGCGGACGGGGAGGGCGTCTCCCTCGCCGCGCTCCCGCTCTGGGGCCGGTTTGCCGCGATCATCGTCGCCGGCGTCCTGCTCTCCCTCGTCTGGGACGGGGCGACGCGCTGGCCGGAGGCGTGGACGCTGCCGCTCGCGCAGTGGATCACCGACTTCATCAACTGGCTCAAGAGCGAGGCGACCGTCTTCGGCGTCGAGTTCAAGGCGATCACGCGCGGCATCGGCACGGCGCTGGAGATGCCGGTGGACTGGGCCGAGTATCTGCTCTACCGCGGCTTCAAGAAGGTCGGCCTCGATCTCGGTCCGCTGCCGTGGATCGCGGTGGCCGCGGGCGTCACGATCTTCGCCCACTGGGTCGGCGGCTGGCGACTGGCGCTGCTCTGCGGTCTGTCGATGCTGTACCTGGCGACCTTCAACGTCTGGAAGGACGCGATGCGCACGATGACCATCGTCGTCGTCGCCGTCCCCATGGCGGCGTTCATCGGCATCGCCCTCGGCATCTGGGTCACCCGCTCGAAGACCGCCGCGCGCATCATCTCGCCGATGTTCGACCTGATGCAGGCGACGCCGCACATGGCCTACCTCGCCCCCGTCGCCGCGCTCTTCGCCTTCGGCCCGGTCACGGCGCTCATCGCCACGGTCGTCTTCGCCATGCCGCCCATGGCGCGCTGTACCATTCTCGGCCTCCAGACCGTCTCGTCCGACGTGGTCGAGGCGGGGCAGATGTCGGGTTGCACGAAGCGGCAATTGCTGTGGAAGGTCGCGCTGCCGTCCTCCAAGCGCACGCTGATGCTGGGCCTCAACCAGGTCGTGATGCAGACGCTCGCCATGGTCGTCATCGCCTCCATCGCCGGGGCGACGGGACTGGGGCACAAGCTCCTGTACTCGCTGCAACAACTCCGACTCGGGGTCGCCATCGAGCAGGGCATCGCCATCTCGCTCATCGCCATCGTGCTCGACCGTCTGACCCAGGCCTACGCCTACAAGGAGACGGACCATTTCGCCTCCGAGAAGACCTGGGCGCAGCGGCACAAACACATGCTGCTCTTTCTCGTCATCCTCGTCGGCAGCTACGTCCTCGCCGAATTCCATCGCTGGGCCAGTATCCCACCGTCGAAATTCGTCTGGGGGGCGGGAGATGCGAAGGTCGTGCTGTTCGACGCCAAGCTGCTGGCGCGGCACATGGATCAGGCGATCCGCGACTTCAACGTCGTGGCCTTCGACTACATCAACCCGATCCGCGACTGGGTGACGCTCTGGATCCTCATCCCCGTGCGCAACTTCTTCCTGTGGCTGCCGTGGCCGGTCTTCTTCGGGGTCGTCTCGCTGGCGGCGTGGCGGCTGGGCGGGAAATCGGTCATGCTGCTGTGCATGGCGCTGATGGCGAGCTTCATCGTCACCGGCTTCTGGGTCGAGACGATGAAGACGACCTATCTGGTGCTCATCGCCGCGGCGCTCTGCGTCCTCATCGGGGTGCCCCTGGGCATCTGGGCGGCGCGGTCGGAGCGGGCGGCGAAGATCATCATGCCGATCTGCGACACGCTCCAGACCTTCCCGTCCTTCATCTACCTGATCCCGGCCATCATGCTGTTCCGTATCGGGGATTTCGCCAATATCTTCGCGATCATCCCGTACGCGACCGTGCCAGCCATCCGCTACACGTATCTGGGCCTCAAGCGCATCCCCGCCGTGACCGTCGAGGCGGGCATCGCGAACGGGGCGACGCGGATGCAGCGGCTCTTCAAGGTCGAGCTGCCCGTCGCCCTGCCGGAGATCATGCTCGGCCTGAACCAGACGATCATGATGGCGCTGGCCATGACGGCGATCACCGCGCTCATCGGCTCGACCGACCTGGGGCAGGAGGTCGTGCGCTCGATCTCGACGCAGGATTTCGGGCGCGGCATCCTCGCCGGGTTCTTCATCGCCGCGCTCGGCATCATCGCCGACCGGCTCATCGGCTCTTGGGCAGCCGAACGCAAGCGTCAGCTGGGGGTCGCATGATGGACGGATTCGAGCGTCCCTACGAGCGGGGCGGGGTCGTCGTTCCCGGCCTGCCCATCCTGCCCGACGACATGGAGCGCCATCCCGTCGTGCCCTGCGGCTCGCTGCTGGTGGAGATCGACGCGGGCGACACGATCACGGTGCAGGACCGCGAGGGGCTGCAACCCGCCGAACTGGTGTTCTTCGACGCAAGCGGCGCGTCCGATCCGGCGATGCTGGGTGGGGCGGGACGCGGCGCGCCGGAGGGGACGATGGCCCTGCTCGCCTCGGGCGGCGCGGCGGCGGCGAAGATGCGCGCGGCGCTGGCGGCGCGGGGCCTCGATCTGGCGCGGGGCAGGGCCATCGTCGCCTTCGCCCACGGCTCGAACGCGGGCGACAGCGAGTGCTTCATCGCGAGCACGGACGGCACGCTCCTCGTCAGCGCGCCGGGCGCCCCCATGTCGCCCCACGCACAGGACGCGCCGACCGACCTCGTCGTCTACATCCGCCGCGCCGCCCGCCGCAATGCCAAGGGCCGCCGCGACCCGCCCGACCCGCTGGCCGACCCGTCGATGGACGTGAACATCGCGCCGGGCCGCGCCCATGCCTATCGGGTGAAGAAGGGCGAATGGATTCAGATCCTCGACGTACAGGGCCGCGAATGCTCGGATTTCCAGGCGTTCAGCCAGCGCAAGCTGGATGCCGGCATCGAGCACGAGATCGACCCGACCACGACCCGCTCGCTCGTCGGTAGCCTTTACCCGAAGCCGGGTCTCCTCTCGAAGTTCTGGACCGTCGACCACGATCCGCTGGTCGAGGTGGTGCGCGACACGGTCGGGCGGCACGATACGTTCGGCTCGGCCTGCACCGCGCGCTACTACGAGGACGTGGGCTATCCGGGGCACGTCAACTGCACCGACAACATCAACGCGACGACGGCCGCGTTCGGGCTGAAACCGCGCAAGAGCTGGCCCGCGCTCAACTTCTTCTTCAATACCGCGGTGGACGACGCGCACCAGATCTCGAACGACGATCCGTGGACGCGGCCGGGCGACTATCTGCTGCTCCAGGCGCTCGACGATCTGGTCTGCGTCTCCACCGCCTGCCCGTCGGATATCGACTCGACCAACGGCTGGGACCCGACGGACATTCAGGTGCGCGTCTACGGCGCGGACGAGACATTCACGCGCTCGATCGGCTGGCGCGCGAGCGTGGAGGCGGACTTGCAGGACACGAAGAAGAGCGGGTTTCACGACCGCTTCGAATGCTTCACCCGCGATTTCGGCGAGTACGGCGGCTACTGGCTGCCCAACAAGACGAACGATCCGGGCACCATCGGCGAATACTGGGCCGTGCGCGAGGCGGCGGGCATCATGGATATGTCGGGCCTGCGCAAGTACGAGGTGACGGGGCCGGATGCCGAGGCGCTGATGCAGCTCTGCGTCACGCGAAACATGAAGAAGCTGCCCGTGGGCGGGGTCGTCTATACCGCGATGTGCTACGAGCATGGCGGCATGATCGACGACGGCACGGTCTTCCGCCTCGGGGACGACCTGTTCCGCTGGATCGGCGGGGCCGACGTGTCCGGCCTGTGGCTGCGCGAGCAGGCGGAAAAGCACGGGCTTCAGGCATGGGTGCGCAGCTCGACCGAGCAGATGCACAATGTCGCCGTGCAGGGACCGAACAGCCGCGCGATCATGGAGACGGTGTTCTGGACGAACCCCGACCAGCCGACCATGAGCGAGCTGGGCTGGTTCCGCTTCGCCCCCGCGCGCATCGGCGACGTGCACGGCACCCCGGTCGTCGTGTCCCGTACAGGCTATACCGGGGAATTGGGCTACGAGATATTCTGTCACCCGAAGGATGCGGGGGAGGTCTTCGACGCGATCTGGGAGGCGGGACAGCCGCACGGCCTGAAGCCCGTCGGTTTCGCCGCGCTCGACATGCTGCGCGTCGAGGCTGGATTGGTCATCGCCGGGAACGAGTTCTCGGACCAGACCGACCCGTTCGAGGCGGGCATCGGCTTCACGGTGCCGCTCAAGACCCAGGAGGACGACTTCATCGGCCGCGCGGCCATCGAGCGGCGCAAGGCGAACCCGCGCGAGACGCTGGTGGGTCTCGACGTGGCGGGCAGCATCGTGCCCTCGCATGGCGACTGCGTGCGGCTGGGCAAGGCGCAGGTGGGCGTGGTCACCTCCGCCGTCCGCTCGCCCATCCTCGGCAAGGTCATCGCGCTCGCCCGGGTCGACGTGACCCATTCGGCGATCGGCACGGCGCTGGAGATCGGCCAGCTCGACGGCCACCAGAAGCGCCTTCGGGCCGAGGTCGTCCGCTTCGCCCATTTCGACCCGACGAAGGAGCGCGCGAAGGGCAATTACGGCTGAGACGATGCGGCGGCGGCGCTTTCGAGAAAGGCGCGCAGCCTGTCCACGGCGAGCGGTTTGGCCAGCAGGGGCAGGCCGCTCTCCTCGCAGAGCCGCCGCAATTCCCGCGTCCGGTCGGCGGAGACGATGGCGGCGGGAACGGGACCATAGAGGTCGCGCAGCCGGGCGTGCAGTTCCGTCCCCGTCGCCCCCTCCCCGAGATGGTGGTCGAGCACGAAGGCATCCGGCAGGAGCTGGATCTTGTGCAGGATCTCCAGCGCCTCCTCCGCGTCGGTCGCGTGGATGGTCTCGACGCCGAACCGCTCGACCATGAGCGCGATGGCCGCGGCGAGATCGGCGTCGTTCTCGACCAGCATCATCAGCATCCCGTCGAGCGCGCCCGACGGCGCCTCGGAGGGCCGCTTGGCCGTCCGTATCGGATGCGCCTGCGATTCGTGGAGCGGAACCGTCAGGGAGAAGCAGCTTCCCGTCCCCGGTTCCGACCACAGCCCGAGACCGTGCCCCAGCCCCCGGCACGCCCGCTCCACGATGGCGAGGCCCAGCCCCAGGCCGGTCTCGCCCGACCCGGGCGACAGGCGGTGGAATTCCCGGAACACCGTCTCCTGATCCGCGAGGGGGATGCCGCGCCCGGTATCCCACACCTCGATCCGCGCGACCTCGCCCACCCGCCACGCGCCGAGCAGCACCCGGCCGCTCTCCGTGTAGCGGATGGCGTTCGAGAGGAGGTTCTGGACGATTCGGCGCAGGTATCCCGCATCGCTCTTCACGAAGAGGCTGCTTTCCACGATGCGCAGCGCGATGCCCTTCGCCTCGGCCACCGGGGCCAGCTCGTCGCGCAGGGGGGAAAAGATGTCGTTCAGGCGGACGGGCTGGACCTTGAAGACCGCCTTGCCCGCATCGAGGCGCGAGATGTCCAGCAGCGCCGCGATGATCTGTTCGGCCCCCTGGAGCGCGGCCTCGGTCTTCTCGACGATGCGCTGCCCCTCCGCGTCGTCGAGCCGTTCGCCCAGCGAGGAGACGAACAGCTTGGCCGCCGAGAGCGGCTGCATCAGATCGTGGCTCGCCACCGCCACGAAGCGCGATTTCGAGGCGTTGGCGCGCTCGGCCTCCGACAGGGCGATGGCCAGCTCCTCGGTCCGGTCGCCGACCCGGCGCTCCAGCAGCTCGTTCATCTCGAACAGGGTCTTGGCGGATTCGCGCTCTGCCGTGACGTCGGTGAAGGTGATGACGAAGCCGCGGTCGGGCATCTCCCGCGCGAAGATGCTGAAGATGCGGTTGCCCCGGCGCGTGACCTCGATCGCGATGGGGGGGCGCTCGGCCTCGTCGTCGACTCAGGCCCGGAACCGCGCATGATCGACGGGATCGCGGAAGGTGACCTCCTCGGCCATGCGGTCCAGAAGGACGTGGAAGGGCATGTCGGTTACCGTCGTGCGGCTGGATGGCATGGCGAGCACGCCGTCCATCTTGCGGTTCCACCCCACCAGGTTGCACTCCCCGTCGAAGATGCAGACGCCCTGGTTGAGACGGTCGAGCGTCGCCTGGAGCATCTGCGCCTGGCGAAAGCGCATCCGGTCGCGCTTGTCGCGCTCGATCTGGACGAGGTCGGTCACGTCGGTCTGCAGGATCACCGTGCCGCCCCGCTCGGTGCGATGGTCGCTGATCTGGAGCCAGCGTCGGTTCGACAGCGCGACGTTGAAGACGATGCCGTCGCCGTCGTGCCGCGCGAGACGCTGCCGCGCCCAGCTCTGGGACGTGTGCCCCGCGGGCAGGGACAGGTGTGCGCTGCCGGAGACGAGGGCGATGTAGTCGGCGAAGGCCAGGCCCGGTTCGAGCTTGGGTTCCACGTCCGCGAGGTCGCGGCAGAAGCGGCTGTTGTAGAGGACGAGGCGGTCGTCGGGACCGAACAGGGCGAAGCCGTCCCCGATCGCCTCGATGGCCTCGGTCAGGTTGGCGCGGGCGGTCTCCGTCTCGCGGCCCGCCTTCTCCAGCCGGGCGTTCGATTCCTGTAGCAGGTCGAGCGTGCGCTCCAAGTCCCGCGTGCGCTCCCGGACCTGGGTCTCCAGCAGGGCGGCGCGCTCGAACTGCTGGTAGGCGAGGCTCGTATCCTCGTTCTTCTGCTCGACGCGGCGCATGAGCGATTCCGCGATGACGAGCAGCTTCTCGTTCTGGCGCTCGACGGAATCGGCGGGGTCGATCAGCGCCATGTCAACCCTCGTCGGGCGGATAGAAGGCGACGCCGCTCATGGTGTGGTTCACGTGGAGCGGGCCGATCTGCTCGCCGTAGGTCGAGAAGCCGGTGACGTTGTGGGCGGCGAGGACGGCGGAGACCTCATGGGCCACCTGCCGCTGCTCCGCCTCGATCCGGCGCAGGATGCAGTCGCAGGACAGGATGTCGGACGGCGCGTCGAGCTTGGCCAGTTCCGCGCGCAGGTGTTCGGCCATCGGCTCCGGACGGGCGACGGTCAGGACCATGCCCTCGTCGACGGCCGAGAAGAAGACCAGCTCCTCCGCCGCGTTCACCTGCTGGATCGCGCGGACGTGGTGGGTGCCCCCGATGCGCACGACCACCGGATGCGAGGCGAAGGTGAAGCGGTCGAGCTGCTCGCGGTCCTTGCTCACGAGGCGGGCGTATTCGCGGGCGGCGGGTTCTGCGTTGATCGCCTTGACGATTCGCCGTCCTGGGTCGGCCTCGGTCACTACCATGCGCTTGTCGGTCGGCTTCAGGTGATCGAGGCTGAACACCCGGCACCGCCCGCGCGCACGCAGGAGGGTTAGGACGGCGGCCCGACGCGCGACGACGCCGTTGAGAGAGACCAGCGTCTCGCGAAAATCCGTCCCGTCCCCTGCCGAGCCACCGAAGATGGGCATGTCGCGCAGCGCCGGGGACAGGCTGGCGGCCAGCGCATCCTCGCCCAGCGACAGGCCGTCCACCAGCAGGAAGGCGAAGCCGTGGGCGAAATCGGGCCGGCTCTCCTGAAGGCGCACGCGGTGCTCGACGATCTCGTCGATCAGGTCGGGGGGCTGCACGTCGCCGATGCCCTCGATCAGGAGCGACGTGCTGCAGAAGCTGTCCGCCGGGAAGCCGACCGCGACGACGGTGCCGTCCTGATATCCGGCGGTGCCGATCTCGCCGGCGGTGGTGCAGGCGAGGATGTCGGTCCCGGGACGCATCGCCCGCGCCGCGCGCACCGTGGCCGCGAAATCCGCCATGGGCGTCACGAACAATGCGATCAGGGCG
Source organism: Paracoccaceae bacterium (assembly GCA_020629115.1). Lineage (GTDB taxonomy): Bacteria > Pseudomonadota > Alphaproteobacteria > Rhodobacterales > Rhodobacteraceae > JAHDDY01. The sequence goes on along the minus strand of JAHDDY010000058.1, from coordinate 2,910 downwards.
AACGGGCTGCACCCCAGGGCATCGAGAAGCGGGGCGACGTGGAAATCGGACGTCCAGGCCGCCTCGGCCCGGGCAATGACCCGCCGCCCGATGACCGCCGTGTCGAAATCCTGTCCGCCGTCCATCGTCCCCCCTTCCGTATTTTCAAGGTCAGGTTAGGGAGATTGTTCCGGGCGTGGCAAGATAGCGTCGAAGCGCGCCTCGCGGGCCACGAGGACGGCCTGCGTCCGGCTCTGGACGCCGAGCTTGCGCATGATGGCCGTCACGGTCGTCTCCGCGATGGAGAGATCGTAGGCGATCTGCTTGTTCAGCTTGCCCTCGCAGATCAGGTCGAGGATGCGCTCCTGCTGGTTCGTGAGCGAAGCGAGGCGAGGCGCGAGATGGAGGCGTCCTCGCCGAGCGCGGCGTCCGGCTCGACGTACCCGGCGGGCGTATAGATCTCGCCCTTCGTGATGGTGCCGATGGCGTCCTTGAAGACGGAACGATGGCTGTGCTTGGGGACGTAGCCCGATGCGCCGGCGGTAATAGCGTTGGAAATAATGAGTTGTCGATCATCGACGAGACGATCACGACCGGCGCGTCCTCCTTGAGGTGCCGCTTGAGCTTGATGAGGCCGTCGAGGCCCGATACGTCCGGCAGGCTCAGGTCAAGCAGGACCAGCGCCGGGGCGGGCGCCGCGTCGAGGCGGTCGAGCGCCTGGCCGAGGCTGCCCGCGACCGTGACGTCCGTGAACGCGGCGACCGAACGCAGGGTCAGCTCCAGCGCGTCGCAGAAGAGGGGGTGGTCGTCCACGACCAGGGCCCAGCCGGGAGGGCGGGCCGTACCGGCGGCGTCGTCTCGGGTGGAATCCGGTACCGTCATGGGGAGACGATACGTCGCGCCACCGGGATGCGCCACCGCGCCAATGGTCTCATGTGCGAAGGTCGCATAGGGGGGCGGGATACGAAAAAAGGCGCATCCCGATTCGGGACGCGCCTTTCCGAGCAGGGCGGGGAGGCGTTCCCCGCCCTATCCTAGATGGCTCAGTCGAGCGCGGCCAGCTGCTTGGGCAGGCGGAAGGTCCAGAGGGTGCCGCCCTGGTTCAGGTAGCTGACCTTCTTGGCCACCTCGCCGCCCCAGAGCGGGACCGCGCCGCCCCAGCCGGAGATGACGGTGACGTACTGCTCGCCGTCCTGCTCCCAGGTGATCGGCTGGCCGACGATGCCGGAGCCGGTCTGGAAGGACCAGAGCTGCTCGCCCGTCTCGTCGTCGAAGGCCACGAACTCGCCCTTGGGGTTGCCGGTGAAGACGAGGCCGCCGGCCGTGGTCATCACGCCGGCCCAGAGGGGCGCGTCGTTCTTGA
>JAHDDY010000058.1:0-1468 GCA_020629115.1 Paracoccaceae bacterium | reverse complement strand
AGGCTGCCGATGTGGTCCTCGTAGTTGGGCTTGATGGTGAAGCCCGACCCCAGATAGGCGGCGCCCTTCTTGTAGATGATCGGCTCGTTCCAGATATCCATGCCCCATTCGTTGGAGGGGACGTAGAAATTGCCGGTCTTCGGCGAGAAGGCCATCGGCATCCAGTTCTTGCCGCCCAGGAAGGACGGCGACGAGAAGACGACCTCGCCCTTCTTGCCGTCGGCGGCCTCGGACGGATCGCCCGGACGGTTCGGCTCGTTGAAGATCGGGCGGCCCGTGTCGTCGATGCCCTCGGCCCAGGAGATGTCCTTCACGAAGGGCACGGCGGAGACGAACGCGCCGTCCTCGCGGTTCAGGACGTAGAAGAAGCCGTTGCGGTCGGCGGTGGCGAAGCGGCCGTTGCCCTCGCGGTCGGTATAGGCGACGACCTCGTTCACGCCGTCATAGTCCCAGCCCTCGCGCGGGGTGGTCTGGAAGTGCCACTTGATCTCGCCCGTGTCGGGGTCGATGCCGATGCGCGAGGCGGCGTAGAGGTTGTCGCCGGCATTGCCCTCGGTCGGCTCGCCCGCGTTGCGCAGGTGGCTGTTCCACGGGGCCGGGTTGCCGGTGCCGAAGACGAGCGTGTCGGTATCCGCGTCGTAGGAGCCGCCGAGCCAGGTCGCCCCGCCGCCGGTCTTCCACATGTCGCCCGGCCGAGTGGCGTTGAGCGTGCCGGTCATGGTGCTCTCCTCGCCGTTGAGCGTGCCCATGTGGCCCTCGATGACGGGACGGTTCCAGATCAGCTCGCCCGTCTCGGCGTCGCGCGCCTGGACCGCGCCGACGATGCCGAACTCGCCGCCCGAGTTGCCGGAGATGACCATGCCGCGCACGATGAGCGGGGCGGCGGTGTAGCTGTAGCCCGCCTTGTAGTCGGCGATCTTCTTGTTCCAGACCACGTCGCCGGTCTTGGCGTCGAGGGCGACCATGCGCGCGTCGAGCGTGCCGAAGTAGATCTTGTCACCGTAGATGGCCGCGCCGCGGTTGACCACGTCGCAGCAGGGCAGGATGCCCTCGGGCAGGCGCGCATCGTACTGCCACAGCTCCTTGCCGGTCTTCGCGTCGATGGCGTAGAGGCGCGAGTAGGAGCCGGTGATGTACATGATGCCGTCACGGACGAGCGGCTGCGTCTCCTGTCCGCGCTGCTTCTCGCCGCCGAGCGAGAAGGCCCAGGCGGGGACGAGGTTCTGCACGTTGTCCTTGTTGAGCGTCTCCAGCGGGGAGTGGCGCTGGAGGTGGCGGCCCATCCCGTTGGTGAGCACGTCGCCGGTGGACGCCGTGTCGTCCGCGAGCATCTCCTCGGTGACGTCGGCATGGGCCGGCATGGTGGCCATGAGGGCCGCGGCGGCGGCCAGGACGAATCTGTTCATTCGGGTTTCCTCCCTCTCCCTTGTTCTCCGATGCCGGCGCGCGAAGGCCCCGGATCGCATGG
>JAHDDY010000199.1 GCA_020629115.1 Paracoccaceae bacterium | reverse complement strand
CCGTCGACTGCTGCACCATCCGGCGCACGCTAGACGTGGGCCGGGCCGGACCAGTTCTTCGGTGCCACCCCGAAGTGCCGCTTGAACTCGCGACTGAACTGCGAGGGACTCGGATACCCGACCGAGGCGGCGGCCTCGGCGACGGGAGATCCGTTCGCGAGACGGAGCGCGGCGTCGTTGAGGCGGAGTGCCTTCACGTAGCGAAGCGGCGACGTCCCCGTGACCGCTTTGAACTGCCGGTCGAACGCCGCTCGGCTCAGTCCCGCGAGGTCGGCCAGGTCGTCGATGCCGAGCGGGCGGTCGAGGTGGTCGCGGATGTGCTCGAACACCGGGCCGAGGCGGTTCGCTGGCGCACCGAGCGTGTCGAGCACGAGTGCACCGGCGGGACCCTCGATCACGAGGTACAGGAGCTCGCGGAGACGCCCCGATCCGAGCAGGTCGAGCGCCGAGCGATCGTCGAGCAACTCGAGCACTCGAAGCAACGCGTCGTCGAAGGCCTCGTCGGCCGACGCCACGACCGGACCGCCGGGCGCACCTTCAGCCTGGGTCTGCTGGCTCGTCCTCGCGCGGTACCGGATCAGCAATTCGGTCATCGGGCGCGTGTCGAGCGAGACGAGCACACCGAGCACCGGCTCCTCGAACGTCGCCTGCGCGATCTCGGTCTCCAGAGGCGTCGGTGCCGCGGTGCAGAGGTACGAGCCAGGTCGATAGGTGTGGGTTCGCCCTCCGTGATAGGCGTGCTTCGAACCCTGGACCAACACGCAGACGCTCGGCTCGTAGACCGCCGGAAGCCGAGCCAGTGGCGTCGAAACACGGAAGGCATGGAGGCCATCGATGGCGGTCGGGTGGGTCCCGTCGTCCGGCGCATACTGCGCCACCAGTGCACGAAGGCGATCGCCGACCGACTCCGCGGTCACGCGACTTTCCTCTGAACTGCGGGGATCATGCATGTATTCGAGCTGATCTGGACCGTTGCGGCAACCATGAGAGGCGTAGCGTACAGATGCCCGCGACTCGACGAAGGACCATCCATGACCAAGCGCCCGAACCCCTTCGGCCCCGACGGCTGGACCCCGGACCGCATCGGCGACATCGCCGGCAAGACGTACGTGATCACGGGGGCGAACAGCGGCGTCGGCTTCCAGGCCACCCGGACGTTGCTCGGCAAGGGCGCCGCCGTCGTGATGCTGAACCGCAACCCCGAGAAGTCCGACGCAGCCCTGACCGAGCTCCGCCAGGAGTTCGGGGCCGACGCCCCGGTCTCGTGCATCCGGATGGACCTCGCCGAGCTCGATTCCGTGCGGGAGGCGGCGGCCGCCGTGATCGAGCAGACGACCTCGATCGACGCCCTGATCTGCAACGCCGCCATCTCCCAGACCGCCACCCGCAAACTCACCGTCGACGGCTTCGAGAGTCAGCTCGGGGTGAACCACATGGGCCACTTCGTGCTCTCCGGCCTGCTGCACGAACGGGTCGAGGCCTCGAAGGGCCGCATGGTGATGGTCGGCAGCAATGCCTACCGGATGGGCAAGAAGAAGATCTTCTTCGACGACCTGAACTCCGACGAGAGCTACAGCCCGTGGCACGCCTACAACCAGAGCAAGCTCGCGCAAATGATGTTCGGCTACGAGCTCCAGCGACGGGTCGCTGCGGCCGGCGGCGACATGGTCGTGCAGGTCTGCCATCCGGGTGCCTCGAAGTCGAATCTGATCTCCGGCGACGTCAGCACGCTCAACAAGATCCTGATCAAGCTCATGCTCCCCTTCTTCCAGTCGGCCGAGCGCGGTGCCTGGCCCGGGCTGCTCTGCGCCACCGAGGCGGAGGTGCGGAACGAGCGGCTCTACGGCCCGACCAAACGCGCCGACACCGCCGGCCCGGTTGGCGAGAACACCATCGCCCCCCATGCGCTCGACCGCGACGCCGCCGCCCGCTTGTGGGAGATCTCCGAGGCCCGCACCGGCGTGACCTGGTCGCTCTAGAGGAGATCACATGGACGAGATCAACGGCACCAACACGAACGACGTCGGGATCGGCGATGAAGAGCGAACCCGACTCTTCGTGACCATGAACGCGACGTTCAAGGACGAGCCGACGTGTCGAACGGCGATGGAGACGATCGTCGCGAACGCACACGCCGCCGGCGACGTCACGTCGCACTTCTGGTTCCGGAGCGACGACGGCATGTCCTTGTTCGTGGTCGAGCAGTACGAGAACGAGCGGGCCCTGCGGAAGGCCGTGATGCGATTCACGTCGGCGCGTGTGTCCTTCTTCCGATCCATCAGTGTCACGAATGTGTCCATCCATGGCGATGTGTCGTTCCTCATCAAGCTGGCGTTCGCCGCGCTTCGCCCGACCCGCATGGGCTACTTCGGGGGCTACTCGAAAGCGGTCGCCGAGACCACGACGCCCGGCATCAAACACGTCGAGCGGCAACGGGTGTTCGTCGCCACGAACGCCCGATCCGGTGACGACGCTCGGACCCGACGTGCGATGGAGGTAGCCGTCGACGACACGTACCGCGACGCGGGCACCCGTTCGCATTTCTGGACGAGCAACAACGACGGCCACCTGTTCGTCCTCGAGCAGTTCGCCGACGAGCAGGCACTCCACCACCACCTCACGGCGAACGAGGCGGCGAGAGCCGCCTTCCTCGAGGCCATCGAGGTCGGCGACGTCACCGTCTACGGCGTCGAGTCCGACGAGACCAGGGCATTGCTCGCTCCGCTTCACCCGAGCCACATGTCCTACTACGGCGGCTACTCGAAGTAGATCGATCGGCACCTCGCCACGTCGTTTTCTCTGC
>JAHDDY010000198.1 GCA_020629115.1 Paracoccaceae bacterium | reverse complement strand
CGGCTGGTCACGTGTCGACGCCGCGGTGCGGGCGGCGTTCGCTCTGGCCGTGCGCCGGCCCGAGCTGGTCGGCCTGCTGCGAGAGGCGTCCCGCCTCGGGCCGCCGGCGTCCGACGACGCCGTCGCGGCGTTGCGTCCGCTCGTGGATCGTGCGCTGGAGGCACTGACCGACGGCATGGCCGCCGGGCGCTTCCGGTCGGGCGACCCGCGCCTGGTGCTGGTCACGGCCTACGCCGCCGTGACCGGGGTGGTCGCCGAACCCGAGTTGCTCCGCGTCGTCGAGGTCGATCTCGACGTGCGGACGGCGGTCCGCCTGCGCCGGATCGTGCTCGACGTGCTGGCCGGACTGCTGGGGCCGGTCACTCCGGCTGGTCTGCGCTGAGGCCGAAGTCCACCTCCGGCACCCCGTCGTCGAGCTCGACGCCCGCCGAGTTCAGGAACCCCGACACGAGCCGGTAGAAGCCGGCGAGGACGAGCAGCTCGACGAGCTCGGCGTCATTCCAGCGACGGCGGAGGGCGGCGAAGGTCTCGTCGGTCACGCAGTCGTCGGTGTGCAGGTCGTCGGCGAGGGCGAGGAGAGCGAGGTCGTCGGCCGACCACGGGTGTGGCGTGGTGTCGGTACCGATGGCGCCGGTGCGGATGGCCTCGATCTCCGCATCGGTCAGGCCTTCGTCCCGCCCGATCAGGACGTGCTGGCCGAACTCGTACCGGGAGCGGGCGTTCGCTCCGACGCGCAGGATCACGATCTCGCGCTCACGTCCGGGCACGAGGCCCCGCCGGAGGAGCTGGCCGCCCATGCGGTTGAACTGCTTCAGCAGTGCGGGATGGTGGGCGAGGGTGCCGAAGATGTTGATCGGCTGGCCGTCCCGCAGCAGCGTCTGCTGGAGCAGTTCGGTGGCCCGCTCGTCGGGTTCGTGGTTGACGGGGATCCGTGCAGTCGTGGGTCGATCGGCCATGGCCGAGTCTCGCACTCCGACGGGCTGGCGTCAGAGGGTGCCGGTGCGGATGCGGTACTCGGTGGATTCGGAGAAGCCGGTCATGACGTCGCCGCGGCTGGTGCCGTTGTCGAGCTGGTCGGTCCAGAAGCTGCGGCCGGTGGGGTCAGGTGGTCGGCCGAGGACGTTGGTGTAGACGAGGTCGACGAACTCCGGGTTCGTGAGTTCGCCGTATCGGGCCCGGAACTCGGCGGAGTCGGCGAACGCCTGCGCGATCGACTCCAGGGAGGTTCCTGCGCGTCGTTGCCGCCACCAGAAGCAGAACCCCTCGTCGTCGGCGTCGCGAAGAAAGAAGGCCGAGAAGAGCCGGGCGATCTCGCCGGTCTCGGTCGAGTTGGCCCGGGCGGTGCCGGTGCGGATGCGGTACTCGGTGGATTCGGAGAAGCCGGTCATGACGTCGCCGCGGCTGGTGCCGTTGTCGAGCTGGTCGGTCCAGAAGCTGCGGCCGGTGGGGTCAGGTGGTCGGCCGAGGACGTTGGTGTAGACGAGGTCGACGAACTCCGGGTTCGTGAGTTCGCCGTATCGGGCCCGGAACTCGGCGGAGTCGGCGAACGCCTGCGCGATCGACTCCAGGGATTCTCCGCTCGCTCGGGTTGCGCTCCAGTGCGCCGCCCCCGCAGCGTCGGGCTGCCTGAGGAAGAACGCCGAGAACAGTCGCTGGATCTGATCATCGAGCTCGTTCCCACCGGGCCGTCTCGGTCGATCGTCCGCGGCGAGCGGCTCGATGATCTCCTGGCCACGATCGGTCTCGATCAGGATCCGCGGGCCGTCCACGGTCTCGACCCAATCGAGCGGTGTCGCTTCGGCGACGAACTCATCGCTCCCGTCGAAGCCGAGATGGCGGATCGTGCGGGTTCCGTCGTCGGCCCAGAACTCGACCAGCGCTCCGCCAGTGACGGCGAGGACCTCGTCGATCCTCGTGTCGACGTGCAGCTGACCGACGATGCGTGGCGTCGGGAAATCGTCCCAGACGACGATCGTGCCGTCCGTGTGGAAGTCGAGGAGCCGGTCGCCGGACAGCACGGGTCGACCGTCCACGAAGGTCCGCATGTCGATGCCAGGCCCACCCGGCGTTCCCCACTCGACAGAAGCCGTCGAACCAGGCAGCGAGATTCCGGGCGGGACGACGAGGTAGGTCGCTCGACCGATGTAGCCAACGGAGGCGAATCCGAAGTCCTCCACCCTGGAGGTCGTCCCATCAGACCGGTACTCCTTCAATTCGTTGCCGCCGAAGGAGAATGCGATGTCGTCGGTCGAGAGGCCTACCGGACTCTCGAGATCGCTGACTGGGAACTCCTGCACGGTGCCGTCGGTTCGCCGGTGGACGACTTGGCCGAGTGTCACCGGCCCGGTGCCGCGAGCGGGTTGTCGTCGCGCCCAGTAGGACCCGTCGGTCGCCTCGTGGACCGCCCAGACGAACATGTCGTCGATCCACAGGGTCTCGGTGCCGCGTCGCACGATCGACCCCGAGTTTCCGGTCCTGCGCTCGACGACGAGCAGATCTCCGTCGCGGTCGACGTGTAGGCCGATGACCGAGTTGCTCGCGAACGACATCGATCGAGCGGGGTCGTATCCGCACCCCAGCGGCTCGAGTGCGCTCGCCTCGGACGGAGGGAACCCGATGAGGACGCTCGTCGTCGCGATCACCCCGGCGAGAACGAGACGCCATGTTCGTACACCCATGATGCGGACCCTAGATCTGCTCGGATGGTCGATCGGCCATGGCCCCGTCTGAGGCTCGCGGGGTTGCCGAGTCGAGCGTCAGCGGGTGATGCGGCGGTGGGCGGTCTTCGCCCGATGGCGGCGCAGGGCGAGCTG
>JAHDDY010000197.1:2631-2843 GCA_020629115.1 Paracoccaceae bacterium | reverse complement strand
CCCGTGCCTTGACTCCGTCATCCTTGGCACATGCAGCCGTGGCCAAGACCGCATCGGCGGCCCATCGGCGATGGAGGGTGCCGCCCAGAGCAGAGGCGGGGAGGCAGACACGACGTCAATGGACGTCGAGGCTCGCTCCGACACACCACGACAGGAAACTGAAGGAGGAAAAAATAGATCCCAAACCGACCGAGCACACAGAAACAGCCACG
>JAHDDY010000197.1:0-2621 GCA_020629115.1 Paracoccaceae bacterium | reverse complement strand
AAAGAGAGCGTGAATGTCAGATGGGTCACAGAATTACGGTCCAAGGTCGCGGAGATGAACCAGCCAAAACCAAAGAGGAACAACGCACCCCACGCCAACCTGTACCACCACAAAATCGTAGCAGAGGGGGTCACGACGCCGCAAGTCAATGGCGCGGGCGGAGCGCGAGCCCGTGGGCGCCGCCTCCCGCCCTTGCCGCCCCCCGCGCGCCGATCCCACGACGCGCGCGGCGCCGTCACAGCGCAGACCCTGCATATCCCATTGCCCCCTCCCTGCCACTGCGTAGTAGCAGCTCGCTGGGGGAGCCGTGCGCGGGGGATTGGGCGTTGGGAGCGACCGACACCGCCGTCCACACCAGTAGGCACCGCCCCTACCCCGTCACAGTGAGGGGCCACTGGCGGCACGGGCGTCCATGCATCCCAGATGGAGAGCCACCAATAGTGGAGTAGGTGGGGGCGAGGAGCATGGCGAGGCGGTGGCAGACAGGCGGGCGGGACGCACCAGAACGTCTCTCGCGGGGGGGGGGGAAACTAGAAACACACATCAACAAAGACCGGAACGCAAAACAACGAACAAGAAGTCCGGGAGCATCAAGAACAGGACCCGTACCTACGAGTTGGGAGGGGGCGCAACCCGAGGTGGCACCGCCAACGCCGGGAAAGCCGGCGCAAGCAAGACGGCGGCGGCCGCCCACATGGGCGCCGACGGTGGCGGCGGCACCATCGGCGACCGCGGCAGCAACAACAACACGTGACGCCGTCGGCCACTGGCTGCAATGCCAACGGCCACCGCCAAGACAGGCGGTGGCGCCGCCGGAGCGGTCAAGCTCCTCGGCGGGCGCCCGCGGAGACCACAGCCGGGGTGGCCGATAGTGGATGACTGGCGGCGGGTGGCAGCCGCGCGCGGCGGCGAATGGGGGACCGACGTATAAATACGCGGCGCGGACGCCGGGTGGGGCGGTAGACCCGCAGGACCGTCGGTGGGGGGGGGGTGCGGGGGGAGCGCACGGCGCGGGCGTGCGTGTACGCCCCCGCGCGCGCCCGCGAGCGCGCGTGCGCGGGAGGACCAGATGGGAAGGGTCGGGAAGCGGGGAAGCCGAAACGGCCGCTGGTCGACGGTGGGTGCCGGGGAACGCGCCGCGCCGCGAAGGAGAGTGGCGGGATGAGTGCGCGCGCGGGAAGCAACGCCGCCGCGCGCGAGCGCGCCGGCCGCTGTCGCGCTGCGAGCCCGCCACGGGTGCCGGCCGCGTCGGCTCCCGCGCCAGTCCGCATTGAAATGAGCGGGAGCGGGCGGCCGCGCGACCGACGCACGGCGCCGAGGCCGCCACCCAGCCGGGCCGCCCCGCAGCCGCGGCATGCGCGTGCGCTCCTGTTGGGCCGACGGGGCCGGCAAAGAGCGGTCCGCCGGCGGCGGCGGCGGATGCCAGCGGTTCCCGCCCCTCTCCCGCGGCGACCTCTCCGCGGGCTGGCCGACAGGGACAGCGCGGGGGGGGCGGGTGGGGGGGGCGCGGCATCACCTGCTGTGCGCCGGGACCCGCCGCCCGCGGCGCGACTCGCTCCGGACCGCCCGCCGCGACGGTGGCGGCCCATTGTTGCGCTGTCGCCCCCCCCCCTCCGCACGGAGCACGCGCGGGAGCGCGCGGCACGCCGCGCCGTGTTTTTTTTTGGATTCTCGCGCGCCGGCCGGCCGCGGCAGGTTACGGCGTGGCGGTGATGGGTCCTCCAGGGCCGTCTGGCGTAGTCAGGCGGGCACCGCGCGTGATGGCCGCCGCCCTCCCGCGACGGCACGGTTTTCGCTGTGTGTGACCCCTCCCAAGGCTCTGGGGAAAGGGGGAGGGGGGGCGGGAGCGGTTAGGTGGTGGGGGAGGGGCGGCCGGCAGTCGGCGCGCCGCCCCTCCCCTGGGCGCTTGCGCCGCGCGGGTGCGCCGTGGGCACGGTTGGTCGGGGGTATGTTCGGTTCTTAGTTTGGATCCAAAATTCCATCCAAAGATTCCAAACTTCGCCAAGCTTCGAGTCGAACGTAAATGGCAGTAAGCAGTACTGAGACTTATTCCGCTATTGGGCACTAAGTTCACGTTCCAAGCATGATTTGTCGTGCACACCACAAGCATTCCGGTCCTCACACCACCCACGCCCCTTGTTCACCGAACTCGACTGCAAGAGTCTCAGGGACGTCAGCGACGTGCGACAGACTGTCATCGGGCCCAACTCCCGCACCTCCCGCGTCGACATCCACTGCCGCACCATCAACTGCAGCATCACAGTTGTGACCATCCAGTCTGTCACTCGGAACGGTATCCACGTCTGCGTCGCGAAGCGGTTGGGAGCAACAGTATGTGTGAAGCAGGCGGCGCAGGCGCTCATAACTCAGCCTCGCTCGCAACAACGACTGCGGATGACCGGCATTGGCGAATGCTCGCTCCCCAGCGGCAAAGCTCGCCGGCTTCAAGGCGATGAGCTACGGAGGGAGCACTTGCCGGGCCCAGTGTCTCCACCACACCTGTGCATCAGCCACCGCTGCCTGGTCTCTACCTATCTACCGCGCGGCGTTGCCCACGCTCGTAGTGACACACTGCCACAGACAGTCCCGAGGCCGCATCGTGAGTTGGGCACCGCAGCGAC
>JAHDDY010000057.1:7313-24966 GCA_020629115.1 Paracoccaceae bacterium | reverse complement strand
CGTCACAGACTCAATGGACGAGGAAACCATACCCGTTCGTTACCGGAAGCGCACCGTCACGAAAAATGCGGTCGTTGCATCATTTTGAAAGCCCCCTCGGGAAGCACGTCATCGCCAACGAGGCCACACGTCAACCGTTCTGTCGTCTCGCCGTGGTGATCCGGGGCCTGTGCCGTGCTCGAACAGGCCCAGATCACCGCGCGAAGCGACCGGCGAAGCGGCATTCCTCCATGCCGCATCGCATCCGGGGCGGCGCGGGACGGCGGAACGGTCGGCCGTTCCGCCGGCACGGGAGCGGAGGCTAGCGGATGCGCGCTTCCGTCTTCGCGTCGAAGACCATGATGCGCGGCTCGTCGAGGCGCAGGCCGACGCGCTCGCCGGCCTTCGAGCGGATGTCGCCGCGTTCCTCGACCGTGATGCGCTCGCCCGTGTCGCTGACGAGGTAGGCGTAGGAGACCCCGCCCAGCGCCTCGGTCATGTCCACGACGTGGGTATCGCCCGCCGGGTCGATCTCCAGATGCTCGGGACGCAGGCCGACCGTGACCGCCGTGCCCTCCGACGGCATCGTGACGGGCGGCGCGACCGTGCCGCGCAGGGCCGGGACCGCGACGGTCCCGTTCTCCACCCGGCCGTCGAGGAAGTTCATCGACGGCGAGCCGATGAACCCGGCGACGAAGCGGTTGTCCGGGTCGCGGTACAGCTCCAGCGGCGCGCCGACCTGCTCGATCCGGCCCAGGCGCAGCACCACGATCTTGTCGGCCAGCGTCATGGCCTCGACCTGGTCGTGGGTCACGTAGATCATCGTCGCGCCGATCTCCTTGTGCAGGCGCGCGATCTCGACGCGCATGTCCACGCGCAGTTCGGCGTCGAGGTTCGACAGCGGCTCGTCGAACAGGAACACCTCCGGCCCGCGCACGATGGCCCGGCCGATGGAGACGCGCTGGCGCTGACCGCCCGACAGGGCCGAGGGCTTGCGCTTGAGGTACTCGTCCAGCTTGAGGATGCGGCTCGCCTCGGCGACCTTCTCCTCGATCTCGGCCTTCGGCACGCCGTTCATCTTCAGGCCGAAGCCCATGTTCTCCTTGACGGTCATGTGCGGGTAGAGGGCGTAGGTCTGGAAGACCATCGCCACCCCGCGCTCGGACGGGTCCATGCGGGTCACGTCGCGCTCGCCGATATGCACGCTGCCCTCGGTGATCTCCTCCAGACCCGCGATCATGCGCAGGAGGGTGGACTTGCCGCAGCCGGACGGGCCGACGAAGACGCAGAACTCCCCGTCCGCGATGTCCAGATCGACGCCGTGCATCACCTGCACGTCGCCATAGCGCTTGATCACGTTGCGTATCGTCAGTCCTGACATGCGGGTTCTCGCTTTTCTGGAAGGGGCGGGATTTCGGGAAAGCGCCAGTTGGCGGCGGCGTCGGCGATCTCGCGGCGGGCCGCGTCGATGCGCGGGATGAAGGCGGACAGGCTGTCCAGGTCGTGTCGTGCGGTGGTCGAGGTGACGCTCAGGGCGCCGATGGGCCTGCCGGAGCGCGACAGGATCGGCAGGGCGACGCAGATGATGCCCGGCTCGTGCTCCTCGTTGTCGAAGGCGTGGCCGCGGGCGCGAATCGCCTCCAGTTCGCGGCACAATGCTTCGGCGCTGGTGAGCGTGTTGGTGGTGAAGCCGTGCAGGCTCTGCTGCGCGACGAGCCTGTCGCGGACGGATGCGTCCTGGAAGGCGAGCAGCGCCTTGCCGACGCCGGTGCAGTAGGCGGGGCCGGTCCTGCCCGCCTGGGCGAACATCTCGACGGGGATGCGGGCGTTGCGCTTGTCGACGTAGAGGACGTGGCCCCCGTCCATCTGCCCCAGATGCACCGTCTCGCCCACGTCGCGGGAGAGGGCGTCGAGATAGCCCTGCGCGATGGGGGCGAGCGAGGCGGTGCGCCAGGCCGAATGGGCCATCCGCACGAGGCGCAGGCCCGGGGCGTAGGTCTGGCTCTCCGAATCGAAGAACAGCATCCCCTGATGGGTCAGCGTCTGGAGCAGGCGGTACAGGGTAGCCTTGGGATAGGGGCTTGTCGCCATGATCTCGGTGAAGCGCACGGGTCGCGCGAAGGCCGCGACCGTATCGAGCACGGTCAGCGCTTTCCCGACGGTTCCGTCCCGATGTCCGGCGCTCTCCACGCGCGCAATCCCCCCTGTTGCCGCCTTCCGTCTGCTTGGGTACGGATAAGCGTATTGACAAGCCTAACCACTTCGCGATTAACTTTTCAATATTCGAAATCGAGTTTCAAATAATGAAACCGAAGAAGAAAAAGAACACGAAGACGCTCAAAGGGAGATATTCCATGCGTTCCATCCTCAAGGCGACCGTCGCGTCGCTCGGGCTGCTGTCGCTCGCGACCACCGGCGCGCTCGCCGATGCCCATGGCGAGAAGCTGACCGGCACCCTGAAAATCTCGTCCGACATGTCCAACCCCGCCCCCCGCGCGGTGATGGAAGGCATGGTCGAGCGATTCGGCGAGATGCATCCCGATCTCGACATCGAGCTGACCGTGACCGACCGCGAAGCGTGGAAGACGCAGATCCGCAACGTCCTGTCCGCCAACCCGCCGGACGTGGCCAACTGGTACGCGGCCAACCGGATGCGCCCCTACGTCGACGCGGGCCTGTTCATGGATATCTCGGACGTCTGGGAAGACGAATCGATGGAGGCCCTCGCCTCGACCAAGGGCGCGATGACCCTCGACGGCAAGCAGTGGGGCGTGCCCTACACGTACTACCAGTGGGGCGTGTACTACCGGAAGGACATCTACGAGGAGCTGGGCCTCGAGGAGCCGAAGACCTTCGAGGAGATGAAGGCCAACTGCCAGAAGATCCTCGATGCCGGCAAGAAGTGCTACACCATCGGTACGAAGTTCCTATGGACCGCCGGCGGCTGGTTCGACTACCTGAACATGCGCACCAACGGCTACCAGTTCCACGCCGACCTGATGGCCGGCAAGCATGACTGGGACAGCCCCGAAGTGCGCCAGACCTTCGCCAACTGGCGCGAACTGCTGGACATGGGCGCGTTCATCGACAACCACACGTCCTACAGCTGGCAGGAATCGCTGCCCTTCCTCGTCTCGGGCGATGCCGCCGCGATCCTGAAGGGCAACTTCGCCGTGGCCCCGCTGCGCGAGGCCGGTCTCGACGACGACAAGCTCGACTTCTACCAGTTCCCGGCGATCGACGAGGATATCGAACTGGCCGAGGACGCGCCGACCGATACCTTCCACATCCCGGCCGGTGCCGAGAACCCGGAAGCCGCCAAGGCGTTCCTGCGCTTCGTCGTGTCGGCGGACAACCAGACGCTCATCAACAACGGCGACAACCTGGGCCAGCTTCCGGTGAACGCGAACTCGTCGGTCGACGATGACAAGTTCCTGAAGGAAGGCTTCGAGATGCTGTCCTCCAACAGCCCCGGCGGCGTGGCGCAGTTCTTCGACCGCGACGCTCCGGCGGAGATGGCGAAGGTCGGCATGGAAGGCCTGCAGGAGTTCATGGTCAAGCCGGACAACCTCGACAAGATCCTGGCCCGCCTCGACAAGGCGGCGAAGCGCATCTACGACAAGTAAGGCGCTCGCCCGTCTCAGTATCAGGCATCCCCGCCCCCGGTCTTCGCCGGGGGCGGGGCGATAACCAGCGGATCAGAGGAAGGCCGGGACCATGACCAATCCAGTCGCCGTACCGCAGACGACTGCCGAGCGTCCGCGCTCGTGGTACAAGCGCAACGAGATCGCGCTCACGCCTTGGCTGTTCCTCATCCCCGGCGTCCTGTTCTTCCTCGTCTACGTCATCTTTCCGATCTTCCAGTCCATCAGCATCTCGTTCACCGAATGGGACGGGCTGGGGCAGGCGGAGCCGGTGGGGCTGGAGAACTACCGCGAGCTGTTCGACGACGACGCGTTCTACACCTCGCTGCGCAACAACATCATCTGGCTGTTCCTCTACCTGCTGGCCATTCCGGCGGGCCTGTTCATCGCCCTGTTCCTGAACCAGACGGTGTTCGGCATCCGGCTCTACAAGTCGCTGTTCTTCTTTCCCTTCGTGATTTCGCAGGTCGTCGTCGGTCTCGTCTTCTCGTGGTTCTACGACCCGACCTTCGGCCTCTTCAACGAGATCATCGGATGGTTCGGGCTGGGGCCGGTCAACGTGCTGGGCGACGAGCGGTACGTCACCTACGGCATCATCGCCGCCGGCATCTGGCCGCAGACGGCCTACTGCATGATCCTCTACCTCACGGGCCTGAACGCCGTGGACCCGGAGCAGGTGGAGGCCGCGCGCCTCGACGGGGCGAAGGGGTGGCGGATGCTCTGGTACGTCATCATCCCGCAGCTCAAGCCCGCGACCTTCATCGCCTTCGTGGTGACGATCATCGGCGCGCTGCGTTCCTTCGACCTCATCTCGATCATGACCAACGGCGGCCCCTTCGGCGAGAGCCGGGTGCTCAGCTTCTACATGTTCGAGGTGGCCCTGAGCGAGTACGGGTTCCGCATGGGCTACGGCGCGGCCATCGCGGTCATCCTGTTCCTCATCATGATGATCTTCATCACGTATTTCCTGTGGTCGATGTACCGCGAAGAGCGGGGGCGCTGAGATGTTTCCCAAACCGATAGAGAAAAGCTCCGCCGGCGTGCGGACGGCCTACAAGGCGATGCTGCCCGTCGCGCTACTGATCTGGCTCATGCCGCTGCTGGCGATCATGGTGTTCTCGGTCAAGCCGGGGGCGGACTTCACCACCGGCAACTACTGGGGTATCCCGTCCTCGTTCAACCTGTTCGAGAACTACGGCAAGGTCTTCTTCGAATCGGACATGCCGCGCTACCTGCTGAACTCGCTGTTGATCACGGTGCCGACCGTCATCGGCTGCATGATCCTCAGCGCGATGACGGGCTTCGCGCTCGGGATCTACAGGTTCCGCTCCAACCTGTGGATCTTCTTCATGTTCGTGGCGGGCAACTTCGTGCCCTTCCAGATCCTCATGGTGCCGGTGCGCGACCTGACGCTCGACATGGGCCTCTACAACACCATCGCCGGGCTGGTCCTCTTCCACGTCGCGTTCCAGACGGGGTTCTGCACGCTGTTCATGCGCAACTTCATCCGCGCGCTGCCCTTCCCGCTGATCGAGGCGGCGCGGGTGGAGGGCGTCGCGGAATGGCGCATCTTCCTCTACGTCGTGCTGCCGCTGATGAAGCCCGCGCTCGCGGCGATGGCGGTGCTGATCTTCACCTTCATCTGGAACGACTTCTTCTGGGCCATCGTCCTGACCCAGGGGGTCGAGACGCAGCCGGTCACCGCGGGGATCACCTCGTTCAACGCGCAGTACCGCGCGGCCTACCACCTGATGAGCGCCGGCTCCATCGTCGCGGCCCTGCCGCCCGTCCTGATGTTCTTCCTGATGCAGAAGCACTTCATCGCGGGCCTGACCCTCGGGGCCGTCAAGTAGCCATGGACGGCCCTGACGTGACGCATACCGCGTATCGCACGTGGCGTCTGGACGACGGCGTCCAGACCCTCGTCCTCGCCGCCCGGCGCGAGCGCCTGCCGGAGGTGGTCTACTGGGGCGCGCCCCTGCCCGACGACGAGCGCCTCGACACGCTGGCCCGCGCCCATACGCTCGACGTGACGGGGGGGATGCTGGACGAGAACCCCGATCTCTCCATCTGTCCCGAAGCCGTGCGCACCTTTCCCGGACAGCCGGGGATGAGCGTGCGGGCGGGCGACGGGACGCCGCTCCTGCCGAAGTTCTGCCATGCGGGCGAGACGCGCGAGGGCGACGCGCTCGTCCTGCGCTTCACCGATGCCGGGAACGGCCTACACTACGCCGCCCGCTACGAGACCGACCGCGAGACCGGCATCCTGACCGCCTCGGCCTGCCTCGACGCGGATGCGCCCATCCATCTGCACTGGCTGTCGGCCCCCGTCTTCCCCGCGCCGCAGCTGTCGGACGAGATGATCGACATCGCCGGGCGCTGGTGTGGCGAGTTCCAGGCCGTGCGCACGCCGTGGAACCCCGGCGTGCGCCTGCGCGAGAGCCGGACGGGGCGGACGGGGCACGAGCATTTCCCGGGGCTGATCGTCCCCTGCCGGGGCGCGACCCGGACGGACGGGGAGGCCTACGCCTTCCATTACGGCTGGTCCGGCGGGCACCGCATGATCGTCGAGGAGCTGCCGGACGGGCGGCGGCAGGTGCAGTTCGGCCACGCCTCCCGCGTCGAGAACACCGCCGCGACCCGCTTCGAGACCGCCCCGCTCTACGTCGCGTATTCGCGCGACGGGCTGAACGGCTGCGCGGTCGCGTTCCAGCGGCATTTGCGCATGCGCATCCTGACCCCGGCGAGCGACCGGCCGCGCCCGGTACACTACAATTGCTGGGAAGCGGTCTATTTCGATCACAAGCTGGACGTGCTGAAGGATATCGCTACCCGCGCCGCCGATCTGGGGGCCGAACGGTTCGTGCTGGACGACGGCTGGTTCGGTCAGCGGGACGACGATACGTCTTCCCTCGGCGACTGGGAGGTCGATCCGCGCAAGTATCCGGACGGCCTGACCCCGCTCATCGACCACGTCCGCGCGCTGGGCATGACCTTCGGCATCTGGTTCGAGCCGGAGATGATCAATCCCGATTCGGCCCTCCACCGCACGCGCCCCACCTGGGCGCTGGATTCGGAGGATCAGGTGCTCGGCCGCCAGCAGAAGGCGCTCAACATGGCGATGCCGGAGGTGCGCGAGTACCTCTACGGGCAGATGGCCGCGATCCTCTCGGCCCACGAGATCGACTACATCAAGTGGGACCACAACCGGGTGCTCCCGACCCCCGATGCAGGCCAGACGCGCGGCTCCTACGCGCTCATCGACCGGCTGCGCGCCGATTTCCCGCATGTGGAGATCGAGAGCTGCGCGAGCGGGGGCGGGCGGATCGACTTCGGCATCCTCAAGCGGACGCAGCGCGTCTGGCTCTCGGATTCGAACGACGCGCTGGAGCGGCTGCGGATGCAGAACGTGGCCGCGCTGTTCCTGCCTACCACCGTCACCGGCTCGCATGTCGGCCCGCGCATCTGCCACACGTCGGGCAGGGTGCTCGACATCTCCTTCCGCGCCTGGGTCGCGGCGCAGCGGCACATGGGCTTCGAGATGGACCCGCGCGAGCTGACCGAGCGCGAGGCGTCGATCCTGCGCGAGGTGACGGCGTGGTGGAAGGGGAACCGCGACTGGCTGCTGGAGGCGAACATCCTCGGGCTGGAGAGCGCCGACGCGGCGGTGATTGCCGAGCAGCAGATGGCGACGGACGGGGGGCGCTTCGTGGTCTATTCCGGCCGGGCCGACACTTCGCCGCAGATCGCGCCGCGCCCCCTGCGCCTGACCCGGCTCGACCCGGCGGCGCGCTACCGCATCACCCTGCTCAACCGGGCCGAGGCCCCGGCCCTGTCGCGCGGGTCGCCCGTGCTGAAGGACGAGCCGGTCGAGGTCTCGGGCGCGTATCTGATGACCCACGGACTCACGCTGCCATGGTCCTTTCCCGGCACGATCTGGGTGCTGGAAGGGGCGCGCCTGTGAGGGCGGACTGGATCGCGGTGGACTGGGGCACCTCGAACCTGCGCGCGTGGGCGATGGGGGCGGACGGGTCGGCGCTGGCCGAGGCATCGTCCGGCGACGGCATGGCCGGGCTGGCGCGGGAGGCGTTCGAGGGGGCGCTCCTGTCCCTCGTCGGTACCTGGCTCGGAGAGGATGCGACGACCGTAATCGCCTGCGGCATGGTCGGATCGCGGCAGGGATGGGCCGAGGCGCCGTACCGCGCGGTGCCCTGCGCGCCGGCGGGCGGCGCCGTCCGCGTCGAGACCCGCGACCCGCGCCTCGCCATGCACATCCTGCCCGGCCTGAAGCAGATGGACCCGCCCGACGTGATGCGCGGCGAGGAGACGCAGGTTGCCGGGTTCCTCGCCTGCGAGCCGGATTTCGAGGGCGCGCTGTGCCTGCCCGGCACCCATTCGAAATGGGTCGAGGCGGCGGGGGGGCGCGTGGCCGCGTTCCGCACGGTGATGACGGGCGAGATCTTCGCGCTGCTGTCGAAATCCTCCGTCCTGCGCCATTCGGTCGGCGCGACGATGGGCGCGGGGTTCGAGGCGACGGTGGACGAGGCGCTGGCCGCGCCCGAGGCCGTGCCCGCGCATCTCTTCGCGCTGCGCGCGGGGGACCTTTTGAGCGATGTCGCGCCGGAGGACGCCCGGGCGCGGCTGTCGGGCCTGCTGATCGGCGCGGAGCTGGCGGCCATGGCAGGGCGCTGGCGCGGACGTCCCGTGGCGCTGATCGGCGCGTCCGGCCTCGCCGCCCTCTACGCCCGCGCGCTGGACGTGGCGGGCGTCTCGGCCCACATGGCGGACGGCACCGCCTGCACCCTCGACGGCCTGCGCGCCGCCCATGCGGAGATCGCCCCATGACCCATCGCTCCCTCATCGCCATCCTGCGCGGCCTGACCCCGGACGAGGCGCTCGATATCGGCGCGGCGCTGGTGGAGGCGGGCATCACGATCATCGAGGTGCCGCTCAACTCGCCCCGCCCGGTCGAGAGCATCCATCGCATGGCCGGGGCGTTCGGCGACCGCGCGACGATCGGCGCGGGCACCGTGCTGACGCCGGAGCAGGTGGGGCAGGTGGCCGAGGCGGGCGGGCGGCTGATCGTGTCGCCCAACGTCGACGCGGAGGTGATCGGCGAGACGGTGCGGCGCGATCTCGAAAGCTGGCCCGGCGTGCTGACCCCGTCCGAATGCTTTGCGGCGCTGAAGGCCGGGGCGACGGGGCTGAAGGTCTTTCCCGCCTTCCAGATGGGGGTCGAGGGCCTGAAGGCCGTGCGCGCCGTCCTGCCGCCGGAGACGCGGATGGCGATGGTCGGCGGCGTCGGGCCGGACGATTTCGCCGCCTGGCGCGCGGCGGGGGCGGACGGCTTCGGCATCGGTTCGGCGCTCTACAGGCCGGGGCGGTCGGCGGCGGAGGTCGGGCGCATCGCCGCCGACATGGTCGCCGCCTACGACGCGGCCGTCGGGGGATGAACCGGGCGCTCGGCGTCTGCTACTACCCCGAACACTGGCCGGAGGAAATGTGGGCCGAGGATGCGCGGCGCATGGTCGGGGCGGGCCTGTCCTGGGTGCGCATCGGCGAATTCGCGTGGTCGCGGCTGGAGCCGGAGCCGGGGGCGCTCGATTTCGGGTGGATGGACCGGGCCATCGACCTGCTCGGCGCGGCGGGCCTCAAGGTCGTGCTCGGGACGCCGACGGCCACGCCGCCGCGCTGGATGCTGGACAGGCACCCCGACATGCTCGCCCGCGACGCCGAGGGGCGGGTGCGGGGATTCGGCTCCCGGCGGCACTACTGCTTCGCGCATCAGGGCTACCGTGCCGAGAGCCGCCGCATCACGGCGCTGCTGGCGGAACGCTACGGCGCGAATCCGCATGTCGCGGCGTGGCAGACCGACAACGAATACGGCTGTCACGACACGACCGTCAGCTATTCGGATGCCGCGCGCGACGCCTTCCGCGACTGGCTGGCGCAACGCTACCAAAGCCCCGACGCGCTGAACCGGGCCTGGGGCAACGTGTTCTGGTCGATGGAATACGGCGCGTTCGACGCGGTGGACCTGCCGAACCTGACGGTCACGGAGGCGAATCCGGCGCATCGGCTGGCCTTTCGCCGCTTCGCCTCGGACATGGTGCGCGATTTCAACGCCGAGCAGGTGCGCATCATCCGCGCCCATTCCGACGCGCCCATCGCGCACAACTACATGGGCCGGGTGACGGAGTTCGATCATTTCGCGGTGGGCGCGGATCTGGATATCGCGAGCTGGGACAGCTATCCCCTGGGCTTTCTGGAGGATCGCGTCGGCGACGGACCGGCGCACCAGCGCAGGCACGCCCGCACGGGCGATCCGGATTTCCAGGCGTTCCACCACGATCTCTATCGCGCCGTGGGCCGGGGGCGGTGGTGGGTGATGGAGCAGCAGCCGGGGCCGGTGAACTGGGCGCCCGTCAACCCCGCGCCCCTGCCCGGCATGGTCCGGCTCTGGACCTGGGAAGCCTTTGCCCACGGGGCCGAGACGGTGTGCTATTTCCGCTGGCGGCAGGCGCCCTTCGCGCAGGAGCAGATGCACGCGGGCCTGCTGCGCCCCGACAGCGCGGACGCGCCGGCGATGGCCGAGGCGCGGCGGGTGGCGGACGAGATGACCGCGCTGCCGGAGGGCGGGGCGGAGACCGCGCCGGTCGCGCTGGTCTTCGACTACGAATCCTGCTGGGCGTGGGAGATCCAGCCGCAGGGGGCGGGTTTCGACCATTTCCGCCTCGTCTTCGAGACCTACCGCGCCTGCCGCGCGCTGGGTCTCGATATCGACATCCTGCCCCCCGATGCCGCGCCGGGCGACGGCCATCGCCTCGTCCTCGTGCCGGGGCTGTTCCGTGCCGACGCCGCCCGGATGGCGCGGTGGGTGGAGAGCGGGGCCGTCTGCCTGTTCGGCCCGCGCTTCGCGTCGAAGACCGACGACTTCGCCATCCCCGTCCCGCTCCCGCCCGCCATCCCCGGGCTGGACGTCACCGTCGCCCATGTCGAGACCTTCCGCGCCGACAGCCCGCGCCCGCTCGCCGGGGGCGGGGCCGTGCGGCACTGGCTGGAGGCGCTGGAGACGACCGCGCCGGTGATCGAGGCGACGGAGGAGGGCGCGCCGGTGCTGGTGGGGGCGGGGCGGCTGCAGTATCTCGCCGGGTGGCCCGACGAGGCGGCCTTCGCGCGCATCCTGACGGCCCTGTGCGAGAAGGCGGGGGTCGAAACGCGCGTCCTGCCCGAGGGGGTGCGGACGCGGACCCATGCCGGGCATCGCTTCACCTTCAACCACGGTCCCGAACCGCGCGAGGTGGACGGCGGGACGCTGCCCCCGGCGGGCGTGTGCTGGACGCCGCTCGGCTGAGCCGGCGCTGGCATTGGCGGGGCGGGATGGGCTAGGGTGGGGCATGGCCCGCGAAGACGATTCCTATCAGGTTCTCGCCCGGAAATACCGGCCCCAGGACTTCGACGCCCTGATCGGGCAGGAGGCGATGGTGCGCGTGCTGCGCAACGCCTTCGCCACGGGGCGCATCCACCACGCCTACGTCCTGACCGGGGTGCGCGGGGTGGGCAAGACCACCACGGCGCGCATCATCGCGAAGGGGCTGAACTGCATCGGTGCGGACGGGGAGGGCGGGCCGACGGTCGAACCGTGCGGCACCTGCGAGAACTGCACCGCCATCGCCGAGGGGCGGCATGTCGACGTGATCGAGCTGGACGCGGCGTCCAATACCGGCATCGACGACGTGCGCGAGATCATCGAGGGGGCGAAGTACCGTCCCGCGATCGGCCGCTACAAGGTCTATATCATCGACGAGACGCACATGCTCTCGAAGAACGCCTTCAACGGCCTGCTGAAGACGCTGGAGGAGCCGCCCGCGCATGTGAAGTTCCTGTTCGCCACGACCGAGATCCGCAAGATGCCGGTGACGGTCTTGTCCCGGTGCCAGCGATTCGACCTGCGCCGGGTCGAGCCGGACCGGCTCATCGCGCATCTGGCCGGGATCGCGGAGGCCGAGGGGGTCGAGATCGACGCCGAGGCGCTGGCCCTCGTGGCGCGGGCCGCCGAGGGGTCGGTGCGCGATGCGCTCTCGCTGCTGGATCAGGCCATCGCGGACGGGGGCGGCGACGCGCAGGCGGTGCGCGCCATGCTGGGGCTGGCCGACCGGGGACGGGTGATCGACCTGTTCGCCACGATCATGCGCGGCGAGGCGGCGGCGGCGCTGGCCGACCTGCGCGACCAGTACCGCTCGGGGGCAGACCCCGAGGTGCTGCTGAACGATCTGGCCGAGACGGCGCATTGGCTCTCGACGCTCAAGGTCGCGCCCGATATCGCCGACGATCCCTCCCTGCCCGCCGAGACCCGCGCGCGGGGCAGGGAACTGGCCGAGAGCCTGCCGATGCGGGTGCTGGCCCGGTCGTGGCAGATGCTGCTGAAGGCGCTGGAGGAGACGCGCACCGCGCCCTCGCCGCTCATGGCTGCGGAGATGAGCGTCATCCGGCTGTGCGCCGTGGCCGACCTGCCGACGCCCGGCGATCTGGTGCGCAAGCTCGAAAACATGGAGGATGCTCCATCTTCCGCGCCGTCGCCTTCGCCGTCGCCGTCGCCGTCCGGGGGCGGTGGAGGCGGCGGGGCCAGCGCCCTGCGCGTGGCCGCCAGCGCGCCGATGCCCGTGCCGCAGCCGCGGGCGCAGGTCGCGCCCGCGCCCGCCGCCGCCCCCCGCGCCGGGATCGCCGAGATGCCGGAGGATTTCGACGCCGTCGTCGCGCTGATCGGCAGGAAGCGCGACGGTCTCCTGCACACGAACGTGCGCTCCTTCGTCCGCCTGATCTCCTACGCGCCGGGGCGGATCGAGTTCCGCCCGGCGGCGGGCGCGCCCGAGAACCTCGCCGGGACGCTAGCGACGAAGCTGGGGAACTGGACGGGGACGCGGTGGATCGTGTCGATCGGCGATGCCGAGGGCGAGCCGACCATCGCCGAGAACCATGCCGTCGCCCACCAGAACCTCGACCAGCGCGTGCGCAGGCATCCCCTCGTCGCGGCGGCGCTCGCGGCCTTTCCGGACGGGGAATTGCTGCCCATCCCCTTGAATACCGCCCCCGCCGCCCTCGATATACCCGTGATGCCGGACGAGGACGGCGAGGATGACGACGACATGGACCTCTTGGGGGAGAACTGAATGTTCGACGGATTGAAGAACCTGGGCGATATCGGCAAGCTGATGGGCCAGGCGCGCGAGATGCAGGCCAAGGCGGTCGAGGCGCAGGAGGCGCTGGAGCATATCCACGTCGAGGGCGCGTCGGGTGCCGGCATGGTCGTGGCGACCGCGAATGCCAAGGGCAGGCTGACGGGGCTGACCATCGACCCCTCCCTCTTCAAGCCCGAGGATGCCGAGGTGGTGCAGGACCTCATCGTCGCCGCCGTCGCCGCCGCTCAGGAGAAGGCCGGCGTCCGCGCGCAGGAGGAGATGCAGAAGGCCATGGGCGACATGCAGCTTCCGCCGGGCCTGATGGGGCAGTGATCCGACGGCCATCCCGCTCCCGGCGTTGCGCGCGGCACGAAGACCGGGAGCCTTGACGAGTGGTGCGCTATCCCGCGAGGTCCCCGGTCTGCGCCGGGGACGGAGTACGAGCGAAAGCCGGACCGGATTGCCGCATACCCGCCCCGCGGGCTTGGATTATCGCCCCGCCCGGCGTAGCTATGTTCCATGTCTGATCCATTTGCCGATGAAGGATTCGCCGCCGATTCCCGCCCGCTGTCGGCGCGGGCCATGGCGACGATGCCCGCCGCCGCGCCCGACACGCCCTATCTCGACACGCTCAATCCCGCCCAGCGCGAGGCGGTCGAGACGCTGGACGGGCCGCTCCTCGTGCTGGCCGGGGCCGGGACGGGCAAGACCCGCGTCCTGACCACCCGCCTCGCCCACCTGCTGCGCACGGGCCGCGCCCGGCCCAACGAGATCCTCTGCGTCACCTTCACCAACAAGGCCGCCCGCGAGATGCGCGAGCGGATCGGCGGCCTGGTCGGCCATGCGGTCGAGGGGATGCCCTGGCTCGGCACGTTCCATTCCGTCAGCGCGAAGATCCTGCGCCGCCATGCGGAACTCGTGGACCTGCAGTCGAACTTCACCATCCTCGACACGGACGATCAGGTCCGCCTCCTGAAGCAGCTCATCCGCGCCGACAATATCGACGAGAAGCGCTGGCCGCCGCGGATGCTCGCCGGGATGATCGACGGGTGGAAGAACCGCGGCCTGACCCCCGACAAGGTGCCCGCCAAGGAGGCCGAGGTCTACGCGAACGGGAAGGGCGGAGCCCTCTACCTCGAATACCAGCGCCGGATGAAGACGCTCAACGCCGCCGATTTCGGCGACCTGCTGCTGCATACGCTGACCATCTTCCAGACGCACCCCGACGTGCTCGACCGCTACCAGAACTGGTTCCGCTACATCCTCGTGGACGAGTATCAGGATACGAACATCGCGCAGTACCTGTGGCTGCGCCTCCTGGCCCAGAAGAACCGCAACATCTGCTGCGTGGGCGACGACGATCAGTCGATCTACGGCTGGCGCGGGGCCGAGGTGGGCAACATCCTGCGCTTCGAGAGCGATTTTCCCGGCGCGAAGATCGTGCGGCTGGAGCAGAACTACCGCTCCACCTCGCACATCCTCGCGGTGGCCAACGGCGTCATCGCGGGCAACGAGGAGCGGCTGAAGAAGGAGCTGTGGACCGCCGAGGGGGACGGGGAGAAGGTGCGCCTCATGGGCGTGTGGGACGGCGACGAGGAGGCGCGCTGGATCGGCGAGGAGATCGAGGCGCTCCAGAAAGGCTCGCGCGGGCTGGACCCGGTGAGCCTCGACGATATCGCCGTCCTCGTCCGCGCGACGCATCAGATGCGCACCTTCGAGGACCGCTTTCTCAGCATCGGCCTGCCCTATCGCGTCATCGGCGGCCCGCGCTTCTACGAGCGGCAGGAGATCCGCGACGCCATCGCCTATATCCGCGTGGTCGCCTCCCCGAGCGACGGGCTGGCCTTCGAGCGCATCGTCAACGTGCCGAAGCGCGGCCTCGGGGACAAGGCGGTCGCGGTGGTCAACGAGGCGGCGCGGCGGATGGACACGTCGCTCGTCCGCGCGGCGGCGGCGCTGTGCGACGAGGGCGACAAGGCGCTGACCGCCCGCGCGCGGGGCAGCCTGGGCCGCCTGCTGACCGATTTCGCCCGCTGGCGCGAGACGCTGCTGGCTGGAAAGGTGCAGCCGTGGGAGCTGGTCGAGACGATCCTCGACGAATCCGGCTACACCGACATGTGGAAGAACGACCGCTCGCCCGATGCGCCGGGGCGGCTGGAGAACCTCAAGGAACTGGTGCGCTCGATCTCCGAGTTCGAGAGCCTGGAGGGCTTTCTCGATCACGTCTCGCTGGTCATGGAGAACGCGCAGGACAAGGGCACGCCGTCCGTCTCGATCATGACGCTGCACGGGGCCAAGGGCCTCGAATTCGACGTGGTGTTCCTGCCCGGCTGGGAGGACGGCCTGTTCCCGTCGCAGCGGTCGATGGACGAGCTGGGCCGCAAGGGTCTGGAGGAGGAGCGCCGCCTCGCCTATGTCGGCGTGACCCGCGCGCGCAGGCTCTCGACCGTCACCTTCAGCGCGAACCGGCGCATCTACAACCAGTGGCAGTCGGCCATGCCCTCGCGCTTCGTGGACGAGTTGCCGGAGGCGCATGTCGAGGTGCTGACCGCGCCGGGCCTCTACGGCGGGGCCTATGGCGGGGCGAGCGCGTTCGGCGGCTCGACGGCGATGGAGGAGCGGGTGAGCAGCGCCAACAGCTACAACTCCCCCGGCTGGCAGCGGATGCAGCAGAACGCGGCGCGCACGGCGAAGCGCGTGCCGACGATCATCGACGCCAGGGCCATCCCCGATTTCGAGCCGGGCGACCGGGTGTTCCACCAGAAGTTCGGTTATGGCGAGGTGGTGGCGCTGGACGACGACAAGGCGATGGTGGAATTCGCCACCGGCACCAAGAAGGTCGTCGCCACCTATCTGGAGAAGGCCGGCGCGGACGGGGCGGACACGCCGTTCTGATGGCGATCTTCGCGGACAGTGCGCTCCTCCCCTCCGGCTGGGCGCGCGACGTCCGGGTGACGCTCGACGGGCAGCGTATCGCGCGGGTCGAGGCGGGCGCGGCGGCGGGGCCGGGCGATGCGCGCGCCGGCATCCTCCTGCCCGCGCCCGGCAACCTGCACAGCCATACCTTCCAGCGTGCCATGGCCGGCCTGACCGGGATGCGCACCGACGGGCGGGACAGCTTCTGGACCTGGCGCGAGACGATGTACCGCTTCGCCGCGCGGCTGACGCCGGAGCGGGTCGAGGCCATCGCCGCGATGGCCTTCATGGAGATGCAGGAAGCGGGCTATGCCGCCGTGGGCGAGTTCCACTATCCGCACCACCGACCGGACGGCACGCCCCATGCCGATATCGCGGAGACGACGCGCCGGATCGTGGCCGCGGCGGGGGCGACGGGCATCGGCCTGACCCATCTGCCGGTGCTCTACAGCTACGGGGGCGC
The DNA here is from genome assembly GCA_020629115.1 of Paracoccaceae bacterium. Classification (GTDB taxonomy): domain Bacteria; phylum Pseudomonadota; class Alphaproteobacteria; order Rhodobacterales; family Rhodobacteraceae; genus JAHDDY01. The sequence continues at coordinate 8,785 of JAHDDY010000057.1, read as the reverse complement.
GGGGCGGATGCCGCTGGAGCCGGGGCAGCGCCGGTTCGGCAATGCGCCCGACCGCTTCGCGCGGCTGGTCGAGGCGGCGGGCGAGGCGCTGCACGCCCTGCCGCCCGACGCCCGCCTCGGCATCGCCCCCCATTCCCTGCGCGCGACCGCACCCGACGAGTTGCACGCCGTGGTGGCGGCGCATCCCGGGGTGCCGGTGCATATCCATGTCGCCGAACAGACGCGCGAGGTGGCGCAGATCGAGGCGTGGCTCGGCGCGCGGCCCGTCGAATGGCTGCTGGATAACGCGCCCGTCGGGCCGGACTGGTGCCTCGTCCACGCGACCCACATGACCGATGCCGAGACCCGCGCCCTCGCCGCATCCGGGGCGGTGGCGGGCCTGTGCCCGGTGACGGAGGCCGATCTGGGGGACGGTCTGTTCGAGGGGGCGGCGTACCTGCGCGCGGGGGGCGCGTTCGGGGTGGGGACAGATTCGAACGTGCGGATCGCGTTGGCGGGCGAGTTGCGGATGCTCGAATACGGCCAGCGTCTGCGGATGCGCGCCCGCACCGTGATGACGGAGCCGGGGGAGGGCGTCGGGCAGTCGCTCTACCGCCGGGCGGCGCGGGGGGCGGCGCGGGCGCTGGCGCGCGATGCGGGCGAGATCGCCGCCAGTCGCCTCGCGGACCTCCTCGCCCTCGATGCCGCGCATCCCTCCCTCTGCGCGCTGTCGCCCGACCGGCTGCTCGACGGCTTCGTCTTTTCGGCGGGGCGCGAGGCGGTGACGGACGTGTGGTCGGCGGGGCGGCACCGGGTGCGCGCGGGGCGCCATGTCGCGCGCGGGCACATCGTGCCCGCCTATCGCCGCGCGCTGGCCGACATGGTGGCGGACGCATGACCCTCGTCGCCTTCAACAAGCCGTTCGGCGTGCTCTCGCAATTTACCGACGGGGACGGGCGGGCGACCTTGGCCGATTACGTCGATCTGCCGGGCGTGTATCCGGCGGGGCGGCTCGACCGGGATAGCGAGGGGCTGCTGCTGCTGACGGATGACGGGCGGTTGCAGGCGCGGATCGCGGACCCGAAGCACAAGATGGCCAAGACCTACTGGGTGCAGGTCGAGCGCATCCCCGACGAGGCCGCGCTGGAGCGTCTGCGCCGGGGCGTGACGCTCAGGGACGGGCCGACCCGCCCCGCCCGGGTCGACCGCATCGACGCGCCGCCCGATCTGTGGCCCCGCGACCCGCCCGTCCGGGCGCGCAAGACGGTGCCCGACTGCTGGCTGTCGCTCACCATCCGCGAAGGGCGCAACCGGCAGGTGCGGCGCATGACGGCGGCGGTGGGCCACCCGACCCTGCGCCTCGTCCGCGCGCGGGTGGGCGATTGGTCGGTGGAGGGGCTGGGGAGTGGGGAATGGCGCAGGGTCACGCCGTCTCGCTGAACATCTCGCGGCCGATCAGCATGCGGCGGATCTCGCTCGTGCCCGCGCCGATC
>JAHDDY010000057.1:0-7213 GCA_020629115.1 Paracoccaceae bacterium | reverse complement strand
GAACATCTCGCGGCCGATCAGCATGCGGCGGATCTCGCTCGTGCCCGCGCCGATCTCGTAGAGCTTGGCGTCGCGGAGGAGGCGGCCGGTGGGGTAGTCGCTGGTATAGCCGTTCCCGCCGAGGCACTGGATCGCGTCGAGGGCGACCTGGGTCGCCTTCTCGGCGGCGTAGAGGATGCAGCCGGCGGCGTCCTTGCGGGTCGTGCGGCCCCGGTCGGCGGCCTGGGCCACGGCGTAGACGTAGGCGCGGCAGGCGTTCATCGTGGTGTACATGTCCGCAAGCTTGCCCTGCATGAGCTGGAACTCGCCGATGGGCGTGCCGAACTGCTTGCGCTCGTGGACGTAGGGCATCACCACGTCGAGCGCGGCGGCCATGATGCCGACCGGCCCGCCCGCCAGCACGATGCGCTCGTAGTCGAGACCGGACATCAGCACCTGCACGCCGCGCCCCTCCTGGCCCAGCACGTTGTCGAAGGGCACCTCCACGTCCTCGAACACCAGCTCGCCGGTGGCCGAGCCGCGCATCCCCAGCTTGTCGAGCTTCTGCGCGACCGAGAAGCCGGCCATCGCCTTCTCGACGAGGAAGGCGGTGATGCCCTTCGATCCGGCATCGGGGTCGGTCTTGGCGTAGACGACGAGGGTGTCGGCGCCAGGACCGTTGGTGATCCACATCTTCGAGCCGTTGAGGATGTAGCGGTCGTTGCGCTTCTCGGCCCGCAGCGTCATCGACACCACGTCCGACCCCGCCCCCGGCTCGCTCATGGCCAGCGCGCCGATATGATTGCCGGAGCAGAGGGGCGGCAGGTACTTCTGCTTCTGCTCCGGGGTGCCGTGGCGGTTGATCTGGTTCACGCACAGGTTCGAATGCGCGCCGTAGGAGAGGCCGACGGAGGCGCTGGCCCGGCTGATCTCCTCGATCACGAGGGTCTGGGCGAGATAGTCCATCCCCGACCCGCCGTAGTCCGGGTCCGCCGTCACGCCGAGCAACCCGAGCGCGCCCATCTTCGGCCACAGGTGATAGGGCGGCTCGTCGGTGCGGTCGATCTCGGCGGCGACGGGGGCCACCTCGTCGGCGGCGAAGCGCCGGACCGTCTCGCGCAGGGCGTCCATCTCCTCGCCGAGGCCGAAATCCATGCCGGTGGTGAACATGCGGGCGGTTCCTTTCTAGAGGCCCCAGTAGAGAAGATTGAGGGCGTCGAGGATATCGTCGCGGCGGTCGGTGAGCGATGTCACATGCTTGGCTCTATTCAGCACATTCCTGCGCAGGGGAATTTGACGGGGAATGTCAAGCATATAGCGACGCCCTTCGACGGTCACGATCGGTGTAAGCCGCGAGGTCGGGTCTTTTGACGGGTCGACGAGCATGGCCGTCGTCACGCTGTTCAGGTCGTAGAGCAGGTCGTTTTGCAGGATGCAGTAGAATTCGCCATCGAGAGCAAGGAACACATCGAACTGTTTCATCTCTCATCGTCGAAACGTGGTATGGGTACGGCGCTCATCTTGTACAGTTTTTCGAGAGTTTCATCCGTTCGGGCGTTGTACGCGGCGATTGCCGCGGCATTCTCTCTTCTCCATCGTTCCTCGGGTGTTTCCGGCCTCACATTCATGGCATCCAGCAAGATTTCCTTGGCGAGCGTCGACATCGGCTTGCCCTCCTGCTTGGCTCGCTTCGCAAGGGCCGTCTTCAGTTCCGGTCCCACATTGCGGATGTTCAGCGCGGTGTTCATGGCTCGCTCCGTGTATCTTCCGGTAAGGGTCGAGATACACATAGCACACCGCCCGTCACGCCGCCAGCATCTGCCGGGCGACGATGACGCGCATGATCTCGTTGGTGCCTTCCAAAATCTGGTGCACCCGCAGGTCGCGCACGATCTTCTCGATACCGTAATCGGCGAGATAGCCGTAGCCGCCGTGCAGTTGCAGCGCCTCGTTGGCCACGGCGAAGGAGGCATCGGTCACGAAGCGCTTGGCCATCGCGCAATGCTTCGTCGCGTCCGGCGTGCCCTGGTCCAGCTTCCACGCGGCCTGATAAAGCAAGGCGCGGGCGGCCTCCAGCTGGGTCTCCATGTCCGCGAGCTTGAACTGGACAGACTGGAAATCGGCGATGGGGCCGCCGAAGGCCCTGCGCTCCTGCGCGTAGGCCAGCGCCGCGTTCAGCGCCGTCTGCGCCCCGCCCAGCGCGCTGGCCGCGATGTTGAGCCGCCCGCCGTCCAGCCCGGCCATGGCGTAGCGGAAGCCCTTGCCCTCCTCGCCGAGCAGGTTGCCCGCCGGGATGCGGCAATCGTCGAACTGTACCTGCGCGGTGGGCTGGGCGCGCCAGCCCATCTTGCGCTCGTTCGCGCCGAAGCTCAGCCCCGCGGTGCCGTCCTCGATCAGCATGGCGGAGACGCCGCGCGGCCCCTCGCCTCCGGTGCGGACCATGGCGATGTAGAGATCGGAATGGCCCGCGCCGGAGATGAACGCCTTTGTCCCGTTCAGCCGCCATTCGTTGCCGTCCATCTCGGCGCGCGTGCGCAGGGCGGCGGCGTCGGACCCGGAACCGGGTTCCGTCAGGCAATAGCTGCCCATCGTCTCCATCGCGCACATCTTCGGCACCCAGGTGCGGCGCTGCTCCTCGGTGCCGAAGCGGTCGATCATCCAGGCGACCATGTTGTGGATCGAGATGAACGAGCCGATGGAGGGACAGCCATGGGCCAGCGCCTCGAAGATCAGCACGGCGTCGAGCCGCCCCAGCCCCGACCCGCCCACATCCTCGCGCACGTAGATCCCGGCGAGGCCCAGCTCGCCTGTCGAGCGGACCACGTCGGCGGGGAAATGGCCCGTCTCGTCCCATTCAAGGGCGTCGGGCGCGAGGCGTTCGGCGGCGAAGTCGCGGGCCATGTCGCGGATCGCGACCTGTTCGTCCGAAAGGGCAAAATCCATGCACCCGCTCCCCGCTATGATGGGGGAAGAGGATAGGCCGGAACGCGGGGAAGGGGAATAGCCCGTTTGGTCGCCCCTTCAGACCAATTTCTATCGGGGCATATATTCAGGAAGCAGCGGGTGCGAACGGTTCTACGGGTTTGAATATCCCGGTCGTCGTCATCCTTCTCCGGTTCTCGAAGGCCGCGACCGCCTCTATCGGATCGACCCTTTCGAGAGCGGTGTAGTCGATTTCCTGAAGACCGCTTCGCGTGAACATAACCGACAGGAGATAATCGTCCCGAATCACCCCGGTTGCCGTATCGAGACGTTGCGAGTAACCGGAGACGACGATCATTTCCGTCCATGGAACCGCCGCGGCGACGGTCGTGGCGATGCGCAGTGCTATGCCATGGACATGACGGGCATATTCCATTCTCAGTGTCTTCTGCGGTTTTGCCTTCACAGTCAGTTTCTTTCCGGAAGACGCCAGAGACGCGACCCTTTGGGGCAGATCCTCGATCTCCGGCAGATCAAGATCGATCCAGATCGTGTGGTTGGCCGCATCGACCCGATGCGCAATCAGCGTCTCGCGGGGCCATTCGAGTGCGGTCAGCGCTTCTTGGATGACCGCATCGGCATAGTCGCTGTCGTGTCGCAGGTTTTCTCTATGGGCTTTTTCACGCTCGATGTTTTCGAGGCGGTTTCTCTCGACCTTCTCCATCCATTTCGCATGGGCGTGCCGCCAGTTCTCCTCCCGTACTTCATTCTCGGAGTCGACAGCCACACATCGGGAACGCCATGCTTCATGCCGGACGTCGAACGAATCTCGCGCTTCGGCGGCACGTTTGGCGTGACGGCGCTTTCCGCCAAAAAACCGGCTCAAGAGCCCCGGAGGCTTGGGTTCCATGAAACGCGGTTCCTCGGGACAATGCTCTTCATTCGGTTTCCTGGGCGCAAACTCGGCGACGGGAACCGGATCGAGCAATGTCGCGGGAGAAGGGTGCGGCATGTCCAGATGTATGCCGTTCAGCAGTTCCACGTCGCCGTTGATATTGTCGGCCGTCGAAAGCAGCAGGGCGCGTATCGCTTCGCCTTCCTGTTCCCAGAGAAGGGTCAGGTCGCGACCGCGTAGCGATGATCCATGAGCATCCAGACAGGTGAGAACACCCTCGTCATCGACGCTGACCCGGATTCTCGAAAGCGCTTCGGCCCTGACGCGTTCGCGTTCCTCGCGTTCCTGTCGGCGGTCGATAGCTCGCCGGGAAGGTGTGCGCGATGAGAAACTGTGCGACAATCCCGTCCCCGGAATACCGAGGGTGGTTCTCGTTCCACGCTTGGAGAAATTCACCGTCGCGCCTCGGCCACCAACGGATAGCGAGGTTCCCGAACCGGAAAAATTCAGGCGCATGCCAGGTGCGATCTTCACACTGCGATTGAACCGGATCGGCATCGACTCCCCCACTCAACGAACGAGTGCAGGTTATCGCTGTGACTATTCATGTAAACAGGGTATCGCCGTGAAAAATGCCTTTGCGGTCGTGGCGGTGTGTAGCTGCTCGTTCGGTCGCTTCCTTCAGGCCGATTTCTGCACGTCCGTTCCGGGCATCGGCAATCCCGCGCGCCCGATGCAGGCATAGGCGAAGCCGTGCGCGGCCATGGTCTCGGCGTCGTAGACGTTGCGCAGGTCCACGACGAGCGGCGTGTTCACGAGCGATTTCACTCGCGCCAGATCGAGCGCGCGGAACTGGTCCCATTCGGTAACGATGGCGACCGCGTCGGCGCCCTCGATGGCCTCGTAGGCGTCGGCGCACCAGTCGACCGGCCCGGTCAGCAGCTTGCGCGCCTCGTTCATCGCCTCGGGGTCGTAGACCCGCACCCGCGCGCCCGCCGCGATCAACCCCGGCACGATGTCGAGCGAGGGCGCGTCGCGCATGTCGTCGGTATTGGGCTTGAAGGCGAGGCCGAGCACGGCGACGGTGCGGCCCTGCGCGTCGCCCCCCAGGGCATCCACGATGCGCCCGGCCATCGCCTGCTTGCGCGCCGCGTTCGCCGCGATGACGGCGTCGACGATCTCGACCGGCGTGCCCGCGTCATGGGCGGTCTTCGACAGGGCGAGCGTGTCCTTCGGAAAGCACGACCCGCCGTAGCCCGGCCCGGCATTGAGGAATTTCCCTCCGATGCGCTTGTCCAGGCCGATGCCCTTGGCCACCTGCTGCACGTCCGCGCCGACCGCCTCGCACAGGTCGGCCATCTCGTTGATGAAGGTGATCTTGGTCGCGAGGAAGGCGTTGGCGGCGTACTTGATCAGCTCGGACGTGCGGCGCTGGGTGAAGACGACGGGCGTCTCGTTGAGGTACAGCGGGCGGTACAGTTCCTTCATCGGTGCGCGGGCGCGGTCGTCCTCCAGGCCGATGACCACCCGGTCGGGGCGCTTGAAATCCTCGATCGCCGCGCCCTCGCGCAGGAATTCGGGGTTCGAGACGACGGCGATGTCGGCGTCCGGGTTCGCCCGCCGGATGACCGCCTCCACCTCGTCGCCCGTGCCGACGGGGACGGTGGACTTCGTCACGATCACGGTGAAGCCCTCGACCATCGAGGCGATCTCCTCGGCGGCGGCGTAGACGTAGGTCAGGTCCGCGTGTCCATCGCCCCGGCGCGACGGCGTGCCCACGGCGATGAAGACGACGTCGGAGCCGCGGATGGCCTCGCGCGCGTCGGTCTCGAAATGCAGTCGCCCCGCCTCGACGTTGCGCGCGACCAGCCGGTCGAGGCCCGGCTCGTAGATCGGGATGCCGCCCTGCCGCAGGGTCTCGATCTTGGCCGCGTCCTTGTCGATGCAGGTCACGACATGGCCGAAATCCGAGAAGCAGGCACCCGAGACGAGGCCGACATAGCCTGTGCCGATCATGGTGACGCGCATGGGGAAAACTCCGTTGGTTTGGGGCGGTGGCCCCGATCTACAGCAGGCCCGTTAGGATTCGGTGTGCCGTTCGCCCTTCACGATAGCGCGAAAGAGTGCATCGGCATCGGTGCGCAGGTCCGCACCGGGCTTGGGCGTCGTCCTCGCCGCTTCGGTCGCCAGCGCCAGCTCGGCGAGGACGAAGGCGTCCAGCGCCGCAATGCGCGCCCCGTCGCCGCTCTCGCTGGCGATGCTCTTGAGCACGAGCAGGCGGTCGAGATCGGCGTCCAGTGCACCGGGCAGGGCGATGCCGTCCCGCAGCGCGTCGAAGGCCATGGGCGGGGGCTTTTCTGGGTGCATTCGCATCCAGCGCAGCGCCATGATCGGGCGCGCGACGTAGAAATACCGCTTGAGGTTCACGCTCTCCTTGCCGTCGATATGCTTGTGCCACTGCTTGCGGGCGAGATGCAGGTAATGGTGCAGGCAGGCTGGACCGTGGGCCACCCGTGCCGCGAGCATCCGCAGCGCGGCACACGGTTCCTCGTCCCAACGGTAGCGGATAGGGCTGTCGAGCCATTCGAGGAGGACGGGGTTGGGCTTCAGAAGTAGGTGCAGCGCCTTCCGCACATCCCAGCCGCTCACGTCCATCACGGCGTCGATCGGCCGCTCGATTACGTCGCGGCCCGGCTCCAGCGAGAGATACCAGTCGAGCGGGCGGGCGTAGACGAAACGCACGTCGTAGTCGCTGTCCGGCGAGGGAAAGCCCCAGGCGCGCGATCCGCTCTCGATGGCGAAGAGCAGGCGCACGTCCTCCGTGCGCTCGATATCGCGCAGGATGCCGTCGATGCGGGCGCGGATGGCGGGGGCGATGGTCATGGGGGCTAGCCGTATTCCGGCAGGGCCGCCCGGGCAACCCGTTCCTCCGGCCCGCGCACCGTCAGGGTCACGCCCTCCTCGGTATAGGCGCGGTCGAGGATGACGAGGTCGAGGGCGGCGAGGTGGCGCTCCAGCGTGGCCGAGGCGGCGAAGGGGGCGGAGACGGCGCGCGTGACGATGCGGTGCCACGGCACGGGCGTCGCCGCCGCCAGCGCAAGCGCCGCCGCGCCCGAATAGGCCCGCGCCAGCCCGCCCGTGCCGAGCTTCGTGCCGCCGAAGTAGCGGGTGACGATCAGCCCCGCATCGACCAGCCCCGCCCCGATCAGCACGCGCAGGGTCGGCATGCCGGACGTGCCCGCCGGTTCGCCGTCGTCGCTGGCGTGTTCCTCGACGCGGTTGTCGTCGGTCATGCGGCGGATGGCGGTGACGTGGTGCGACGCCTTGCGATGCGCGCGCCGGATCGCGGCGAGCCGGGCGTCGTATTCGGCGATGGGGACGAGGGCGGCGAGGAAGCGCGAGCCTTTCGCCTCCAGC
>JAHDDY010000196.1 GCA_020629115.1 Paracoccaceae bacterium | reverse complement strand
CTGCTGAGCGTCAGCACCGGGGCGCTCTTCGCCTGCCCCTTGCCGGGCTGCGGCGGCGCGACCGTGCGATCCGCGACCTTGCGGTCCGCAACCGTGCGATCCGCGACCTTGCGGTCCGCAACCGTGCGGTCCACAAAATCCTCCCCGAGCGCCTCGTCGGCCCCCAGTTCCACCTGCCATGCCAGCGCCGCCAGCATCTCCTCGCGCGTTCCGCTCATGGCCGCCATGGTGCGCGTGGGCGCGCGTTTGGCAAGGGGGCGGATGGCCTCACGGCTCGAAGACGAAGACGCGCGAGGGATGCACCATCCCCCCCTTCGCCGTCCCCACCGCCACCGGCTCCCCGTCCAGCGCCGCCCAGCACGGCGCGCCGTAGGGCGGCACCGCCCCCCGCGCCTCGACCGGATTCCCGTTGCGCAGCCGCCGCGCCTCGTCCGCCGTCAGGTCGAACCGGGGCAGCGGGGCGAGCGCCGCCGCGACGGGCAGGAGCGTCACCGACGCCTCCCCCGCCCGCACCGCGTCGAACACGTCCCACGCGACCCCGTCGGCCACGTCGAACGGTCCCGTCGAGAGCCGCCGCAGCATCGTCACGTGCCCGTGGCACCCCAGCGCCGCCCCCAGATCCCGCGCGATCGACCGCACGTAGCCCCCCTTCCCGCAGGTAAAGGCGAAGGTCGCCGCATCCTCCTCGACCGAGACCAGATCCAGCGCCGGGACATGCAGGCGGCGCGGGGCCAGTTCGGGCCGCTCCCCCGCCCGCGCCAGGTCGTAGGCCCGCGCGCCGTCCACCTTGATGGCCGAGAAGACGGGCGGCACCTGTTCTATGTCGCCGCGAAAAGCGGGCAGGGCGGCCTCGATCTCCGTGGCCGTCGGGCGCGCGTCGCTCTCGTGCAGGGTCTCCCCCTCCAGATCGTCGGTCGTCGTCGCCCGGCCCCAGCCCACCGTGAACGTGTACCGCTTGGCCCCGTCCATCACGTACGGCACCGTCTTCGTCGCCTCGCCGAAGGCCACCGCGAGCGCCCCGCTCGCCAACGGGTCGAGCGTTCCCGCATGGCCCGCCTTGCGCGCCCGCAAGGCCCAGCGCGCCTTCGACACCACGTCCGTCGAGCCGATCCCCACCGGCTTGTCCACGACCAGCCAGCCGTGCACAGCCTCGCCCTTCCTGCGCCGCGCCATGGCGATCCTCCCGTCGCTTGCCGCATCGCGCCCGAGGGTTGGCGGAAGGTACGGCCCGATCGACCGACGCTCTAGCGCGGGGACGAAGGCGGGTCCAGCGCGGACGCTTGCAAAGCGGCGGGGCAGGGCGGATAGTGGCCCCGAACAACCGCAACCGATGGAGACCCCCATGAAGCGCGCCCTTCTCGCCCCCGCCTGCCTCCTCGCCCTCGGGGCCTGCGCGGCGAACGGGCAGGCACCCGTCGCATCCGCCCCGGCGGCTCCCGCCCCGGTTTCGGCGACCGCCGCCATCCCCGCGACGACGGGCCGGATCGCGCTGGCCGAGCCGGTGACCCCCCGGTCGCAGCAGGGCGGCCAGGCGGCAATCGCCATCGGGGCGAGCGTGTTGGGCGCGATCATCCCCGGCCCCTGGGGCGGGGTCGCTGGGGTCACGGCGGGGCAGGCGGGCCGCATCGCGATGGAGAATGCCGATTCCAGGGCGGTGCGCTACACCGTCCGGATGACGGACGGTCGGGTCGAGACCGTCACCCAGGACGATCCCCTCCCCCTGTCCGTCGGCACCCCGGTCGAGTTCGTCACCCTCGCGGGCGGCAGCCGTCGCCTTGTCCAGACGGACATCGCCCTTCCCTGAGGCATCCGGGGCGGGAACCGACCCGCCCCCGCATCATTGATTAAAGTTTAGTCAATCAGATCATTCTGCATAGAAATTAATCGAATCGAATGACGCCATCGTGAGCACGGCGCAAGAAGCGATAGGCAAAGCCCCACCATAACAACGGTTTGCTCGCCTGCCGTCGAACTGGCACGGTTCGTGATAGAAGCGCCCCCGACAGTCGAACCATGACCCGCCGGGTCTCGTCAGGGGGAGAGCGCCATGAAACTCATCATCGCCATCATCAAACCGTTCAAGCTGGAGGAGGTGCGCGAGGCGCTGACCGGCATCGGCGTGCAGGGCATGCTCGTCAGCGAAGGCAAGGGCTTCGGTCGCCAGAGCGGGCATACCGAGATCTACCGCGGCGCCGAATACGCCGTCACCTTCGTGCCCAAGCTCAAGCTGGAGATCGTCGTCGCCGACGATCTGGCCCCGTCCGTGATCGACGCCATCGCCACCACCGCCAAGACGGGCCGCATCGGCGACGGCAAGATCTTCACCCTCGACGTCGAGCAGGCCCTGCGCATCCGCACCGACGAGACCGGCCCCGACGCGCTCTGACGCCGCGCAGCGCCCGGACGATTCCACAGGAGACCAGACGATGAAACCATCCCTTTCACCCTCCCGCATGGCCGGTGCCGCCGTGGCCGCCATGGCCCTCGCCGCCGTTCCCGCTTTCGCGCAGGATGCCGCCTCCGCGGGCCTGCCCGCCGACGGCATCTGGATCATGAACACGCTGCTCTTCCTCATGGGCGGCTTCCTGGTGATGTTCATGGCCGCCGGCTTCTGCATGCTCGAAGTCGGCCTCGTGCGCACCAAGAACGTGTCGATGCAATGCACCAAGAACGTCGCGCTCTTCTCCCTCGCGGGTCTGGGCTACTACCTCATCGGCTACAACCTGATGTACCCCCTTGGCAACTGGAGCATCGGGAGCGACGAGGCGGGCGGCTATCTCGGAGCCTTCGCCCTCGCCGCGCTCGAATCCGTGGGTCTCGCCGACGGGCCTGACGATGCCGAGTACGCCTCCACCGGCTCGGACTACTTCTTCCAGCTCATGTTCTGCGCCGCCACCGCCTCCATCGTCT
>JAHDDY010000195.1 GCA_020629115.1 Paracoccaceae bacterium | reverse complement strand
GACAGGCTCTCGGCATCGGCGAAATCGTAATGCGCCAGCAGGCCCTCGATGCGGTTGGCGTGGATGGCCGGGGCGAACAGTTCCGTCAGCGAGGCGGCCACCGCGTCGAGCATCGGCATGTCGCGCACGAAGCGGATGTAGGCGTCGACGGCGAAGCGGGTGGCGGGCAGGATGCCGGTGCCGCCCGCCACGTAGTCGGGGTCGAGACCGACGGCGGTCGCGAGCTTGAGCCAGCGGGCGATGCCGCCCTCCTGCCCCTCGGCGCCGTCATGGTCCTCGATCCGGCTGCGCCAAGCGCGGCGCAGGGCCGGGTCCTCGACCCGCGACATGAACGCGGCGTCCTTCATAGGGATGCGGCTCTGGTAGTAGTAGCGGTTCACCACCCAGGCGCGCACCTGATCGGGCGTGCAGCCGCCCGAATGCAGGCGGTGGTGGAACGGGTGCCGGTCGTGATAGCGCTCGGCCCCCACGGCGCGCAGCCGCGCCTCCAGGTCCTCCCGCGACGGCGCGCGCTGCGATCCGCGAATGCGTGCGGCCCCTTGCATGGTCCGTCTTCCTCCCCTCGGGCCTCCTCCCGTTGATCGGGAATGGTCCGGCCCCCAAACGCAGCGCGCGCCCTCCCGTCGGAAAGGCGCGCGCCGATTGTCGTGCTATCCCGTGGGGGATATCAGAACAGGGTTTCTTCCTCGGCGGGGAAGTACATGTTGATTTCCATGCCGCAGGTCTGTTCTTCGAGCTTCGGGGCGGTCCATGCCATGATCGTTCTCCTTTGCTGAACGGCACCGACCCCGCCGGGAGTCAAATGCGGTTTGGCGGGCGGTTTCCGGGCGAAGCGCGAAATTTCTGCGATATCAGGCGCCGGGGGGCCGAATGCCCCACCAAAGTCGTATCGCCGCATCCGTCCCCGCGGCCCCCGGGCGCGGCGCGGTCATCCGGCGGCGGTGGACGCGGAGAACATATAGCCCGCCCCGCGCACCGTCTTGAGGAAGGGGCAGGGCGCGCCGTCCACCGACAGCTTGCGGCGCAGGCGCGAGACGAGGCCGTCGACGGTGCGGTCGTAGCCCGCCCAGTTCTCGCCGCGCAGGAGGTCGAGGAGCTGGTCCCGGCTGAGCACGCGCATGGGCCGGCGCACGAGGATCTCCAGAAGCTGGAACTCGGCGGTCGTCAGCGGCACCGCCGCGCCCGACGGATCGGTCAGCCCCATGGCCGGAACGTCGAGGGAAAACCCCTCGAACAGGATGCGCTCGGCATCGGGGGGCGCGCCGCGCGGCGGCGTCGGCGCGGCCCCGCCGCCCCGCGCGCCCGTCCGGCGCACCACCGCGTTGATGCGCGCCACCAGCTCGCGCGGGCTGCACGGCTTCTGGATGAAGTCGTCCGCGCCCAGCTCCAGCCCGACGATGCGGTCGATCTCGTCGCCCCGGCCCGACAGGAACAGGATCGGCACGTCCGAGACCCGGCGCAGGTCGCGGGCGATATCCATGCCGCGCCCGTCGGGCAGGGCCATGTCGAGGAGCACGACATCCGGCCGCGCGCTGTCATAGGCCGCGCCGAAGGCCGCGACGCGATCCGCCTCGGCCACCCTGAAGCCCGCATCCTCCAGCGCCTCGGCCAGCTCCGCGCGCAGATCGGCGTCGTCCTCGACGAGCAGAACGGTTGTCATGGCGCTCCCTTCCCGGCATGCGGTCATCCTTGCACGGTCCTTGCACAATTTTGCACGGACGCGCCACCCGGCGAAGCCGAAAATCCGTAGACTGTCTCCCATCGCCGCAAAAAAGGGGGGGTCTCGGACATGCACGGTCATACGGTCCTCGTCGTCGACGACGAGGCGTTCATCCTCGACGAGATGCGCGAGGCCTTCGAGGACGAGGGCTGGCGCGTCGTCACGGCGCCGAGCGGGGAGGCGGCGCTCGCCCTGCCGGAGGATACCCGGATCGACCTGCTGGTCACCGACCTGAAGATGCCGGGCCTGAACGGCATCGCCCTGTACCGCCGCCTGTGCGAGCGGCCCGGCGTCGCGGCCCCGGCGATCCTGCTGTCGGGCCACGGCGCGCGCAGCAACGAGGTCGAGGCGCTGGAGGCGGGCTTCGCGCAGTGCCTGGCCAAGCCCGTGGACCTCGATGCGTTGCTCGATACCGCCGCGCGGCTCTGCGCGGACGATTCGGGCCTGCGCGAAGATTGAACCTCCTGGCACGCGATTGCACGAAACGCGCATACTCGGATGCATCGCATTCGAGACAAAGGCTCTCATTCCAGCAACAGCCCCGGTCGCCCGGCGCGGCGGGGAAGAGGGGGAGAGAGACCATGGCCATCCATGCCGCGACCGTGCCGACGCAGACCCGCACCGCCCTGGTGCTCGACGACGACCCGATGATCCGCAGCGAGATCGGCGAGATGCTCGAAGACCTCGACTACCGCATCCGCTACTGTGCGGATTTCATCGGGGCGCTGGAGGAGATGGAGTTCGACGCCTCGGTCTCCCTCGTCGTCGCGGACTACCACCTGCTGGGCGATGCCGAGCACACGTTCAACGGAATGCGCTTCATCGACTGCTGCCGCATGCGCTATCCGGAGCGCGCCATCCGGTATTTCCTCGTCAGCGGCGACCGCGCGCCGCTGATGCACAATGCCGACGATACGCAGGTGCCGATGATCCCCAAGGTCGAGGCCATCGAACGCCTGCTGGCGTATCTCGCGCCGGACTACGTCCGCGCCTGCGCCTGAGACGCCGCCCGAGACGATGACGAGAAGGACAGCCATGACACCCCTGCACCGCACGCTCGCCGCCCTGGCCGCCTGCCTCGCGATCCCGGTCGGCATCGCCCTCGCCCCGGGCGTCGACCGGCCGGAGGCGGCGGCCGAGGCCCCGCCGCCGGCCCCGGCCCTGACCTTCGCCGTCGTGCCCCAGCAATCGGCCACCCGCCTCGCCCGGGGATGGGGACCGCTGGTCGCGGCCCTGGGGCGGCAGACGGGACTGCCCCTGCGCTTCGTCACGACGAAGGACATCCCCACCTTCGAGGCGTGCCTCGACGC
>JAHDDY010000056.1 GCA_020629115.1 Paracoccaceae bacterium | reverse complement strand
CCGTCTCCGAGATCGAGGGGCGCGAGAGCAAGGGCGTGACGGGTCAGACGGGCGGTAACACCCCAGTGCTGCGGCTCATCGGAGGCATACGGCATCGCCGCCCGAACCATCCGCACCGCCGCCACGGCCCAATGCCGTTTCTCCGCCGCGTCCAGCCGGTCCCGCACGACCTCGCCGAGCAGGCGGTGCATGGTCAGGGTCTGGCCGAAATCGCTCTTGCCGATCCTCACCAGCGCGAAGTTCTCCAGCGCCGCCACGGCATCCCCGCAGCGCAGCGTATCGCCCAGCGCTCCGCGCGGCGGGTCGGGGAACCGATCTTCCGGCATTGTCGCGCCAACCTGCGTGAACAGCTTCAACTCCACCCCCTCCGGGGCCAGGAACGCGCAGATATTGAGGATCGCCAGCGCCGCCTCGCCCTCCTCCCGGTCCGCCACCGCCTCGATGGCCGCCGCGAAGGTGGCGTAGAGGCTGTCGGGGTAGTCGCCGGTCATGGTGGCGGGCTTGCGGGCGAGCATCTGCACCAGACGCGCGCCGTACTCGGCGTAGCCGACCGTCGATCGCTCGCGCAGGAACGCCGCCGCCTGCTCCGCCGCCAGCGGCAGGCCGCCCAGTCCCCGCGCCAGCGCCCGCGCCTCCTCCTCCGTCCCCCGCCCGGCCCGCTCGCGCAGGAAGCGGACCGTCGTGTCCTCGTCCCAGACATCGAGCGACATCTCCTCCGCGATGCCGCCGAACGCGCTGTAGCGCGAGGTGATGAGCACCCGGGCCGACCCGTGGGGCAGCCAGTCCTTCACCGCCGCCGCATCGGGCGCATTGTCGAAGATCACGAGCCACGGGGCCGCATCCGGCTGCGCCCCCAGCCAGGCGCACACCTCCCGCGCCGTCTCCGCCTGATCCGGCTTCTCCGGGATGCGGAGTCGCCCGGCCAGCGCGGCGAGGGCCGTGAGGATGCCGGTCTCCGTCTCCGCCGGTATCCACCACACCCCGCCGAAATGCGCCGCCGTGCCGTGGCGCAGGGCGTATTCGCGAGCCAGCGTCGTCTTGCCGACCCCGCCCATGCCCTTCACCGCCGTGATCGCATGCGCCCCCGGCCCGCTGGAGGCGATGCGCTCGTGCAGGCGCTCCATTTCCACCTCGCGGCCCGTGAAATGGGGATTGCGGCTGCCCGGGACGTTGAAGTGCGGCGGGTGCCGGCGGCTCCGGCCCACCTCCTCCGCCGCGAGCCGCGCCTGCCGCGCCTGCTCCCCGCTCAGCCACTCGACCACGCTCGCCCCGGCCTCGGCCCCGGTCATGCCGACGACGCTGCGGTATTCGTTCTGGGCGATGAGGCGGGGTATCTTGCACTCCCGGACTTTCACCAGCAGGAGCAAGGGCGCATCGTTCTTCGGGTTCTCCCAGAACATGCTCTGCCGCTCGACGATGGAATACGCGCTCTTCTGGTCGAAATAGTCGGGCGAGCAGATGGCGATCATCTGCCGCGTCGCCTCCAGCGCGGTCTCCATCCAGTTGGCGATCCCCGCCCCGGCGGGCTTGTCGCGCGGGTGGAACCACGTCGTGAACCCCGCCCCGCGCACCGCCTCGTCGATGGCCGTCGCGACATCGAGGTCCGCGCTCGTGAAGCTGATGAAGAAATCTCGTTGCCCGGTCATCTCACGCGCACCCCCAGAACGCGTACCATGAACAGATATCAACTTTTCCTCCGTTGCAAGGCCGGTTGCGCCCGGTGCGAGGCCACCCCACCTTGACAACCCCCCGGCGCATCCGCTTTATCGCCCGGCACAGCAGGGGTCGCGCGCGGCCCGGATAGGATGGTTCATGGCACGCTCCGATACGGGTGAGGAATCCGAAGGCCTCGGCGAACTCGTGAAGACGGTCGTCTACGCGCTGCTCATCGCGCTCGTGTTCCGCATCTTCCTGTTCCAGCCCTTCAGCATCCCCTCCAGCTCGATGAAATCGACGCTGCTGATCGGGGATTACCTGTTCGTGTCGAAATACGCCTACGGCTATTCCCGGCATTCGGTGCCCTTCAGCCCGCCGCTCTTCGAGGGGCGCGTCTGGGCGGCGCAGCCCGAGCGCGGGGACGTGATCGTCTTCAAGAACCGGCGCGACGGGAACAAGGACTACATCAAGCGCCTCATCGGCCTGCCGGGCGATACCGTGCAGGTGATCGGCGGCGTGCTGCACATCAACGACGCGCCGGTCGGCCTGCGCCGGATCGAAGATTTCGTCGAGCCGGTCGACCGCGCCTCCATCTCCAGCCAGCTGTGCAGCGAGCGCACGGTGATCGACGGGGAGCGGGTGTGCGTGAAGGAACAGTATGTCGAGACCCTGCCCGGCGGCAGCTCGCACCTGATCCTCAACGCCGACCGCAACCGCACGAACAACGACAACACGCGCAAGTACACGGTGCCCGAAGGCGAATATTTCTTCATGGGCGACAACCGCGACAATTCGAGCGACAGCCGCAAGATCGGCTCGGTGCCCTTCGTGGACCTCATCGGACGGGCCGAGATCATCTTCCTGTCGTCGGAAGGTAACCCGCTGACCTTCTGGAAATGGCGCTTCGACCGTTTCCTGAACTGGATTCGCTAGGTCCGGCATGGTCCGGCACCTGCCCCCCCTGACCGACCTTCAGGCCCGTCTCGGCCAGACCATCGACGACACGGCGCTCCTGCGCGAGGCGCTGACGCATTCGAGCGCCAAGGCCGCCGTGTCGAACGAGCGGCTGGAGTTCCTCGGCGACCGAGTGCTCAACTTCGTCATCGCGGACGCCCTCGTCGCGCGCTATCCCGGCGAGAGCGAGGGCCAGCTCGCCCCGCGCCTCAACGCGCTGGTCAGCCGCGAGACCTGCGCCGTCATCGCCGAGCGGCTCGATCTCGGGCCGCACATGATCATGGCCAAGGCCGAGGCGCAGAGCGGCGGACGGCGCAAGCCTGCCCTCCTCGCCAACGCCATGGAGGCGGTGATCGCCGCCGTGTATCTCGACGCGGGGATGCCCTCGGCGCGGGCCTTCGTCCTCGACCACTGGGCGCACCTGTTCGACGCCCAGACCGCCGCCCCTGTCGACCCCAAGACCGCGCTCCAGGAATGGGCGCAGGCGCGGGGGCAGGCCCTGCCGCATTACGAGACGGTGGCCCAGGACGGCCCCGACCACGCCCCGCGCTTCACCGTCCGCGTCACCCTCGACAACGGGCGATGCGCCGAGGCCGCCGCGGCGTCCAAGCGCGCCGCCGAGCGCGAGAGCGCGCGCCTGCTGCTGGACGTCATCGGCGGGGCCGCATGAGGCGCATCGTCCCGGCGCTGGCCGTGCTGGCGGGCGCGGCCCTGCCGGCGGACGGGGCGCGGGCGCAGATGACCATCGCCCCCGTCGCCTGCCCGTTCGAGACGCCGCCGCCCGACCACCATGCGACCTGCCTGCGCGCCACCCGCGACGACGGCGGGGCGCGCATCTCCTTCGACGTCGCGACCCTCTCGCCGCATGACGGTTCCGGCGCCGATCCGGTACTCTACATCCCCGGCGGCCCCGGCGAGGCCCCGGTCGCCGCCGACGGCTACCACGCCGACCTGCTGTCCTTCCTGTTCGACCGCCCCGTCATCCTCTTCAACCCGCGCGGCACGGCGGGCACGGACCCGCGCCCCGTCTGCGATTTCGGCGACACCCTGTTCGACGAGGATTTCGGCAACGACGCATCGCGCGAAATCCTGGCCGGGTGCATCGCGCGCATGGAGGGGGAGGGCGTGGACCCCGAATGGTTCACCTCGCGCCGGATCGCCGACGACATCGACGCCCTCGTCCGCGCGCTGGGCATCGGCCGCGCCGGGGTCTACGGCATCTCCTACGGCACCGAGGCGGGGCTGCACCTGATCGCCGACCGTCCCGGCTGGCTCGGCTTCGCCATCCTCGATTCGGTCTCCGTCCCCGGCCTGTCGGGCACGCGCGACGAGATCGAGGGGCGCGACCGCTTTCTCGCCGCCCTCGACGACAGCTGCTTCGCCCGCGCCCGGTGCATTCCCATCGCGCGGCATGGGGCGGCCGACCTGGCCGACTGGGCCGCGCGCTTCGACGAGGCGCCGCTCACGCTGCACCTGACGGACGATATCGCCTGGTCGTTCGACGGGTCGGACGTGCTCGACTACCTCGCCGGCCTCGCGGTCTATCCCGACGGGCTGGGCCTGGCGCAGGGGACGATCGACGCCTTCGCCACCGCCCGCCTGCGCGCGATGGGGTGGATGCTGACGGATACGCTCTACGACCTCGATTTCGTGCGCGAGAGCCTGCCGCTCATGCTCCAGGCCTATGCCGACACCTTCGAGCCGGCGGATTTCGAGACCGTGCGCGCGCCCAGCCGGTACGACCGCGATCTGGACGACGCGGCGAACCTGCTCGCCTTCTACCGGCTGTGGCGGGGGGCGCGGCCCCGGGAGGCGGCGTTCCTCGATGCCCCCGCGCGGGAGGCGGGCGTGCCCGTGCTCGTCCTGTCCGGCGGCCTCGACCCCCTCACCCCGCCCGAATGGGCCGCGGCGCTGCACGCGCGACTGACCGGGCTGGAGCACTACGTCTATCCCCTGCTCGGGCACGCGGTCAGCCTGAGCCGGACGGGCGACGCCGTCAGCGAGGAGATGGACCGGCAGATCGCCTGCGCGGGCCGGGCGGTGCCCGCCTTCCTCGACCCGGCCATCCCCGCGGACCCCGACTGCGACGCCTACAGGGCGAAAGGTACCCAATGAGCGAGACACGCGTGGGCTTCATCGCCCTGATCGGAGAGCCGAATGCCGGCAAGTCGACCATGCTCAACGCCCTGATCGGCGTGAAGCTGTCGATCGTGACGCACAAGGTGCAGACGACGCGCGGGCGCATCCGGGGCGTGCTGAACGTGGAGGGCGACCAGCTCGTCTTCGTCGATACGCCCGGCCTCTTCGCCCCGAAGCGCCGCCTCGACCGCGCCATGGTCTCCGCCGCCTGGGCCGGGGCGGGCGAGGCGGATGCGGTGGTCCTGCTGATCGACGCGCAGAAGGGGGTGACGGACGGCGTGCGCCGGATCGTGGAGCAATGCAGGCAGCAGATCTCCCCCGACATCCCGATCGCCGTCGCAGTAAACAAGATCGACAAGGTGCGCCACAACGCCCTGCTGATCCTGACCGACGACATCGTGAAGCTGCACGACTTCGCGCGCGTGTTCTACGTCTCCTCCACGAAGAAGGACGGGCTGGACGACATGGTCGGCTGGCTGCGCGACCTGATGCCCGCCGGGCCGTGGCTCTACCCGGAGGATCAGGTGGGCGACGCGTCCCTGCGCACCATCGCCGCCGAGATGACGCGCGAGAAGCTGATGCTGCGGCTGCACCAGGAACTGCCCTACCAGCTCACCGTCGGCACCGACACGTGGGAGGACCGCGACGACGGATCGGTCCGCATCGAGCAGACGATCTACATCGCCAAGGAGGGCCACCGCCCCATCGTGCTCGGCAAGGGCGGGCAGACCCTCAAAGCCGTGGGCCAGGAATCGCGCCGCGACCTCGCCGACATGCTCGGCCACCCCGTCCACCTGTTCCTGCACGTCCAGGTCGACCCGCGCTGGCTGGACGACGGCGACCGCTACGCGGAGATGGGGCTGGAGCTGCCGAAGGGGTAGGGGGACGCTCTGCCCCGAACCCCGATCCGGGGCCTGTTCGAGCGGAGCGCCCGGTTGTCAAAGGCCCCGCATCGAGTGCGGGGCAGAGCCTTCCCCTCACGCCCGCGCCGGCAACGCCCCCTCCCGCCGCATGAGCCAGTGGATCGCCGGGGTCATGGCGAGGCAGTAGGTGCCCATCCAGACGCATTGCGCCTCGAAGCCGATGCCGAGGTCGATCAGGATGCCGGTCAGGCCCGGTCCCAGCGCGCTGGAGAAGACCATCGCGGCGACGGACAGGGCGCGGATGGAGCCGAGGTGCCTCGTTCCGTACAGTTCGGCCCACATCGCCCCCACCGTCGCCATCCCCGCGCCCGCGGTCATGCCGACCCCGCCCAGCGCGGCGAAGGCGACCCACGGCCCGTCGAACAGGCCGAGCGTCACGATCCCGATGCCGAGCGGCATCATGTAGAGGGGCAGGATGCGCCGGGCGGTGAAGCGGTCCACCAGCACGCCGAAGGCGAGGGAGGCGACGACCGACAGCGCCGCGTAGAGCGGGAACCCCGCCGTCAGCTGCGCCAGCGTCCAGCCCTTGATCTCGGCGATATGCGCCTGGTGGAACAGGACCGCCGTCCCGATCAGGGGCGACCCCATCAGGACCGGCACCAGCCACCAGAACAGCGGATGGCGCAGCACCTCCGCGCGCGTCCAGTGCCGCCCACGCAGGCCCGTCATGCGCTCCGGCGCGCTTTCGGCGCTGCCCTGCGGCCGGCGCTCCTCGCGCAGGATGAGGAGGTAGACCGGCACCAGCACGAGCGCCAACACGCCCGCCATGACCATCCAGACCTCGCGCCACGCCATCAGCGTCAGCAGCAGCGCGACGATGGCGGGCAGCGCGCCCTCGCCGACGGGATGCCCCCAGGACGCCACCGCCAGCGCCCGCCCCCGGGTCGCCGCGTACCACCGCGCGATGGCCGTCACCTCCAGATGCGTCAGCATCCCCTGCCCGAGGAAGCGCAGCAGGTAGATGGCGACGAAGAGCATGGCGGCATTGCCCACCTGCGACATCAGCAGGCACGCCCCGGCCAGCCCCGCCATGACCAGCGCCCCGAGCCGCCGCGCGCTCATCCGGTCGGCGATGCCGCCCGCATGGACGAGGGTGAGCGCCGAGAGCAGCGTCGCGGCCATGTAGAGGCCGCCGAACGCGCCGTGGCTCAGCCCCAGCTCCGCGCGGTACTGCCCGCCCATGAGCGAGATGAAGAAGGTCTGGCCGAAGCTCGACGCGAAGGCGAGCAGCGTTCCCGCGCCGAGCCACCGGATGTTCCCGCGCAGGAACCGGAGCGCGTTCATCCCCGATAGGACAGGGAGCAGACGAGGGTGAAGAGCCGCCGCGCGGTGTGATCGTCCAGTGCCACCCGCTCCGCCAGCCGCTCGCGCAGGGCGTCCGCCCCCTCGTCGTGCTGGGCCTTGCGGTGCTCGTCGAGCCGGGCGATCTCGTCCGGCGAATGGCGGCGCACGGCGTCGAAGTAGCTCTCGCAGATGGCGAAGTAGGACCGCGCGCGCTTGCGGAAGGCGGAGAAGGGGATGGCCACCTCCGTCTCGCTGTCGTCGGCGGCGGTGACCACGAAGGCGAGATGCCGGTCGCGCGGGGCGAGGATCACGGTGTACGGCCCGGACGGGCCGTCGGTCAGGCGAAAGCTGTTGGTCTCCAGGAGGTCGAAGACGGCGATGTTGCGCTCCTGCTCGGCCTCGGGCGAGGCGGCGGGCAGGCCGGTCTCGTCGATGCTCAGATGCGCGATGCGGGCGGCCGGGTCGGTCATGGCCCCTCCCGGTTCAGCGCGTCGAGCCGGGCGCGGACCGACAGGCCGTGCGCCTCCAGCCCCTCGGCCCGGGCCAGCGTCTCCGCCGCCCCGCCGATGGCCCCCAGCGCGCCGGGGTCGCAGCGCAGCATCGTCGTGCGCTTCATGAAGTCGAGGACCGACAGTCCCGAGGCGTGGCGCGCGCTGCGGGCGGTGGGCAGGACGTGGTTCGGGCCGCCGACGTAGTCGCCCACCGCCTCCGGCGTCCAGCGCCCCAGGAACATCGCGCCCGCGTGGCGAATCTTCCCGGCCAGCGCCTCCGGGTCGGCGACGCACAGTTCCAGATGCTCGGCGGCGATGCGATTCGCCAGTGCCGCCGCCTCGTCCAGATCGCGCACCGTCACGATGGCCCCGTTCGCGCGCCAGCTCTCGCCCGCGATGCCGCCGCGTTCCAGCGTCTCCAGCCGCGCATCCACCGCCGCGGCGACGGCGCGGGCGAAATCGGGGGCGTCGGTGACGAGGATGGACTGGGCGGAGGGATCGTGCTCGGCCTGGCTCAGCAGATCGAGGGCGATCCAATCGGGATCGTTCTCGCCATCCGCGATGACGAGGATCTCGGACGGCCCGGCGATGGAATCGATGCCGACCTTGCCGAAGACCTGGCGCTTGGCGGCGGCGACGTAGGCGTTGCCCGGCCCGGTGATGACGTCGACCGGCGCGATGCTCTCGGTGCCGTGGGCGAGCGCCGCGATGGCCTGTGCCCCGCCGATGCGGTAGATCTCCGTCACGCCCGACAGGCGCGCGGCGGCGAGGACCAGCGGGTTCAGCGCCCCGTCCGGCGTCGGCACGCACAGCGCCAGTCGCGACACCCCGGCCACGGTCGCGGGGATGGCGTTCATCAGCAGCGAGGACGGATAGCTCGCCAGCCCGCCCGGCACGTACAGCCCGGCGGCGTCCACCGGCGTCCAGCGCCAGCCCAGCGAGACGCCCGCCGCGTCGGTCCAGCGCGCATCCTCGGGCCGCTGCCGCGCGTGGTAGTCGCGGATGCGGCCGGCCGCGGTCTCCAGCGCGGCCATGCGCTCGGGCGGCACCTCGGCGATGGCGGCGTCCACCTCGCCGGCGGTCACGCGCATGGTGCCGGGCGTCAGGTCGAAGCGGTCGAAGCGGCGGGTCAGCTCGATCACGGCCTCGTCGCCCCGGGCGATCACGTCCGACAGGATGCCCGCGACCGTCTCGTTCACGTCGACGCTCTCCTCACGCTTGAGGGACAGGAGCGCCTCGAAATCGGCCTCGAAGCCGGGATCCGCGCTCGACAGCAGGCGCGCGCTCATGCGCCCTCCTCCGTGCCGTCGTGGCGCGGCTTCGTCCCCGCCTTCCACGTCTCGTCCAGATCGGCCATGCGCAGGTCGAGCGCCTCGACGTCGAGCGCAAAGCCCGCCCCGCCGGCGCAATGCAGGTAGATCGTGCCCGTCCCGTCCTCGCCCGGCTCGAAGGCGATGGACAGAAGCTCGAACGCCTGCTGCGCCCTGGCGGGGTCGAAGCCGGTCGCGCGCACGGCGAGGACGTTCTCGGCATGGAGACCGCAGCGGCAGCGCACGCCGTCCTCCCCCTCGCCGCACCGCTCCCAGCAGAAGCGGTTGAGCATCAGCGCGAAGACGCGGCGCTTCGGCAGCCAGGCGGTATCCACCGTCTTGCCCACCGCGTCCTGCAACAGCATGGAGATGATCGCGAGGCCCTCGTCGTCGTCCGCGCGCAGGGCGAGGCGATCCGTCTTCGGGTCGCCGTCGGCGAAGCTGGCGTCAGTCATCGGCCCTGATCCTTTCGATTCGCGCGCCGCAGGCCCGCAGCTTCTGCTCGATGCGCTCGTATCCCCGGTCCAGATGGTAGACCCGGCTCACCACCGTCTCGCCCTGGGCCGCGAGACCGGCGAGGATGAGGCTGATGGAGGCGCGCAGGTCGGTCGCCATGACCGGCGCCCCGCGCAGGGAGGGCACGCCCGTCACGGTCGCGGTATTGCCGTTCACGTCGATCCGCGCGCCCATGCGGGTCAGCTCGGGGACGTGCATGAAGCGGTTCTCGAAGATCTGCTCGGTGATGGTGCTCGTGCCGTCCGCCAGGGTCATCAGCGCCATCATCTGCGCCTGCAGGTCGGTCGCGTAGCCGGGGAACGGCTCGGTCACGAGGGAGACGGGGTTCAGCCCCGCCCCGCCGCGGCGCACGCGCAGGCCGCCCTCGACCGGCTCGACCGACACCCCGGCGGCGTCCAGCGCCTCGGCCAGCGCGGAGACCAGATCGAGCCGCCCGCCCTCGACCACCACGTCGCCCCCGGTGATGGCCGGAGCGATCATGAAGCTGCCCATCTCGATCCGGTCGGCGATGACGGCATGTTCGGCCCCCGACAGCGCGTCGACCCCCTCGATCTCGATGGTCGAGGTGCCCGCCCCCTCGATCCGCGCGCCCATGGCCGACAGGCAGGCGGCCAGATCCGCGATCTCCGGCTCGCGGGCGGCATTCACCAGCCGGGTGGTGCCCTTGGCCAGCGTCGCGGCCATCAGCAGGTTCTCGGTCGCGCCCACGGAGACGAAGGGGAAGCGGTAGGACACCCCCCGCAGCCGCCCGCCGTTCACGCTGCGCGGCACGGTGGCATGCACGTAGCCGTCGCGCAGGTCGAGCGTCGCGCCCATCGCCTCCAGACCCTTCAAATGCAGGTCGACGGGCCGCGCGCCGATGGCGCAGCCGCCGGGCAGCGAGACCGTCCCCGCCCCGTCCCGCGCCAGCATCGGCCCAAGGACCAGTACGCTAGCGCGCATCTTGCGCACGATGTCGTAATGGGCCAGCGGCGAGGAGAGCCGCGCAACGCGCAGGTCGAGCCGCCCCCCTGCCGCGTCGTGCTCCGTCGTCGCGCCGAGCGAGCGCAGGAGGGTAGAAAGCGTGCCGATATCGGCCAGGTCGGGCACGTTGGTCAGGGTCAGCGTCTGATCCGTCAGGAGCGCCGCCGTCATCAGGGGCAGGCAGGCATTCTTCGACCCCGAGACCGGAATCCGCCCCGTGAGCGGCACGCCGCCCGTCACCGCGATCTTGTCCATGCTGCCGCCTCGTCCACGCTTTTCCGCTTTCGAACCCATCTAGGACGTCTGGCCGCCGAATACCATCCGTCAAAGCGAAAACGCGGCCCCGGTTTCCCGGAGCCGCGCCACGCCTGTCGACGTTCCGTCTTCACGGATCATGCGGCGACATCGTCGACCTGCGTTTTCTCGATCAGCAGCCCCTCGCGGAACAGCAGACCGGCCAGCGCCGCCCCGGCCATGGGCGCGACGATGAACAGCCACAGCTGACCGATGGCCGTCGCGCTGCCCGAGAAGATCGCCGGGCCGATGGAGCGCGCGGGGTTCACCGAGACGCCGGTGATCTGGATGCCGACCAGATGGATCGCCACCAGCATCAGGCCGATGGCCAGCCCCGCCATGGTCGTCGGCGCGCCGGGCGAGGTCGATCCTAGGATGACGATCACGAAGAGGAAGGTCGCGATGAATTCGAAGAGCAGCGCGGCGATCAGCGTGTACCCGCCATTGTAGTCCGCGCCGTAGCCGTTCTGCCCGAGGCCGTTCACCCCGACGTCGTACCCGGCCTTGCGCCCCGTCACCATGAGCAGGATGACCAGCGCGGCGATGCACGCCCCGCCCACCTGCGCGATCCAGTAGCGCACCATCTCGAAGACGGTCATCCGGCCTGCGACGACGGCGCCGAAGCTGACGGCGGGGTTGATGTGGCATCCGGAGATCGGCCCGATGCCGTGGGCCATGCCGATCAGGGCGAGGCCGAAGGCGAAGCTGATCCCCGACATGCCGAGAATATCGTGCATGCCGGCCATCACCGCCGCGCCCACACCCAAGAACACGAGGGTAAACGTGCCGATGAACTCGGCAATCATCTTTCTCGTCATCATCATCGTCATTCTCCCAGACAATTACGGCACAAACTGCCGAATACCGGAAGCATCGCAAGAACAGTACCGGGCGAAATTCGCCGGTTTTCCTCAAGAAATCAGAACGAATAAGGCACGAAATAACCCGGAAGAAGAATGCGAAGAGCGCTTTGTATCCAGAGATATACTGCCGAGTCGCAATTTGCAGTGCAGATTGACGAGTGTCGGAGTATCAATGATTACTGGCAGTGAGCGTTCTATACGTCCTCACTACGACGCGTAGTGGCCCGGGGCCATTCTCCGCTCCGCGAGACCCCGGCCACTGCGCGTAGCGACCAGCAGCGCATCACTACGTGACGCGCAGCATCCGGGGAAGCGGGGATAGGAAAACGGTCAACTCCAGACTCCGTTGGTACACTGTCAACGGCCGTCGGCACTGACCGTTTCGCTCGTCGTTGCCGGGCCTGACCTGGCAATCCGGACGGTGCGGAAACCCGGACGCTCCGGACGCCCGGGCCACCCTCGCATTGCGCAGTCCCAAGCATGACGGTGGAACGGCCTACGTCTCGCCGTTTCCGCCCTGCCCCGTCTCGGTCGCCGACGCCGCATCGTCGCGCCGGCCGCGCGCCTGATCCTTGCGGCGGCGGAGATTGGCGCGCAGGGCCTCGGCCAGGCGCTGGCGCTTCTCCTCGTCCTTGCGGTCCGGCTCAGCCATCGACTCAACCCATCGCGTCGAGCTGGTCGATGAACCCCTCGATGACCTTGAGGCCCTGATCCCAGAAGGCCGGGTCCGCGGCGTCGAGGCCGAAGGGGGCGAGCAGCTCCTTGTGATGCTTCGAACCACCCGCGCGCAGGAGGTCGAAATACCGCTGCTGGAAGCCCGGATCGCCTTCCTGGTAGCGCGCGTAGAGCGCGTTCACCAGCCCATCACCGAACGCGTAGGCGTAGACGTAGAACGGCGCGTGGATGAAGTGGGAGACGTAGGTCCAGTAGGTCTCGTACCCGTCGGCGAGGTTTACCGCCGGGCCGAGGCTCTCGGCGGCGACCGCCATCCAGATCTCGCCGATCCGGTCGGGGGTCAGCTCGCCCGCGCGGCGCTCGGCGTGGATGCGGCGCTCGAATTCGTAGAAGGCGATCTGCCGGACCACCGTGTTCAGCATGTCCTCGACCTTGCCCGCCAGCAGCGCCTTCTTGCGGCCCGGATCGGTCTCCTTGGCCAGCAGCGACTGGAAGGTCAGCATCTCGCCGAAGACCGAGGCCGTCTCGGCCAGGGTGAGCGGGGTGCTTGACAGCAATTCGCCCTGCTCGGCGGCGAGAAGCTGGTGCACGCCGTGGCCCAGCTCGTGCGCGAGGGTCATCACGTCGCGCGTCTTGCCGAGATAGTTGACCAGGACGTACGGGTGGCACGAGACGACGGTCGGATGAGCGAAGGCCCCCGACGCCTTGCCCGCGCGCACCGGCGCGTCGATCCACGGATTGTCGAAGAAGCGCGCGGCCAGGCCCGCGAGGTCGGGCGAGAAGCCGCCATAGGCCTCCAGCACCGTCTCGCGCGCCTCCGACCACGGGATCGTGCGGTCGTCCTTCTCGGGCAGGGGCGCGTTGCGGTCCCAGTATTCGAGCCGCTCGACGCCGAGCCATTTCGCCTTCATGGCGTAGTAGCGGTGCGACAGGCGCGGATACGCCTCCGTCACGGCCTCGCGCAGGGCGTCGACCACCTCGGCCTCGACATGGTTGGCCAGATGGCGGCTCGCATCGGGACCGGGCAGGTTGCGCCAGCGGTCGTCGATCTCCTTGTCCTTCGCCAGGGTATTGGTCACCCGGGAGAAGAGGGCGAGATTCTCGCCGAACACCTTCGCCAGCGCATGGGCCGCCGTCTCGCGCTTGGTGCGGTCCGGATCGCTCATCAGGGTGAGCGTCGCCTCCAGCGGCAGGCGCTCGCCCGCCACGTCGAAGCGCAGGGCGGCGAGCGTCTCGTCGTAGAGCCGCACCCAGGCGCTCGACCCGACGACGCTCTGGTCATGCAGGAACCGCTCCAGCTCGTCCGAAAGCTGGTACGGCTTCATCGCGCGCAGGCGGTCGAGCCACGGGCGGTAGCGGGCGAGGGCCGGGCTTTCCGCGAGCCTCGCCTCCAGCGCGGCCTCGTCGATGGCGTTCAGCTCCAGGCTGAAGAAGACGATCTGGCCGGAGATATCGGTGACGCGCGTCTGGCAGTCGCCGAGGAACTTGCCCGCGACCCGGTCGCTGGTATCGGCGTAGTAGCGCAGGCCCGCGAAGGACATGATCCGGCCCAGCGTCTCCGAGAATCCCTCGTAGCGGCGCACCGCCTCGGCCAGTTCGTCGCCCGTCTTGGTCGCCAGCGTGCCCTGGAGCGCCGCGATGGCCTCCGCGTCGCGTTCGGCGCGCTCGAAGGCGGCTTCCAGTTCCGGCGAATCGGGGCCGGGGAACAGGTCGGTCAGATCCCAGGTCGGCAGCGCGCCGAGGGCATCGGACGCGGACGCGGCGGCACCGTCGGGTGCCATGACGGGGCGAAGGGCGGGCAGGTGGGGGATCATGGAACCTCTCGGAGGATGGGTCAGGTCTCGGTCAGGCCGTCATCCGCCTCGACGGGCGGGACGGGTTCGAGCGGGTCGGGCTTGCGCCGGATGATGATGTCGCCGTTGGGCAGGATCTCGGGCGCCTCGTAGGTCGGCAGGCCCTCGATGAGCCGGGATAGCCGGATCAGCATGGGGCCGACGAGGTTAACGAATTCCTCCACGGTCTGGCGCGCGGCATCCGACAGCTCATCGGCCCGGCGGTCCAGCTCGTCCAGCAGCAGCTCCTGCGCCGGCTGCGGCCCGGGCGGTTGCCGCTCGGCGGGTTGCGCCGCTGCAGGCAGGGGCGAGAGGGCGAGGGCCGCCACGAGGGCGGACATGCGCATGATGACCATTTTCCTGACCTCCGGCGGTTCGACGGGAAAGACGGCGTTCTCTGGAATATGGGACCGCATCGGCGGGACGGAATAGCCCGGCGGCGATTATTCGCACGAAAAAGCCGCCCCCCGGGGGGGAGCGGCTTCGTTTCGGGTCGCGGGATGCGCGCTTACTGGACGATCGTGATCGACACGCGGCGGTTCAGCGCCTCGCGCACACCGTCGCCGGTCTGGATCGCGGGGTTCAGCTCGCTGCTTGCCGAGACGCGCAGGCTGCCCTGGTTGACACCGCGCGCGGTAACGGCACCGGCGACGGCCTCGGCACGGCGCTGGGCCAGACGCGTGTTGTACGCCTTGGAACCGCGGGTGTCCGTGTGGCCGACGATGTCCATGAACGGCGCGGCATAGGCGCGGAACGCCTCGACGGCCTCGTCGATCACCTGGCGTGCTTCGGCGGTGAGGTCGAAGCGGTCGTAGCCGAAGTAGATCGTGTAGTTCAGCGGATACGACGGCGCGGGCGGCGGCGGGGGCGGGGGGGGCGGAGGCGGGGGTGCCACGTACTCGGGCTGGGCCGCGGGTACCTGGACCTCGCGCACCACCTCACGGGTGACCTCGCGGGTAACGACACGCTCGCAGGTCAGGACCGGGTTGCCGGTGCTGCTGTCGCAGGTGCAGTTCTCTGGAACGGAGACCGTGGTGCACGCGTCGACGGGTGCGGGCGGTGCCACGTAGACCGGCTCCGGCGCGGGAGGCGGCGGGGGCGGCGGCGGTGCCACGTAGACCGGCGCGGGCGGCGGCGGCGGCGGCGGGGGTGCCACGTAGACCGGCTGCGGCGGCGGGGGCGGGGGCGGGGGCGCGACGGCCTCGGCGAAGCCGCACGCGGCGAGCTGATCGTCGAGTTCCGCGAGGATTACGGCCGGGTCGGTGCAGGAATGGGCACCTTCGGACAGCTCTTCGAGGTAGTTGTCGTAGAGCGCCATCACGCGGGCACAGGCGATCGGGTTGCGCCCCGCGTTGTTGTTCAGCGTGGTGACCACGCGGTCGTAGACGCGCTCGGATTCACCGAACAGGCCGAGGACATCCGGCGCCCACGGCTGGATGCGCGCGCCACGAATGGCGAGAAGCGCTTTTTCCATGTACGCGGATGCGTCGATCCAGTTCACGTCTTCCAGAGCGGCGATTCGCGCGAGGGCCTGGTATTCGCGGGCGAGTGCCGCGCTGTAAACCTGGCCGCCGGTAAGTCCGGTCGTGGGGATGGAACTCTGGATGAACGGCTCGACCCCGAAGGTCCCGCCGAGGCTCGAATTGGGTAGGTTTCCGCAGCCGGCCACGGTCACGAGAGCCGTGGCAGCCATTATGCGGGAGATCGTTTTCATCCCTCTCTCCGTCTACTTTTGCGTTACACCGTATTTCTTTAGCTCAGGCAGGCAGACCGGGCGGAGCCTGACCTACGAGACCTAACTGCCACATCCTTGTCATGTTTCAAGTCTCGGCGCAATTGGTTAGGGGCCATAATTATCCCGCATTCCCTTTATTCGCTGCAGCGTAGCCGCGAAACCACAGTGTCCGCGAACCACTCCCGGCAGTGCCGCGAAGAGCGCCCCGTTCCCGAAACGGCACGCCGCGGGACGCTTTTTCAAGATCGTTAACCACTTGTTAACCATTTTGACGCCTGTCTCGAATTGACATGACATTGTAGCAGGACAAGTCACAATCTCGCTTCAGACGGCGTATCGACCTGTTCTCGACACTCGATTGTGTGCAGTTTCGGTAGACTGTGCGACGGATACGCTCTCATGGCGCAGCCTCGTACGGGTACGGATCGGAACCGGCATTCGCGAAACCGACCAGACGACCAAGGGAAACACATGGCACAGACAATCCTCATCGTGGACGACGACCCCGCCCAGCGTCGCCTGCTGGAATCGGTCGTCAGCGCCCAGGGCTACCGGGCCATGGCCGCCTCCGACGGCAAGCAGGCGCTCGACATGCTGCGCGGGCCGAAGGCGGCGGGCATCGACCTGGTGCTGCTCGATCTGGTCATGCCGGGCGTGAGCGGCATCAACGTACTGGAGGAGATCCGCCCCGAGATGCCCGGCCTGCCCGTGGTCGTGCTGACGGCGAACGGGTCGGTCGCGACGGTGGTGCAGGCCATGCAGGCGGGCGCGAACGACTTCATCGTGAAGCCGGCCAGCCCCGAGCGGCTCCAGGTCTCGATCCAGAACGCGCTGAAGATGAACGTGCTCGCGGGCGAGATATCGCGCCTGTCGCGCAAGTCCGACCACCGGCTCCTGTTCAGCGATCTCATCGCCAAGAGCCTCGTGATGCGCCAGTCGATCATGCTGGCCGAGCGCGCGGCGCAGTCGAACATCCCGATCCTCATCGAGGGCGAATCCGGGGTCGGCAAGGAGGTGATGGCCCGCGCGATCCAGGGCGCGTCCGACCGCTCCGGAAAGCCCTTCATCGCCGTGAACTGCGGCGCGATCCCCGAGAACCTCGTGGAATCCATCCTGTTCGGCCACGAGAAGGGCGCGTTCACCGGCGCGACGGCCAAGAAGATGGGCAAGTTCCAGGAGGCCGACGGCGGCACGCTGTTCCTCGACGAGGTGGGCGAGCTGCCCCCCCAGGTGCAGGTGAAGCTGCTGCGCGCCATCCAGGAGGGCGAGGTCGATCCCGTGGGCGGACAGAAGCCGATCAAGGTCGATATCCGCCTGATCTCGGCGACCAACAAGAACCTCCAGCAGCTCGTCTCGGAAGGGACGTTCCGGGAAGACCTGTACTACCGCCTGAACGTCTTCCCCCTCAACCTGCCCCCCCTGCGCGAGCGCAAGGAGGACATTCCCGAGATGATCGACTACTTCATCCGCAAGTTCGCCGCCGAGGAGGGCAAGACGGTGCGCGGCATCGAGGCCTCGGCGCGCGAGATGCTGACGGAATACCGCTGGCCGGGCAACGTGCGCCAGCTTGAGAACGCGGTCTACCGCGCGGTGGTCCTGTCGGACCGCGATACGCTGACGCTGCACGACTTCCCGCAGATCGTCGGCATCGCGGGGCAGGAGAGCGACCCGAACATGGTCATCGACGGCGAGGGCCTGCACGGGGGCGGGGCCAACGGGGGCGTGACGGCCTTCGACGCGGACGGACACCTGCGCACGCTGGCGGAGGTCGAGGCGGACATGATCCACCTCGCCATCCGCAAGTATTCCAACCACATGTCCGAGATCGCCCGCCGCCTCGGCATCGGGCGCTCGACGCTCTACCGCAAGGTGCGCGAGCTGGGTCTGGACGTGCGCGAGGCCGGGTGACGGCCGACCTGGCGGCGTACCGGCGAATCGGGACGGCGGGCGGATCGCTCGCCGTCTCCGTCATGGGCGAGGGACCGCCGCTGCTCCTGCTGCACGGATTTCCCCAGTCGCGGATGATGTGGGGCGCGGTCGCGCCGATGCTGGCCGCGCGGCATACCCTCGTCATCCCGGACCTGCCCGGCTACGGCGACAGCGACCCGCCCGCCGATACCGCCGCCGCCTCGAAGCGGGCGATGGCGGAGCGGATGGTCGAGGCGATGGCGGCGCTGGGGCACGAGACCTTCGACGTGGCCGGGCACGACCGGGGCGGGCGGGTCGCCTATCGCATGGCGCTCGACCATCCCGCGCGGGTGCGGCGGCTGGCGGTGCTCGATATCCTGCCGACGTCGGATTACTGGGCGAAGATGGATCGGGCCTTCGGGCTGAAGATCTATCACTGGGCCTTCCTCGCCCAGCCCGCGCCCCTGCCCGAGACGCTGATCGGGGGGGCCGCGGATTTCTGGCTCGACTGGACCCTGCGGAGCTGGACGGCGTCCGGGACGCTCGACGCGTTCGACGCGGCGGCGATGGACCATTATCGCGGCAACTTCCACGACCCCGCCCGCCTCAAGGCGATGTGTGACGACTACCGCGCGGGCGCGGGCATCGACGTGGAACACGATCTGGCCGACCGCGCGAC
Source organism: Paracoccaceae bacterium (assembly GCA_020629115.1). Classification (GTDB taxonomy): domain Bacteria; phylum Pseudomonadota; class Alphaproteobacteria; order Rhodobacterales; family Rhodobacteraceae; genus JAHDDY01. Next base: position 8,095 of record JAHDDY010000056.1, on the reverse strand, counting down.
GGGGCGGCGGATCGAGGCGCCGACGCTGGTGCTGTGGGGCGCGGGCGGTATCGCGCAGAGCGCCGAGACGCCGCTCGATGCCTGGCGCGGCTGGGCATCCGACGTGGCGGGCGGGCCGGTCGCGGCGGGGCATTTCCTGCCCGAGGAGAACCCCGCCGATACGGGCGCGGCGCTGGCGCGGTTCTTCGCCTGAGCGCAGGAACCGGGTGGCGCGCCGCGTGACCAGTCTCTATCTCCGATACCGCAGGAGGAAGAGAGCATGACCACGCACGACCCCGACGATTACGCCCGCATGGCCGAGGCGATTCGCTTCATCGACGCGACGGTGGAGGACCAACCCGGCCTCGACGCGGTCGCCGCCCATCTGGGCCTCAGCCCGGGGCACTTCCAGCGCGTCTTCTCCCGCTGGGTCGGGGTCAGCCCTAAGAAGTACCAGCAATACCTGACCCTCGGCCATGCCAAGACGCTACTGCGCGAGCGCCATACCCTGCTCGACGCCACCCTGGAGACGGGCCTGTCCGGGCCGGGGCGGCTGCACGACCTGTTCGTCGGTTGGGAGGCGATGACGCCCGGCGAGTTCGGGCGGGGCGGGGCGGGGCTGGACATCGCCTGGGGCCATGGCGACACGCCCTTCGGCGACGCGCTGATCCTGTGGACCGAGCGCGGCATATGCGGCCTCGCCTTCACCGCCGAGACGGGGCGCGACGCGGCGATGGCCGACATGCGCGGGCGCTGGCCGGAGGCGCGCTACCGCGAGGATGCGGCGCGGGGCGCGGGGATGCTGGGCGAGATCTTCGGCGGGGGCGGGAACGGCGTGCACCTGTCGGTGCTCGGCGCGCCCTTCCAAGCGAAGGTGTGGGAGGCGCTGATGGCCATCCCCTCGGGCCATGTCACCACCTATTCCGACATAGCCGCGCGCATCGGCAACCCCCGGGCCGTGCGCGCCGTGGGGACGGCGGTGGGGCGCAACCCGGTCTCCTGGCTCATCCCCTGCCACCGGGCGCTGCGCAAGTCCGGCGCGCTGGGGGGCTATCACTGGGGCCTGCCGGTCAAGCGGGCGATGCTGGCCTGGGAGAGCGCGCGGGTCGAGGCATGCGCGGGGTAGCGCTTTCGCCTGCGACATATTAAGCAGGCGGACATGACCGAGAGAGCCTCCACCCGCGACATGCTCGCCACCGCCCGGACCCTGTCCGTCGCCCTGCCCTACCTGCAGAAGCACGACGGCAACGTCGTCGTGGTCAAGCTGGGCGGGCACGCGATGGGCGACCCCGATTCGCTCACCGATTTCGCCCGCGACATCGCCCTGATGAAGCAATGCGGCGTGCATCCCGTCGTCGTCCATGGCGGCGGGCCGCAGATCGGCGCGATGCTGAAGCGGCTCGACCGGGGGACGGAGTTCATCGACGGTCTGCGCGTGACCGACGAGGCGACGGTCGAGGTCGTGGAGATGGTCCTCGCCGGGCGCATCAACAAGGAGATCGCCGCCGCCATCAACCGTCAGGGCGGGCGGGCCGTGGGCCTGTCGGGCAAGGACGCGAACCTCATCCTGTGCGAGAAGCTGCTGCACCGGATGATCGACCGGGAGACGGGCGAGGCGCGCGATGCGGATCTGGGGTTCGTCGGGCGGCCCGTCTCGATCAACGTGGATCTCGTCGAGAACCTCATCGCCTCGGACATCATCCCCGTCATCGCCCCCATCGGCGCGGGCCGGGCGGGCGAGACCTTCAACATCAACGGCGACACGGCGGCGGGCGCCATCGCCGGGGCCATGCGCGCCGCGCGCCTGCTGCTGCTGACGGACGTGGCCGGGGTCAAGGACGGCGAGGGCCGGGTGCTCGACGAGATGACGCTCGACCAGGCCGAGGGCCTGATCGAGCGCGGGGTCATTCAGGGCGGGATGCTGCCGAAGGTCGGCACCGCGATGGATGCGCTACGGCAGGGGGTGGACGGGGTCGTCATCCTCGACGGGCGCGCGCCCCATGCCGTCCTGCTGGAGCTGTTCACCGAGCATGGTGCGGGAACGCTGATCCGTAGATGACCGGCTGGGCGTAGGCCACCGTGTAGCCGCCATAGGCCGGCGCGGCGGGGGCGTAGGCGTGGGTGTCGTAGACCGGGGCCATCGTGCCGTACTGCATGCCCGTGTCGACGTAGGTCGGCTGGACCGGCTGGTAGTAGGTCGGGGTCGGCGCGGGGGCGACCACGGTCTGGACGGACGCGCCCCAGGCATCGCCGATATTGACGTAGGTCGCCTGGGCCGGCTCGACGTGGCCGACATGGCCGACGTTCTGGTAGGTGGGCTGGATCGGCTGGTAGGTCGGCGCGGCGAGCTGGGCGACCTGGTACGGCTGCTGGTAGGGTGCCGCGGCCGGTGCGGCGGAGGCGTAGGCCATGCCGGCCGAGCCGGTGCCGCCGCAGGCTCCGGGATTGCCGGAACAGAAGCCCTTCACCCGGTCGATCCAGCCGCGATGGGCGGCGATGGGCGTGAAGTACATCTCGTAGTTGCCCAGCATGCATTCGTCGCCGGCGTGGTTCTCCGTTCCCGGCTGGATGCCCGACAGAACCCCCGCGAGGCGCTTGCCGTAGCGTCCGCCCGACAGGATCGGCCCGCCGCTCTCGCCGCGGCAGAGGCCCCCGGTGGCGCTCGCCGCGTTGGTCACCGTGATGTAGCTGCGCATGCTCACGTCATGGACCCGCAGGGGCGTGCGGTTCAGGAAGCGGTCGCCCGCGCGCATGCCGGTCACCGGCCAGCCGTGGCCCATGCCGACCCCGCCGCGCTGGAGCGAGGGCGCGCCGTCCATGTCCATCCGCGCGGGGCGGATGCGCGTGGGGAAGGGATTGTCGACGCGCAGGAGCGCGATGTCGTTCTCCAGCGTCTTGTAGCGAAAGCCCGCATGGCAGACGGCCTCGCGCGTGATGCGCTTGACCGCGTTGGCCCCGTCGAGGTGCTGATCCCCGGCGATGATCTCGACCCGGTCCCAGGACAGGTCGGCGGCGACGCAGTGGCCGGCGGTGACGACCCAGTTGCTGTCGATGACCGTGCCGCCGCAATGGTCGATCTCGATCCGGTCGCCCATCTCGTAGATGATGCGCAGCTTCACGGTCGAATCCGTATCGCTCGGGGTCATCGCGGTGGCCGCGCCACGGTAGTATTCCGGCGTCCAGTTCTGGCGCGCGCCCTGGCTCTGGTAGCCGGTGCCCTGACCGGCGCAGGAGAAGGCGTCGAGGGCGGCGAGCCCCGCGGCATTGACCGGCGATGCGAGGCCGAGGAGTGCAGTCGCGAATGCGAGGGTCTTTGTTCTGAATGCCATGGCGGGGGGTCCAATCTGCTGGAGCGATCTGCGTGACCGCCTGTTCGAGATCAGAATGCCCGGATAGAAGTTAACAACCGGCTTGTACCAAGTACTTTTCTCGCCTCTTCATTCTTGTTTCTATATCCTTAAAAACATATTTGCTTGAACAACAACGAAAAAGGGGCGTCGACCCGCGTCGACGCCCCTTTCGGTCTTTTACCTTCTTCGGCTGCTACTCGGCGGCATCCGGGGCCGAATCAACCTCCACGGGAGCCTCGAGCGCGCCGACAGGGCGGCTCTCCTCCATCGCCTCGGCGGCGGCGCGGCGGGCGGCGATGATCTCGCGGTCGCGGTCGGCGGCGATGCGCTTCATCTTCGCGGCCATGCCGCCCGTGCCCGCCGGGATGAGACGCCCGACGATCACGTTCTCCTTCAGACCCACCAGCTTGTCGCGCTTGCCCTGCACGGAGGCCTCGGTCAGCACGCGCGTCGTCTCCTGGAAGGAGGCGGCGGAGATGAACGAGCGGGTCTGGAGCGACGCCTTGGTGATGCCGAGCAGGATCGACTTGCCCACCGCCGGGCGGCGACCGGCGGCCTCCTCCTTGCGATTGATCTCGTCGAACTCGGCCCGGTCGACCGTCTCGCCCGCCAGCAGCGTGGTATCGCCGGAGGATTCGATCTCGATCTTCTGAAGCATCTGCCGGACGATGACCTCGATGTGCTTGTCCGCGATCTTCACACCTTGGAGGCGATAGACGTCCTGCACCTCGTCGATCAGGTAGCCGGCCAGCGCCTCGATCCCCATGACATGGAGGATGTCGTGCGGCGCGGGCTTGCCGTCGATCAAGTATTCACCCTTGTGGATGAAGTCGCCCTCGGCCACCTCGACATGCTTGCCCTTGGCGATCAGGTACTCGACCGGCTCGCCCTGCCCTTCCGGCGGCTCGATGGAGATCCGGCGCTTGTTCTTGTAGTCGCGCCCGAACTTCACGTAGCCGTCGATCTCGGCGATGATGGCGTGGTCCTTCGGACGGCGCGCCTCGAACAGCTCCGCCACGCGGGGCAGGCCCCCGGTGATGTCGCGGGTCTTCGCGCCCTCGCGGGGGATGCGCGCCAGGATGTCGCCCTCGGCCACCTCCTGCCCGTCCTCCACCGACAGGATCGCGTCGACGGCCAGCGCGTAGAGCGCCGGATTGCCGTTGTCGAGCTGCACGGCCTCGCCGTCCTCGCCCAGGACGGTGACGGCGGGCTTGAGGTCCATGCCCTTCGGCGCGGCCCGCCAGTCGGAGACGATCCGCTGGGCGATGCCGGTCGCGTCGTCGGTATCCTCGCGGACCGAGAAGCCGGGCACGAGGTCGATGAACTTCGCCTTGCCCGCCTTCTCCGACAGGATGGGCAGGGTGTAGGGATCCCACTCGGCCAGCTTGTCGCCGCGCGCGATGGTGTCGCCCGCCTTGACGCGCATCTTCGAGCCGTAGGCCAGCTTGTGCGTCGCACGCTCGACCCCGTTCTGATCGACCACGACGAGCTGCATGTTGCGGCCCATCACGACGGTCTCGCCGGAGGAGTTGACGAGGACGTTCTCGTTGCGGATCTCCAGCGTGCCTTCCTGCGTCGCCTCCACGAAGGACTGGTCGGCGACCTGCGCCGTCCCGCCGATGTGGAAGGTGCGCATGGTCAGCTGCGTGCCCGGCTCGCCGATGGACTGCGCCGCGATGATGCCGACGGCCTCGCCCTGGTTCACGAACTCGCCGCGCGCCAGGTCGCGCCCGTAGCACATGGCGCAGATGCCGTTCTCCGCCTCGCAGGTCAGGGGCGAGCGGATCTTGACCGTCTGCACGTCGGCCTTCTCGATGGCGGTGTCCTCGCCCTCGACGATGACGTGGTTGCGCTCGAAGAGCACCTCGCCCGTCGCCGGGTCGAGCACGTCCTCGCCCAGGGTCCGGCCCAGGATGCGCTCGGACAGCGAGGCGACGACCTCGCCCCCGTCGACGGCGGCCGAGCAGGAGATGACCATGTCGGTGCCGCAATCGTGCTCGTCGATGATGCAGTCCTGCGCCACGTCCACGAGGCGGCGGGTCAGGTAGCCCGAGTTCGCCGTCTTGAGCGCGGTATCGGCGAGGCCCTTGCGCGCGCCGTGGGTGGAGTTGAAGTACTCCAGCACGGTCAGGCCTTCCTTGAAGTTCGAGATGATCGGCGTCTCGATGATCTCGCCCGAGGGCTTGGCCATCAGGCCGCGCATCCCGCCGAGCTGCTTCATCTGGGTCACCGACCCGCGCGCGCCGGAATGGGCCATCATGTAGACGGAGTTCGGCTCCAGCGTGCGCCCGTCCTCGTCCGTGTGGTCGGTCGAGATGGTCTGCATCATGGCATCGGTCACCCGGTCGTTGCATTTCGACCAGGCGTCCACGACCTTGTTGTACTTCTCGCCCTGGGTGATCAGGCCGTCATGGTACTGCTTCTCGAACTCGCGGACCTGATCGCGGGTCTCCTCCACGTGGGTCCACTTGCTGTCGGGGATCTCCATGTCGTCCTTGCCGAAGGAGATGCCCGCCTTGCACGCCTCGGTGAAGCCCAGCTTCATCAGCTGGTCGCAGAAGATGACCGTCGATTTCTGGCCGCAGCGGCGGTAGACCTCGTCGATCAGGTCGCCGACCTCGCGCTTGCGCAGGAGCTTGTTGACGAGCTGGAAGTCCATCGTCTCGGCATCGGGCAGCAGCGCGCCGAGCATCATGCGGCCCGGGGTCGTCTCGACCCGCTTGAACACGCGCTCGCCGGTATCGTCGTCGAAGGTCTTGACCCGCGCCTGGATCTTCGAATGCAGGGTGACGGAGCCGTTGGCCAGGGCGTACTCGATCTCCTCCATGCCGGAGAAGACCATGCCCTCGCCCACCTGCTTCTCGCGCATGATCGACAGGTAGTAGAGGCCGAGGACGATATCCTGCGACGGCACGATGATCGGCTTGCCGTTGGCGGGGCTGAGGATGTTGTTGGTCGACATCATCAGCACGCGCGCTTCGAGCTGCGCTTCGAGGCTGAGCGGCACGTGCACGGCCATCTGGTCGCCGTCGAAGTCGGCGTTGAAGGCGGCGCAGACGAGCGGGTGAAGCTGGATCGCCTTGCCCTCGATCAGCACCGGCTCGAAGGCCTGGATGCCGAGGCGGTGGAGGGTGGGCGCGCGGTTGAGCATCACGGGATGCTCGCGGATGACCTCGTCGAGGATGTCCCAGACCTCCGGGCGCTCCTTCTCGACGAGCTTCTTCGCCTGCTTGACAGTCGAGGACAGTCCCTGCGCGTCGAGCTTCGAGTAGATGAACGGCTTGAACAGCTCCAGCGCCATCTTCTTCGGCAGGCCGCATTGATGCAGCTTCAGCTCCGGCCCCGTCACGATGACCGAGCGGCCCGAGAAGTCGACGCGCTTTCCGAGCAGGTTCTGGCGGAAGCGGCCCTGCTTGCCCTTGAGCATGTCGGCCAGCGATTTCAGCGGGCGCTTGTTCGCCCCCGTGATCGTGCGGCCCCGGCGGCCGTTGTCGAACAGGGCGTCGACGGCCTCCTGCAGCATCCGCTTCTCGTTGCGGATGATGATGTCGGGCGCGCGCAGCTCGATCAGCCGCTTGAGGCGGTTGTTGCGGTTGATGACGCGGCGGTACAGGTCGTTCAGGTCCGACGTGGCGAAGCGGCCGCCGTCGAGCGGGACGAGCGGACGCAGTTCCGGCGGGATGACGGGGACCACGGTGAGGATCATCCATTCGGGACGGTTGCCCGATTCGATGAAGCTCTCGACGACCTTCAGCCGCTTGATGATCTTCTTGGGCTTCAGCTCGCCGGTGGCCTCGGCCAGCTCCTCGCGCAGGTCGATGGCTTCCTGCTCCAGGTCGATGCTGGCCAGCATGTCGCGCACGGCCTCCGCGCCGATGCCCGCCTCGAAGCTCTCGGCCCCGTACTGGTCCTGGGCGTCGAGGTATTCCTCCTCGTTCATCAGCTGCCCTTGGGTCAGCTCGGTCATGCCCGGGTTCGTGACGACGTAGTTCTCGAAGTAGAGCACGCGCTCCAGGTCGCGCAGCGTCATGTCGAGCATGAGGCCGATGCGGGAGGGAAGCGACTTCAGGAACCAGATATGCGCGACCGGCGAGGCGAGGTCGATATGGCCCATGCGCTCGCGGCGCACCTTCGACAGCGTGACCTCGACGCCGCATTTCTCGCAGGTGATCCCCTTGTACTTCATGCGCTTGTACTTGCCGCACAGGCATTCGTAGTCTTTGACCGGCCCGAAGATGCGGGCGCAGAACAGCCCGTCGCGCTCGGGCTTGAAGGTCCGGTAGTTGATCGTCTCGGGCTTCTTGATCTCGCCGAAGGACCACGAGAGGATCTTCTCGGGGCTGGCGAGCGAGATGCGGATCTCGTCGAAGCTGTCCGCCGGGGCGGTGGGGCTGAAGATATTGGTGACTTCCTGATTCATGCCAAGTCTCCGTCAGTATCCGGCGCGGGACGCGGGGCAACGTCCGCCGGGTTGGCCCGAGGGGCCGAAAATGCGTGGAGCGGACCCGGAAGGGGTCCGCTCGATCGTTCCGTCGAAAGGGGAGCGACGCGGCACCGCGTCAGTCCTCCTCCTCCGCGTCGAGCAGCTCGACGTTCAGGCCGAGGGACCGGATTTCCTTCACCAGAACGTTGAAGCTCTCCGGGATGCCGGCCTCGAAATTGTCCTCGCCCTTGACGATGCTCTCGTAGACCTTGGTCCGGCCCGCCACGTCGTCCGACTTGACGGTGAGCATCTCCTGAAGCGTGTAGGCCGCGCCGTAGGCTTC
>JAHDDY010000194.1:1724-3074 GCA_020629115.1 Paracoccaceae bacterium | reverse complement strand
CCGATTTGCGCCGGCGGCAAGGCAGGTTTCGCATCCGGGCCGGCTCAGGAGACCGCGAAGACCGGCCCCTTGGGCGAGAACGGCAGGCGGCCGCCATCCGCGAGCAGGTAGGCGTGTTCGCAGCGGGGGGCGAGCGTGTCGCAGGCCCCGTCGGTGACGATGAGGACGGGCGCGTCCTTCGGGAAGTCATCCGCCGTCTCGATCAGGCGCAGGCCCGGCGTCAGCACCGTTCCGCCCCGCCCGTGGATCGCCACCCGCTCCAGCAGCGCCTCGGGCGCGACGTAGCCGGCATCGTGCGGGGCCGCGTCGCACTGGATCAGGCGGATGGCGGTCACGTCGCGGCTCATGGCGTAGCTGGCCAGCGCGCCCATCGCCTTGCCGAGCGCCACCCGGTCCATCGAGCCGGAGGTATCGACCACCGCCCCGAACACCCGCCCGACCCGCGCCTCCTCGGGCAGTATCCACGCCGGGCGCGCGATATCGGGCGTGGCCGACTGGCGGCGATGGGCGCGGGCATAGCTGCGGCGGCGCTCCAGGGGCGGAAAGTACGGATCGAGCCACTGGCCGAGCGCCACGTCCCACGGGACGGGCGGCTGCTCCAGCGCGCGAATCTCCTCGACCAGCCCGGCGGGCAGCAGGCCCCGCCCCTGTGCCCGGTGCAGCTCCAGCCCCTCGCCCAGGGCGCGGCGGTAGAAGGCGTCGAGATCGGTGCCCCCCGCGTGCCACCAGCCGGGCGGATGCCCGCCGTCGAGCATGTCGGGCGCGGTGCCGTTCATCGTGCGGCCCTTCCTCAGGCGGCGCATCAGGCGCAGGTCGCCGGTGATGCGGTCGTAGACCTCCTCCGCCGACAGGCCCGCCAGCGCCGGATCGTGCAGGTAGCCGAAGCGTTCGGGCGGCGCGCCGACGCGCATCTCGATCAGCCAGCCGTTGACCACGTAGTCGCAGGCGACGTTCCACAGCCACGGGTCGCGCCCCTGCCGGCGCGGGATGTGGCGCAGGCCCGCGTGCAGGACCTCGTGGGCCATGACGAATCGCGCCTCGTCCCGGTCGATCAGGCCCGCGCGTGGGTTCACGTAGATCTCGCGCGAGGCGTCGCAGATGGCGGCGACGGAAACATCCATCCGCTCGCAGGTTTCGGCATCCTCGACCAGCGCGAACCCGGCGGCCAGCGCGGCGAGGAGGGGGTATTCGGCCATGACCCAGTCCCGCGCCTTCGCCGCCTCGCTCTTCACGGTCGCCGCGCCCGACAGGGTGGCGCGCACGCCCCCCGCCACGTCGATCGCGGCGGATGCGGCGGCGCGCAGACCATTGGCCAGATCGCCCAGGCGCTGCCGTGCGAGGGCGTCGGGG
>JAHDDY010000194.1:0-1714 GCA_020629115.1 Paracoccaceae bacterium | reverse complement strand
CCTCGCTCTTCACGGTCGCCGCGCCCGACAGGGTGGCGCGCACGCCCCCCGCCAAGCGCGGCGGATGGCGCGTAGACCCTTGGCCAGATCGCCCAGGCGCTGCCGGGCGAGGGCGTCGGGGATGGCGCCCACCCGCCCCGACGTCCAGAACCGCTCCCCGGGCAGGGCGAGCGAGAGGGCGGCCACGTCGCCGGGCACATCGCCCCGCGCGGCCAGGGCGGTGCGCAGGGTATCCTCGTCGCGCGGCAGTCCCTCGGGGACGGGCGGCAGGTCGGCGGGGCGGCGGCCCACCCCCGCGCCCCCGATCAGCCGCTCCGCCGTCACCCAGGCCGCCGCGTGGTCGGACAGCCTGTCCCGCGCCGGATCGAGCGCGCCGAGCACCAGATGCAGGCGCATCCGCGCGAAGACGTAGGCCCATTCCTCCGGCGCGGCGCGGCGGCGCAGGTTGGGCCGGACGACCGCGCCGGGATCGTAGGGCCAGCCCGACGGCTGCCAGTACCGGCATATCTCCCCCTCCGCCCACAGCCACGCCCCCTGCGGCTGCTCCAGCGCGGCCCCGTCCCAGGTAACGCGCATGTCCGGCAGGCTGCGCACCAGCGGATGCGCGTCCGCCATCGCCCGGCCCGCCTCGATCGCCTTGCGGTTCGCGGCGTATTTCCCGCCCCCGGCCATCTCAGCCGGACCCGTCGCGGGCGGCGGCGAGGCGGGGCAGGTCGCGGGCGACCTCGACCATGAACCAGTCGGGCAGGCCCGCCCCCGCCTCGTCCTCGGCCACCACGATCTGCGCCATCTCCAGCGAGATGCGCGACAGGCTGGCGAGGCGGTCCTTGGCCGAGAGGGCCAGCGCCTTGACCTCCGCCCCCGCCCGGCGTCCGTCCTCCGGCAGCTCCTTGATCAGCCGTGCGCGGAAGGACTGGACGAGGAAGTACAGGACGTCGCGCTCGTCCGGGGCCTCGGGCCAGCCGGCCTCGCCGCGCAGGATGGCGTCGAGATCGAAGGCGCGCGCCCGCTGGCGGAAGAAGGCGGTGAACTGGCGCGCATGGGCGGGCGTCAGCAGCCCGCTCGCCAGCACCGCGACCGCGCGCTCGTCCGGCTCCGCATAGCCGCCCAGCGCGTCCGAGAGGATGTGCCATGCCCGGGGGCTGGAGAACGGCTCCTCGTGCTTCTGGGGCTTGGACCACAGGTGGTCGGGGCGCAGGCGGATGTAGTCCTGCACCAGCGGCGCGATGCCCGCCTCCCCCGCCCAGGCCAGCCAGTCCCGCACGTCGGCGCGCAGGCGCACATGGGCCATGCGGTTGATGAGCGCCGAGGACAGCGGCTTGACGATGGCCGCGTCCTGCGCCCGGTTGCCCGCCCCGATGACCACCGACCCCCCGGGCAGGGCGTATTCGCCGATGCGCCGGTCGTTGATGAGCGAGTAGAACGCCTTCTGCACCTCCTGCGAGCAGGCGTTCAGCTCGTCGAGGAACAGGACGAACGGCTCGGAGCGCACGATCTGCGACGGCGGGCAGAAGCGCGAGACCCCGCCCTCGATGCGCGGCACGCCGATGATGTCCTCCGGCGCGAGCTGCGAGCCGAGGAGCGACACGCAGTCCATGCCGACCGAGGCGGCGAAGCCCTCCACCAGCGACGACTTGCCGATGCCCGGCGCGCCCCAGATGAAGACGGGCCGCACCGGCGCGACCGCGAGCAGGAAGTCGGAGAGATCGGCGGG
>JAHDDY010000055.1 GCA_020629115.1 Paracoccaceae bacterium | reverse complement strand
GATAACCCGCGGGAAAGTAGGTCACCGCCAGACTAAGAAGAAACCCAAAGCTCTCAACACGATGAAAAACAGACGAAAGGCCGACGCATGCAGCGTCGGCCTTTCGCGTTTGGGTCCCGAACGTGCCGCCTCTCGGAATGAAAACCTTTACCCGGCGGACGCCCCGGTCCTATAAGCGGCGAACCGTCAGTCACAGCCTCTGCGGAGGCGGGGGATAATTCCGTATGTTTGGTCTTTTCAGCGTGTTCTCGTCGGACATGGCCATCGACCTCGGGACCGCGAATACCCTGGTCTACGTCAAGGGACGCGGCATCGTGCTGAACGAGCCGTCCGTCGTCGCCCTCCAGGTGCGCGGCGAGAACAAGGATGTCCTGGCCGTCGGGTCCGAGGCCAAGGCGATGTTGGGCCGCACGCCGGGACGGATCGAGGCCATCCGGCCCATGCGCGACGGCGTCATCGCCGATTTCGACGTGGCCAAGGCGATGATCAAGGATTTCATCACCCGGGTGCAGAAGCGCTCGCTCCTGTCCCGTCCCTTCATCCTGATCTGCGTACCGTCGGGTGCGACGGCGGTCGAACAGCGCGCCATCAAGGAAGCGGCGATGGAGGCCGGCGCGCGGGCGGTGAAGCTTATACCCGAACCCATTGCGGCGGCCATCGGCGCGGGCATTCCGGTGGTCGAGCCGGAAGGCTCGATGGTGGTCGATATCGGCGGGGGCACGTCGGAGGTGGCGGTCATCGCCCTGCGCGATATCGTCTACGCGCGGTCGGTCCGCGTGGGTGGCGACAAGATGGACGAGGCGATCATCAGCTACCTGCGCCGCAACCACAACTTGCTGGTCGGGGAGACGTCCGCCGAGAAGATCAAGATGCATATCGGCATCGCCTGCTCCCCGGCGGACGGACAGGGCCAGTACATGAACGTGCGCGGGCGCGACCTCATCAACGGGGTCCCGAAGGAGATCACGATCAACCAGGCCCAGATCGCGGAAGCGCTGGCCGAGCCGGTGGGGCAGATCGTCGAGGCGGTCAAGGTCGCGCTGGAGGCGACGCCGCCGGAGCTGGCATCGGATATCGTCGACAAGGGCATCATGCTCACGGGCGGCGGCGCGCTGCTCAGCCAGCTCGACGCGGTGCTGCGCGACGATACCGGCCTGCCGGTGATGATCGCGAACGACCCGCTCAACTGCGTCGCCCTCGGCACGGGCCGGGCGCTGGAGCACATGAACGCGCTTAACCACGTCCTCATAGAATAGGTATTATTCAGATACGGAGGCGGGCCGCGCCGGTACGGGATCGCGTTTCGCGGTCAGGCAGCAAGGGCGCACGAGAGCGAACGCGATGGTCACTCGGAACCTCGGTACCAGAAACGGTTTCTGGCGTCTCGTCGGGCGCGGGGTCGGCGTGGGGTTCCTGCTCGCGGCGGTCGCGGTCTACATCCTCGGCGCCACCTCCGATCCGCGGCTCGAACCCCTGCGCGAAGCGGCGCTCGACCTGTCCTCCCCGGTCACGGCGGCACTCGGCGCGCCGCTGCGCACCGTCCGGCGCGGCGTGGCCGATGCGCGGGAGTTCCTCGACATGGCGGCCTACAACCGCCAGCTCCGCGAGGATATCGTCAGCCTGAGCCGCTGGCGCGAGGTGGCCTTGCGGCTGGAGGCGGAGAACGCGCAGCTTCGCGCGCTCAACAAGGTCACCCTCGCCCCGCGCTTCGACTACATCACGGCGCAGGTGGTGGGCAATTCGGGCGGGGCCTTCACCCAGACCATCACGATCAACGCGGGCCGCGCGCAGGGCGTGCGCCCCGGTACGGTGGTCATGGACGGGACGGCGGCCATCGGGCGCGTCGTGGCCCTGGGCGAGAATGCGGCGCAGGTCGTCCTGGTCACCGATGCGTCGAGCCGCATTCCCGTCGTGCTCAAGCCCGGCGACATCCGCGCCCTGCTGATCGGGGACAACACCGACCGGCCCAAGCTCCAGTTCTTCTCGCAGCCCGGACAGGTGAACAAGGGGCAACGCGTGCTGACCTCCAACCACGGCGGCGTCTTTCCGAAGGGCCTGCCCCTCGGCGAGGTCGACGCGCTGGTGGAGAACGTCGTGCGCGTCGCGCCCAGCGCCGATTTCGCGCAGCTCGAATTCGTGCGCCTGGTGATCGAGCGGGTCGACCTGACCATCGATTCCGATGCCGTGCTCATCGTCCGCGCGGACGGGCGGGTGGAGCAGGAGCGGCCAGCCCGCGCGCCGGAGGCGGCCGGCTCCAGCTTCGGGTCCGAGGCCGCGTCCGGGGAGGACACGGACGCGGATGCGCCCGAGGCCGCCGAATGAAGGCGTTCTGGATATCCGCCTGGACGGTGTTCCTGGTGCTGGCCAGCAGCCTCGCCGGAATACTGCTCTCGCACGTCGCGCTCGGCGTGGGGCCGGACTCGACCCCCTGGCCGCGGTTCGGCGTCGCGGTGGTCTTCTTCTGGCTGCTGCACCGGCCCGGCGCCATGACGGTGCCGATGATCTTCGCCATCGGGCTGGTGCAGGATCTGGTGCTCGGGGAGGTGCCGGGGGCCGGGGTGCTGGCGCTCCTCGCCACCGCGCTTCTGCTCGATCGGATGTTTCCCACCCTGCGGACCCTGCCGCTCGGCTGGCGCTGGCTGGGGTTCGGCGCGTTCGCCGGGATGGTCTGCGCGATCGACTGGACGCTGACCTCGGCGGCGCGGCTGGCCATGCAGCCCCTCGATCTGGTAGTATCGCAGGGTGCCGTCACCATCGTCGCCTACCCGCTGGTCTCCATCGCCCTGAGGCAGGTGTTGCGGGTGGGGCGCACCCCGCGCCGCGCGCTCTGAGACGAGGAGAAACCGTTTCCATGCCCCTGCCGCCCAAGTCCCGCACCGAGCATGACCGCAGCGTGTTCTCGCGCCGCGCCCTGGTGCTGTTCGGGGCGCAGGGGGCGCTGGCGGCGGGCCTCGGCGCGCGGATGTACCATCTCCAGATCGTCGAGGGCGCGCATTACGCCGCCCGGGCCGAGCGCTCGCGCATCCGTCCGTCGCTGCTCGCCCCGGTACGCGGCCACATCGTCTCGCGCGACGGCACGCCGCTGGCGGTGAACAGCCACAACTACCGCGTCGTCCTGTACCGCGAGGATGCGGACGACGTGGAGCGCACCCTCGACCGCCTCGCCGAGATCATCCCCATCCCGCCCCTGCGCCGCAAGGCGCTCTTGGAGGAGATCGGGCGCACCCGCGCCTTCCTGCCGGTCGTCCTGGCCGAGAACCTCAAGTGGGAGCAGTTCGCCGAGGTGAACGCCAACGCCCCGGCCCTGGCCGGCATCGCCCCGGAGCTGGGCTTTACGCGCCATTACCCGGAGGCCGGCTATACCGGCCACATCGTCGGCTACGTCGCCGCCGCCTCCGAGCGCGACGTGGCGCGGGCGGGCGACGACGGGCCGGTGCTGAAGCTGCCGGGTATGCGCATCGGCAAGATGGGCGTCGAGCGCGTCGAGGAGCCGGCCCTGCGCGGCAAGGCGGGCCTGAGCCGCATCGAGAAGGACGTCCACGGCCGCCCCATCCGCGAGCTGGAGCGGCGCGAGGGCACCAAGGGCGACGACCTGCGCCTGACCATCGACCTCGACCTCCAGAAATACGCCATGCAGCGCATGGGCGACGAAAGCGGCGCGGTCGTGGTGATGGATATCTACGACGGCGACATCCTCGCCCTAGCCTCCACGCCCGGCTTCGACCCGAACGGCTTCGTCCTCGGCTGGTCGACGAAGGACTGGGTCGCCCTGCGCGACGCGGAGAAGCGGCCCCTGCACAACAAGGCCGTCTCCGGCCTCTACCCGCCCGGCTCCACCTTCAAGATGGTCGTCGCCCTCGCGGCGATGCATCTGGGCATCGCGGGGCCGGGGCATTCGGTCTTCTGCAACGGTCATATCGAGTTGGGTAGCCACCGCTTCCACTGCTGGAAGCGCGGCGGACACGGGATGATGGACCTGCACGAGGGCCTCAAGCAATCCTGCGACGTCTACTACTACGATATCGCCAAGCGCATCGGCATCGACCGCCTGGCCGAGGTCGCGCGCAAGTTCGGCATCGGGGTCCTGCCCGAGATCGGCTTCATCGACGCCAAGGAGGGCCTGATGCCCGACAAGGCGTGGAAGCGCGCCCGGCGCGACGAGCCGTGGCATCCGGGCGAGACGCTGCACGCCGGCATCGGCCAGGGCTACATGCTCAGCTCCCCGCTCCAGCTCGCCGTGATGACCGCGCGCATTGCGAATGGCGGCTACGACGTGCAGCCGCGCCTGGTGCGCGAGCGCAACGGCGAGCGGATCAAGGCGCGCTCCCTGCGCGGCATCGGCATCGACAGGGCGCATATCGAGGCGGTCAAGCGCGGCATGTACGGCGTCGTCAACGAGCGCGGCGGCACGGCCCTGCGCTCGCGCATCGCCATGGCCGGGCACGAGATGAGCGGCAAGACCGGCACCGCGCAGGTCCGCCGCATCACGATGGCCGAGCGCACGACCGGCGTGCTCAAGAACGACGAACTGCCCTGGAACCAGCGCGACCACGCCCTGTTCGTCGCCTACGCGCCGGCGGACGATCCGCGCTACGCCGTGTCGGTCGTCGTCGAGCATGGCGGCGGCGGGTCGTCCGTCGCCGCGCCCATCGCCCGCGACGTGATGCTGAAGCTGCAATTCCCGACCGAGGTGCCGGACGGCGCCATCCCGAACGGCGCCGCGCCCGTCTTCGTGGCCCGTGACGACGACGGCAGCGAGGACGCCTGATGGCGAGCCTGCACGCCCACGCGACCGCCGCCCCGACCCTGCCGCAGAAGCTCCTGCGGCTCAACTGGCCCCTCGTCGTCCTGATCACGCTGGTCGCCGCCATCGGCTTCGCCATGCAGTATTCGGTCGCCGAGGGCAACCTCGATCCCTGGGCGCGGCGACAGATGATCCGCTTCGCCGTCAGCTTCTGCGGCATGCTGGTGGTCGCGATGATCGACATCCGCTTCTGGCACGGATCGGCCTATCTCTTCTACGGGGTCTCGCTCGCCCTCCTCGTCGCGGTGGAGGTGGCCGGCACGGTGGGCATGGGCGCGCAGCGCTGGATCGAGATCGGGCCGCTGCGGCTTCAGCCTTCCGAACTGATGAAGATCGCGCTCGTCGTGGCGCTGGCCCGTTACTTCCACGATCTCAACCCGCGCAACGTGCGCCATGTCCTCACCGTCCTCCCGCCCCTGCTGATGATCGCCGTCCCCGCGGCGCTGGTGGTCAAGCAGCCCGACCTGGGCACCGCCGTGCTGCTCGCCTCCGGCGGGATCGTCATCATGTTCCTCGCCGGGGTCAGCCTGTGGTTCTTCGCGGCGCTGGCGGCGGGGATGGGCGGTCTCGTCTACGCCGTCTTCGCCTCCCGGGGGCAGGACTGGGCGCTTCTGAAGCCCTACCAGTACAACCGCATCGCCGTCTTCCTGAACCCCGAGCTGGACCCCCGCGGCGCGGGCTATCACATCACGCAGTCCAAGATCGCCTTCGGATCGGGCGGGATGACGGGGGAGGGCTATCTCAAGGGGCCGCAGTCGCGCCTCGACTTCCTGCCCGAGAAGCATACCGACTTCATCTTCACCGTGCTGGGGGAGGAGTTCGGCCTCGTCGGCTGCGTCTTTCTCCTGTGCGTCTACGTGGGGGTGCTGCTGTTCGGGATGCTCACGGCCCTGCGCATCCGGCATCTGTTCGGGCGGCTGGTGGCGATGGGGGTCTGCATGACCTTCTTCGCCTATTTCGCGATCAACATGGCCATGGTGATGGGGCTGGCCCCGGTGGTGGGCGTCCCCCTGCCGCTGGTCAGCTACGGCGGCACGTCGATGCTCGTCATCCTGTTCGGCTTTGGCCTGCTGCTGAGCGCGCAGGTCCACGGCGCCGTCGCCTTCCCCCGGCTCAGCCCCTTCGCCCTTCTCTGGCCGATCCGGCGGGGATAGGCGCGCGGGGACGGACCGTCTGCACCCCCCGCCGCGCGCGGCATCCGGTTGACACGGCGTCGCGGGGCGCTAAAGCCTCCCCTATCGGCAATCATCGTATCGAGGCCCTCCCATGCGCGCATTCGTCTTTCCCGGCCAGGGGTCGCAAACGCTCGGCATGGGCCGCGATCTGGCCGAGCGGTACCCGGCGGCGAGGGCCGTGTTCGAGGAGGTGGACGAGGCACTGGGCGACAGCCTGTCCGGCGTGATCTGGGGCGAGGACGGCGATGCCCTGACCCTCACCGCCAACGCACAGCCCGCGCTGATGGCCGTCTCCGTCGCCGTGGCGCGGGTGCTCGAAGGGGAGGGCGGCTTCGCGTTGGCCGACAAGGCGCAGTACGTCGCCGGGCATTCCCTGGGCGAATATTCCGCCCTGACCGCCGCCGGGTCGCTCGCGCTGGCCGATACCGCGCGGCTCCTGCGCCTGCGCGGCACGGCGATGCAGGAGGCGGTGCCGGTCGGGGAGGGCGCGATGGCCGCCATCCTCGGTCTCGACCTCGACGCCGTGCGCGCCGTGGCGGACGAGGCCGCCCAAGGCGACGTCTGCGAGGCGGCGAACGACAACGCGCCGGGACAGGTCGTCGTATCCGGCGCGGCGGCTGCCGTCGAGCGCGCCCTACCGCTGGCCAAGGAGCGCGGGGCCAAGCGCGCGATGCTCCTGCCCGTCTCCGCCCCGTTCCACTGCGCCCTCATGGCCCCCGCCGCCGGGCGGATGGCCGGGGCGCTGGCCGATACCGACATCCAGGCCCCGTCCCCCGCCCTCGTCGCCAATGTCAGCGCGCGGGCCGAGACCGACCCCGCCGCCATCCGCGACCTGCTGGTGAAGCAGGTTACCGGCTCCGTCCGCTGGCGCGAGAGCGTCGAGTGGATGGCCGGGCAGGGCGTGACCGAACTGGTCGAGCTAGGCGCGGGCAAGGTGCTGGGCGGCCTGGCCAAGCGCATCGACCGCTCCCTCGCCGGCTCCAGCATCGGCACGCCGGACGACATCGACGCCTTCCTCTCCTCCCTCGCATAAGGGCCGCACCCATGTTCTCACTCGACGGCAAGAAGGCCCTCGTCACCGGCGCCTCGGGCGGCATCGGCGGGGCCATCGCCACCGCGCTCCACGCGCAGGGGGCGACCGTCGCCCTCTCCGGCACCCGCACCGGCCCGCTGGAGGAACTGCGCGATACCCTCGGCGACCGCGCCTCCGTCCATCCGTGCAACCTGTCCGACCCCGATGCGGTCGACGCCCTGCCCAAGGCGGTCGAGGGTGCGCTGGACGGGCTGGACATCCTCGTCAACAACGCCGGCATCACCCGCGACAACCTCTTCATGCGCATGAAGGACGAGGAGTGGGATGCCGTCGTCGCCGTCAACCTCACCGCCACCTTCCGCCTGTGCCGGGCGTCCCTGCGCGGGATGATGAAGCGCCGCTTCGGCCGCATCGTCAACATCACCTCCGTCGTCGGCACCACCGGCAACCCCGGCCAGGGCAACTACTGCGCCGCCAAGGCGGGCATCGTCGGCATGTCGAAATCGCTGGCGCAGGAGGTGGCGAGCCGGGGCATCACCGTCAACTGCGTCGCCCCCGGCTTCATCGCCACCCCCATGACCGACGACCTGACCGACGATCAGAAGTCCCGCATCCTCCAGACCGTGCCCTTGGGAAAACTGGGCGATCCGGTTGATGTGGCCGCCGCCGTGTCCTACCTGTCATCGCAGGAAGCGGGGTACATGACGGGTCAGACGCTGCACGTGAACGGCGGCATGGCCATGATCTAGGGCCTCCGGTTCCGATCTGACCTTGGGGCACCTTTGTCGCCGTGGAGCGGCAAACACCGTTTGATATACGCACGGTGTGTGATAAGGACGCGCCGGTCGGGGGGGAAAGCCCCGAACGGTACAATTCGGGGCGATACCCGGTGAATCGCGGCGGTCTCCGCCGGTCTATGCGAAGGGACATGAAATGAGCGACGTCAACGAGCGCGTGAAGAAAATCGTCGTGAACTACCTCAACGTCGAGGAGGAGAAGGTCACCGAGAAGGCGAGCTTCATCGACGACCTCGGCGCGGACAGCCTCGACACCGTCGAGCTGGTCATGGCCTTCGAGGAGGAATTCGGGGTCGAGATTCCCGACGATGCCGCCGAGAAGATCCAGACGGTCGGCGACGCCGTCGACTTCATCAAGGCCAACACGTCGAGCTGATCGCCCGTGCGCACCAGCCGACCGAGAGTTTCAGGGACGCCCGTATCGTGACGCGGCGTCCCTTTTCTTTCTGCCCGAAAAATGGAGAAAACCGCGCATGAGACGGGTCGTCATCACCGGAATGGGCATGGTCTCGCCGCTCGCCTGCGGGGTCGAGGAAACCTGGTCGCGTCTGCTCGACGGGCAGTCGGGCGCGGGTCCGATCACGCATTTCGATGCCTCGGACCTCTCCTGCCGCATCGCCTGCGAGATCCCGAAGGGCGACGGCTCGAACGGCACGTTCAACGCCGACGACTGGGCCGAGGCGCGCGAGCAGCGCCGCATCGACGACTTCATCCTCTACGCCATCGCCGCCGCCGAGCAGGCGATCCGCGATGCCGACTGGATGCCCCAGGACGAGGAGAGCCGCGAGCGCACGGGCGTCCTCATCGGGTCGGGCATCGGCGGCCTCGCCTCCATCGAGCGCACCGCCATCGAGCTGAAGGAGCGCGGCCCCCGCAAGGTCTCGCCCTTCTTCATCCCCGGCAGCCTCATCAACCTGTGCTCTGGCCAGGTCGCCATCCGCCACGGCTTCAAGGGGCCGAACCACGCCGTCGTCACCGCCTGCTCGACGGGTGCGCACGCCATCGGCGACGCTGCGCGGATCATCAAGTACGGCGATGCCGACGTGATGGTCGCGGGCGGGGCCGAGGCCGCCATCTGCCGCCTCGGCATCGTCGGCTTCATCGCCTGCAAGGCCCTCTCCACCGGCTACAACGACACCCCCGAAAAGGCGTCCCGCCCCTACGACGCGGGCCGCGACGGCTTCGTCATGGGCGAGGGCGCGGGCGTCGTGATGCTGGAGGAATACGAGCACGCCAAGGCGCGCGGCGCGAAGATCTACGCCGAGGTCGCGGGCTACGGTCTCTCGGGCGACGCCTATCACATCACCGCCCCCTCGTCCGACGGCGACGGCGGCTTCCGGGCCATGCGCGCGGCGATGAAGGATGCCGGGGTCGCGCCGGAGGATATCGGCTACATCAACGCCCACGGCACCTCGACCCCCTTGGGCGACGAGATCGAGCTGCGCGCCGTGACCCGCCTTCTGGGCGATGCGGCCCAGGGCGCGGTCATGTCCTCGACGAAGTCCGCCATCGGCCATCTGCTCGGCGCGGCGGGCGCGGTGGAGGCCATCTTCTCGGCCCTGGCCATCCGCGACCAGATTGCCCCGCCGACCATCAACCTCGACAACCTCGAAATCGAGACGGTGCTGGACCTCGCCCGCGACGGGGCGAAGAAGACGCCGATCAGGGCGGCGCTCTCCAACTCCTTCGGCTTCGGCGGCACCAATGCCTCGCTCGTGCTGAAGCAGGTCGACTAGCGCGCCATGCGGCGGCTCCTCTCCCTGCTCGTCTCCCTTGCCATGCTCGCGCTCATCACGGGCGCGGGGCTGCTCTGGTACGGGCAGCAGCGGTTCGAGGCCCCCGGTCCCGCCACCGCCGCGCTGGAGGTCGAGATACCGCCCGGCTCCGGCCTGAACGCCATCGCCCGTCGGCTGGAGGCGGCGGGGGCCATCGAGAGCGCGGATATCTTCCGCCTCGGCACCCGCGTCCTGCGCGCCGAGCGTGGCCTCAAGGCGGGCGAATACGCCATCGCCCCGGGCGCGTCGATGGCCGACATCCTCGCGCAGTTGCAGGGCGGCGACATCATCGAGCGCCGCGTCACCGTCCCCGAGGGCCTGACCAGCCTGCAGATCGTCCGCCTCCTGCGCGAGACGCCCAGGCTGACCGGCGAGATCGAGGCGATCCCCCCCGAGGGCAGCCTCGCCCCGGAGACGTACTTCTTCACCGCCGGCGAAAGCCGCGCCGACCTGCTTGCCCGGATGCGCGCCGCGCAGGTCGAGATCCTCGATACGCTGTGGGAATCCCGCGCCCCCGACCTTCCCTTCGACACGAAGGAGGAAGCGCTGATCCTCGCCTCCATCGTCGAGAAGGAGACGGGCGTCTCGTCCGAGCGCGCGCGGGTGGCGGGGGTGTTCGTGAATCGCCTGCGCCGCGGAATGCGGCTCCAGACCGACCCGACGGTGATCTACGGCATCGCGGGCGGCGAGGGCCTCGACCGGCCCATCAGCCGCGCCGACCTGCGCGACCGCAACCCCTACAACACCTACGTCATCGACGGCCTGCCGCCCACGCCCATCGCCCATCCGGGCCGGGCCTCCATCGCGGCGACGCTGAACCCCGCCGGGACGACGGACCTGTACTTCGTCGCGGACGGCACCGGCGGCCACGCCTTCGCCCGCACCCTCGCCGAGCACAACCGCAACGTCCAGCGCTGGCGGCGGATCGAGGCGGAACGGGCGGAATAGACCGATGAATCGAAAGAGGCGCAAACCGCGTTCGAGCGCCGGCGAACCGCGCCAACGGTCGATCAGGCATTGCGCCAGGGCCTACTGCACGCCGCAGGTCTCGCCCGCATAGTCCAGCGCGTCGAGCAGGTCCGTTTCCAGCATCGAAAGCTGCTGCGCCCAGCCATGCCCGCAATGCATCCGCCCGGTATCGAGAGCGTTGTAGGCATTTTCGAGCACCTGTATCGCATGGCAGGAGTTGCGCGCGCCGAGCACCTGGAACCCCTGAGAGGCGCGCTGCGACACCGTCATCGCGATGCTGTGGCATGAGACGGAGGCCGGCTGCGGCATGGGACGCTGGACGATCTGACCCTGCGCGGCGGCCAGTTCCGGCACCATGGCCATCAGTATCGCGGCTGTGATCTTTCGCATGACGTGTCCTTCCCCCCGGTTGATACGTATACTGAATAAGCCATGTCGGTTGATTTGCCGTAAATTGTAAGAAACTTCGTCGCAGTCGCCCCGGTTTCTGGCATTCCGGCGACGCATTGCCTATCTGTTCCCCTCAGCCCAGGAGAACGCCCATGGATACGCCCGACATGGCCCTGCCCGCCGTGACCCTCCCGCCCGTCAAACGCCCCTCGCGCGAGAAGACCGAAGGCGGCATCCGCTTCGAGATGGTCAGCGAGTTCCAGCCCGCCGGCGACCAGCCCACCGCCATCGCGGAGCTGTCCGACGGCGTGCGCCAGCAGGAGCAGGACCAGGTCCTCCTCGGCGCGACCGGCACGGGCAAGACCTTCACCATGGCCAAGGTCATCGAGGAGACCCAGCGCCCCGCGATCATCCTCGCCCCCAACAAGACCCTCGCCGCCCAGCTCTACGGCGAGTTCAAGTCGTTCTTCCCGAACAACGCGGTCGAGTACTTCGTCTCCTACTACGACTACTACCAGCCGGAGGCCTACGTCCCGCGCACCGATACCTTCATCGAGAAGGAATCCCAGATCAACGAGAACATCGACCGGATGCGCCACTCGGCCACCCGCGCGCTCCTGGAGCGCGACGACGTCATCATCGTCGCGTCGGTCTCGTGCATCTACGGCATCGGCTCGGTCGAGACCTACTCGGCCATGACGCAGGACCTCGTCGCGGGCAACCAGTACGACCAGCGCGAGGTCATCAACGCGCTGGTGACGCAGCAGTACCGCCGCAACGACGCCGCCTTCGGCCGCGGCACGTTCCGCGTGCGCGGCGACAGCATCGAGCTGTGGCCCGCGCACATGGAGGACCGCGCCATCCGCCTCTCCTTCTTCGGCGAGGAGCTGGAGAAGATCACCGAGTTCGACCCCCTCCTCGGCGACACCATGGGCAAGGTCGAGAAGCTGCGCATCTACGCCAACAGCCACTACGTCACCCCCCGCCCCACGCTCAACCAGGCCATCGCCAAGATCAAGGTCGAGCTTCAGCAGCGCCTCGCCCAGCTTGAGAAGGAAGGCCGCCTTCTGGAGGCCCAGCGGCTGGAGCAGCGCACCAGCTTCGATATCGAGATGCTGGAGGCGACCGGCGTGTGCCAGGGGATCGAGAACTACTCGCGCTACCTCACGGGCCGCTCCCCCGGCGAGCCGCCGCCCACGCTGTTCGAGTACATCCCCGACAACGCCATCGTCTTCGCCGACGAGAGCCACGTCACCGTCCCGCAGCTCGGCGCGATGTACAAGGGCGACTACCGCCGCAAGTTCACCCTCGCCGAGCACGGCTTCCGCCTGCCGTCCTGCATGGACAACCGACCCCTGAAGTTCGAGGAATGGGACGCCATGCGCCCGCAATCGGTCTTCGTCAGCGCCACCCCCGCGAAATGGGAGATGGAGCGCACGGCCGGCGTCTTCGCGGAACAGGTCATCCGCCCCACCGGCCTCATCGACCCCCCCGTCGAGGTGCGCCCCGTCAAGATGCAGGTCGACGACCTCGTCGACGAATGCCGCAAGACGACGGAGAAGGGCTACCGCTCCCTCGTCACCGTCCTGACCAAGCGCATGGCCGAGGATCTGACGGAATACCTGCACGAGCAGGGCATCCGCGTGCGCTACATGCATTCGGATATCGACACCGTCGAGCGGATCGAGATCATCCGCGACCTGCGCCTCGGCGCCTTCGACGTGCTGGTCGGCATCAACCTCCTGCGCGAGGGCCTCGACATTCCCGAATGCGCCTTCGTCGGCATCCTCGACGCCGACAAGGAAGGTTTCCTGCGGTCCGAGACCTCGCTCATCCAGACCATCGGTCGCGCGGCGCGGAACGTGGATTCGAAGGTCGTCCTCTACGCCGACGGTATCACCGGCTCGATGGAGCGCGCGATGCGCGAGACCGACCGCCGCCGCGAGAAGCAGATGGCCTACAACGAGGCGCACGGCATCACGCCGCACACGATCAAGAAGAACATCTCCGACATCATGGATTCGATCTACGAGAAGGATCGGGTGACCGTGAAGATCAAGGGCAAGAAGGGCCAGACCGAGCTTGTCGGCGACAACATGCAGAAGCACCTCGATCACATGCGCAAGGAGATGATCAAGGCCGCCGAGAACCTCGAATTCGAGGAGGCCGCGCGCATCCGCGACGAGGTGAAGCGCCTGGAGGCCGTCGATCTCGTCGTCGCCGGCGACCCCATGGCCCGCCAGAACGCCATCCGCCTCGCCGAGGAGGAAGCCGCCTGGCAATCGGGCCGCTCGACCGCCGGCAAGGGCGGTACGCGCAGCTACAAGGGCAAGTCGCAGAAGAAGATGCGGTAGTGAAACATCCTTCCGCCCCGGACCCGATCCGGGGCCTCTTGCAACAGGGCGCTTCACTGCAACAGGCCCCGGATCAAGTCCGGGGCAGAGTGCCTTTCTCCCCTCCGTCCCCGGCGGAGATGCCTACCGCAGGTACGGGGACCTCGCTGGGCAGAGCGCGAAACTAGAAGCAGCGCGTTGACCATCGAGGTCCCCGGTCAAGCCGGGGACGGGGTGGAGGGGTGATTGCGATCACCCATCCACCCCGTTTGACTCCCCGCCCCCCCGATGGTCTAACTCTCCCAACGACAACGATAGATCCCGGGAGAACCCCCCAAGATGCCTTCGCGCCTCAAGACGACCGCCCTCGCGGCCCTGTTCAGCGCCACCACCCTCACCGCCGCCCTCGCCGACGGCCCCATCAGGATCGCCGTCAACGAATGGACCGGCCAGCACCTGAGCGCGCATATCGCGGGCACGATGCTGGAGAAGATGGGCATGGAGGTCGAGTACGTGACCGCCGGAGCCGTCCCGCAGATCGCGGCCCTGTCGGATGGCAGCCTGCACTTCAATCCCGAGATCTGGACCAACAACAGCGGCGACATCTTCCCGAAGGCCGTCGAGAGCGGCGATATCGAAGTCGTCGGCAGCCTCGGCCTCAGCCCGCAGGAGGGGTGGTACTATCCGCCCTACATGGCCGAGAAATGCCCCGGTCTGCCGTCCTACGAAGCGCTCTACGACTGCGCCCAGGCCTTCGCCGCCGCCGACACCTTCCCCGATGGCCGCCTCATCACCTACCCCGCCGACTGGGGCACGCGCTCCAAGGTGCTGGTCGAGCGGATCGGCGTGCCGTTCCAGCCCGTCGCGGGCGGGTCCGAGGGGGCCATGGTCGCGGAGCTGAAATCGGCCATCGCCGCCGAACAGCCGATGCTGATGATGTTCTGGGAACCGCACTGGATTCACGCCGACATCGACCTCGACATCGTGGAATGGGACCGCTCCTCCGCCGATTGCGATGCCGACGAGAGCCAGAAGCGCGGCGATGCCTGCGGCTTCAGCCAGGCGAACATCCTGAAGGTCGTGAGCAGCGATTTCGCGGACGAATATCCCGAGGCCTACGCCTTCATCCAGAACTACACCCTCGACAACACGATCCAGAACGCCCTGATCCAGAAGGTCGATCAGGATGGCATGGAGGTCGAGGAGGCGGTCGCCGAGTGGATCGCGGACAACGAGGCCGTGTGGTCGATGTGGATGGAATAGGGGCATCTGCTCCATGATAACGCCGTCCCCGGCGAAGACCGGGGACCTCGACGAGCGGTGCGCTGACGATCGAGGCCTCCGGTCAAGCCGGGGGCAGGGCGCTTTGTCTTTCTCCATCGGAGCTACCGCATGTCCGCCCCCGTAAAGCTCTCCTGCCGCCACGTCTGGAAGGTCTACGGCGAGACGCCCGCGCGCTTCTTCGAGAAGGGGCGCGGGGCGGTGGACGACGCGGCCGCGCTGGCCGCGCGCATCCGCGGGGCCGACCACATCCTCGCCGCCGCCGACGTGTCCTTCGACGTGCATGTCGGCGAGATCTTCGTCATCATGGGCCTGTCCGGCTCGGGCAAGTCCACGATGGTCCGCTGCCTGTCGCGCATCGTCGAGCCGACCGCCGGCGAGATCCTGCTCGACGGCGAGGACCTTCTCGCCATGGGCCGCGCGGGGCTGATCGAGTACCGCCGCCGCAAGATGGGCATGGTGTTCCAGAATTTCGGCCTCATGCCCCATCTCACCGTCCTCGACAACGTCGCCTTCCCGCTGGAGGTGCAGGGCATCCCCCGCGAGGAGCGCCGCGCCAAGGCCCGCGCGATGATCGACCTCGTCGGGCTGGAGGGCCGCGAGGCGAGTTTCCCGCATCAGCTCTCGGGCGGCCAGCAGCAGCGCGTCGGCATCGCCCGCTCGCTGGCCGTCGAGCCGGAGCTGTGGTTCCTCGACGAGCCGTTCAGCGCCCTCGACCCCCTCATCCGGCGGCAGATGCAGGACGAGTTCCTGCGCCTGCAACGCGAGCTGCACAAGTCCATCGTCTTCATCACGCACGATTTCATGGAGGCGCTGAAGATCGCCGACCGCATGGCCATCATGCGCGATGGCGCGGTGGTGCAGATCGGGCGGCCCGTCGACCTGATCCTGCGCCCCGCCGACGCCTACGTGCGCGAGTTCACGAACGACGTGCCGTGGGAAATGGTGCTGACGGCGGGCGACGTGGCCGATGCCGCCCGCGCCCCCGTCCCCGGCATGGGCCACATCGCCGCCGACACGACCCTCGCCCTCCTGCTCCCGTACCTCGCCGAACACGAGGCCGGGGTCGTCGTGCGCGGGGCGGACGGGCATGATATCGGCACCATCACGGCCAGCGATGTGGTTCGCGCGCTGGCGAGCGGCGTGCCCGAACCGGCGGAGGTGACCGCATGAACGCCATCCCGCGCGGCCCGCTCGTCTGGCTGGCCCTCGCCGCGCTGACCCTCGTCCTATGGCTGACCGGCGGCCCGCTGGCCACCTATCCCGACGCCTGGATCGCCTCGCCCGCCGCGGCGATGAATGCGGGCATGGATGCCTTCACCGACGCGGCGGGCGCGGGCTTCCGCGCGGTCGGGTCGGTGCTGGAATGGCCGGTGGACGGCGCGCAGGCGCTGCTCGGTCTCCTCCCCTGGAGCGTGACGACCGCCGTCTTCGTGCTCCTGGGCTACTACGGCTCCGGCTGGCGTCTCGCCGTCTTCGTCGCGCTGGCGATGCTCTACATGGCGGGGATCGGCTACTGGGACGAGAGCATGAACTCGCTCGCCATCGTGCTCATCTCCGTCCCCATGGCCGTCGCCATCGGCTTCGCGCTCGGGGTGCTGGGCTTCTATTCGGCCCGCGCGCGGCGGGTCATCATGCCGGTGCTGGACGTGCTCCAGACCATCCCCGCCTTCGCGTACCTCCTGCCCATCCTGATCCTCTTCGGCTTCGGTACGACGGTCGGGCTGGTCGCCTCGATCCTCTACGCCTTCCCGCCGATGGTCCGCAACACCATCCTCGGCCTGCGCGCCGTGCCGGAGGAGATCATCGAGGCGGGCACGATATCGGGCGCCACCGCCGCGCAGCTCTTCTGGAAGGTGCGGTTTCCGGCGGCGCGGGCGCAGCTCCTCCTCGGCGTGAACCAGACGACCATGGCGGCCCTGTCGATGGTCATCATCGCCTCGATCATCGGCGGCACCAACGATATCGGGTGGGAGGTGCTGTCGGCCATGCGCAAGGCCGATTTCGGGGTGAGCCTGCTGACCGGCTTCGTCCTCGCCCTCATCGCCATGGCGCTCGACCGCATCACCCACGGCTTCGCCACCCGCCCCCGCGCCATCGAGTGGGAGGGGCGCAGCCCGTGGGCGGTCGCGGCGGCGGTCGTGGGGGGCGTCGCCATGCTGTCGCTGTTGATCCCCGCCCTGCGCGACTGGCCCGAGGCGCTGGTCTGGGACCCGGCCCCGGCGATGAACGCGGCGCTGGAGCGGGTCATCGTCGAGGGCCGCGCGTGGATCGACGGCATCAAGAACTCCGCCTTCTTCTACGTCATGCTCCCCATCAAGATCGGCCTGGCCAAGGCCGTCAGTCCCTTCACCTGGGGCTTTGCGCTCACCCCGGCCCTGATCGCGGGATACGCCGCGCTCGTCCTCGGGTTGGCGGCGCTCGCCTGGCGGTCGGGGCGGACGACGCTCGCGGCGCTCATCCCGCTCTGGGGCGTCGTCTCCTATATCGGCCTGACGCAGACGCCCTGGCTCGCCCTCGTCGGGATCGTGGTCCACACGGCCTACGTCACCGGCGGGCGCAGGCTGGCGCTGGGCGCGGCGGCGGGCATGGCGTTCCTGCTGCTGGCGGGGATCTGGCCGGAGGCGGTGCTGTCGCTCTACCTGTGCGGCATCGCGGTGCTCATCTGCTTCGTCCTCGGCACGGCCCTCGGCGTCTGGGCGTCCGAGAGCAGGACCGTCTCCGCCATCCTGCGCCCGGTGATGGACACGCTCCAGACGATGCCCGTCTTCGTCATCCTCATCCCCTTCCTGATGTTCTTCAAGATCGGCGAGTTCACGGCGCTCCTCGCCATCATCGCCTACGCCATCGTCCCCGCCATCCGCTACACCGAACACGGCCTGCGCAACCTGCCCGCATCGGTGCTGGAGGCGGCGGAGACGATGGGCTGCACGCGCTGGCAGCTCCTGACCCGCGTCAAGCTCCCCCTCGCGCTCCCGGCCATCATGCTCGGCCTGAACCAGACGATCCTCTACGGCATCGGGATGCTGGTCATCGCCGCATTGGTGGGCACGACGGGGCTGGGACAGCAGATCTACATCGGCCTCGGGAACGGGGATTTCGGCGTCGGCATGACCGCCGGCATCGGCATGGCCATCATCGCCATGATCGCCGACCGCATGACCCAGGCGGTCAGCCGCAAGCGGCAGGAGCGGTTCGGGATGCGGATGGCGGGGATGTAAGCTCTGCCCCGGACGTGAATCGCGCCGTGCAGCGGCGGGGCCTGTCGACACGGTGTCCTCCATTCGAAGAGGTCCCGGCTCAAGGCCGGGACAGACCCTATCTCATTTGGATTCCCCCCTTGCGCCCCCCGCGCCGCATCGACATTGTGAGCGCCACATTCGCCACCTGCGACGGACCCGCATGGAACTCCTCAACGCCCTAGCCCTTCTCGGCAACTTCCTGATCGTGCCGGGCATCACCTACGGGTGCCAGCTCGCCCTCGGCGCGCTGGGGATCACGCTGATCTACGGCATCCTGCGCTTCTCGAACTTCGCCCATGGCGAGACGATGGCCTTCGGGACGATGACGGTCATCCTCGTCACCTGGGCCTTGCAGGGCGCGGGCGTCTCCTTCGGCCCCCTGCCCACCGCGCTCCTCGCGCTGCCCTTCGGCATCGCCGCGACGGTGGCGCTCGTGCTGGTGACGGACCGGTACGTCTACCGCTTCTACCGCACCCAGCGGTCGACCCCAGTCATCTATCTCATCGCCTCCATCGGCGTGATGTTCCTCTACAACGGCCTGATCCGCTTCGTCATCGGGCCGGGGGACCAGAATTTCAGCGACGGCGAGCGGTTCATCATCCGCGCGCGGGAGTTCAAGCAGATGACGGGCCTGGACGAGGGCCTCGCCATCCGCACGACCCAGGGCATCACGGTCGTCGTGACGGTGATCCTCGTCATCGCCCTGTTCTGGTTCCTGAACCGCACCCGGGCGGGCAAGTCGATGCGCGCCTATTCCGACAACGAGGACCTCGCGCTCCTGTCGGGCATCGACCCGAACCGCGTGGTGATGATCGCGTGGATCCTCACCGCGGCGCTCGCCACCATCGCGGGCACGCTCTACGGCCTCGACAAGAGCTTCAAGCCCTTCACCTACCTCCAGATCCTCCTCCCCATCTTCGCGGCGGCCATCGTCGGGGGCCTCGGCTCGCCCGTGGGGGCCATCGCGGGGGGCTTCGTCATCGCCTTCTCCGAGACGGCGGTGACCTTCGCCTACCGCAAGGTCTTCGGATACATGGGATACGAGACGGACAGCCTCATGCAGCTTCTCTCGACCGACTACAAGTTCGCGGTGTCCTTCGCGATCCTGGTGATCGTGCTGCTCGTCAGGCCGACGGGCCTGTTCGCCGGAAAGTCCTTCTGATGGGCTGGCGCGGGGTCGGGCTGTTCGCGCTCATGTTCGGGCTGCTGGCGCTGGTCGGGGTCGTCCAGAGCTGGCCGCTGGCCTTCACCATCCTCAACCTGTGCCTCATCTCGGCGATCCTGTCGCTGGGGGTGAACATCCAGTGGGGCTATGCCGGGCTGCTCAATGTCGGGGTGATGGGCTTCGTCGCGCTGGGCGGCATGGCCGGCATCGTCGTCTCGATGCCCCCCGTGACCGAGGCGGTCCGGGCGGGGGGCGGCGGCATCCTCCTCGCCATCCTCGTCGCGCTGGGCACGGCGGCGCTCGCCTGGTGGCTGTCGGGCAGGGTGAGCGGCGGCCTGCGGGTCGCGGTCGTCGCCGTGGTCCTGCTCGCGGGGGCCTTCCTCGCGCGCGGCATCTTCGATCCGGCGGTCGAGGCCATCGAATCGGTCGACCCCGCGCGGACGGGCTATCTCGGCGGCTTCGGCCTGCCCGTCCTCCTCGCGTGGATCGTCGGCGGGATGCTGGCGGCGGGGGCGGCCTTCCTCATCGGCAAGGTCTCGCTCGGCCTGCGCTCGGACTATCTGGCCATCGCGACCCTGGGCATCTCCGAGATCATCATCGCGATGCTCAAGAACGAGGACTGGCTGACGCGCGGCGTCAAGAACGTCACCGGCATCCCCCGCCCCGTCCCCTACGAGGTGGACCTCCAGGCGGAGCCGTGGCTGATCGACATCGCGGAGCGCTACGGCCTGTCGGTGGTCGAGGCGGCGTCCGTGGCGGTGAAGCTATGCTATGCCGGATTGTTCCTCGCCGTGCTGCTGATCGTGCTGTGGCTGTCCGAGCGGGCGCTGAAATCGCCCTGGGGCCGCATGATGCGCGCCATCCGCGACAACGAGGTCGCGGCCGAGGCCATGGGCAAGGACGTGACCGCGCGGCATCTCCAGGTCTTCGTCCTCGGCTCGGCCGTCCTCGGCGTCGCGGGCGCCATGCTTACCACGCTGGACGGCCAGTTCACCCCCGGCTCGTACCAGCCGCTGCGCTTCACCTTCCTCATCTGGGTGATGGTGATCGTCGGCGGATCGGGCAACAACTACGGCGCGGTGCTGGGCGGGTTCGTCGTGTGGTTCTTCTGGGTCGAGGCGGAACCCATCGGCCTGTGGCTCATGGACCTGCTCACCAGCGGCCTGAACGAGGAGAGCGCCCTGCGCGCGCACCTGCTGGAAAGTGCGGCGCACATGCGGCTGATGACCATGGGCGCGATCCTGCTCCTCGTCCTGCGCTTCGCGCCGAAGGGGCTGATCCCGGAGCGGTCGGGCGCGTCGCGATAGGCCGGCAGGGGAGGCCGCTACGCCCCCAATGCCTCGCGGAACGCCGCCGACAGGTTCGGCACCCCTTCCTGCGCCAGCCCGGCCAGATCGCCCACCCGCTCGCGCGCCTCGCCCGCGTAGAGCGCGTCCTCGACCATGGCGAGCGGCCCGCAATCCGCGCCGATCCGCGCGGCGGGCAGGAGCTGGAGCGCCATGTCCATCGCCTGCCGCGCCGATGCCGGGCGCCAGAAGACGAGCAGGGTGCCCGACCCGGTATCGGCCACCACCGCCCCGTCATGCGCCAGGGCGATCTTCCGGCACGCCGCCGCTTCCCCGTCGCCCCGCGCGCTGATCACCACCAGCGCCGGCATCCCCGCGCCCTGCGGCGGATCGAGGTCGAGCGTATCCGGCGGCGTGCTCTCCCGCGCGCGCTGGTAGGTCAGCCATTCGGCGAGCGAGGTGGACTCCGCGGGCCAGTCGGCGCGTTCGACGACGAGCGTGACGGTTCGCTCCCCGTGGTTTTCGAGCGCCACCCCCTCGCCGGTCTCCGGCACCGCGATCCAGCCGTCACCCACCTGCACCACCGCCCCCCCGGCCTCCGTCACCGCATGGTCGAACCGCACGGCCCCGTCGAGGGTCCGCAGCACGTAGTCGCCGGGGGCGAGGGTGGCGGGCAGGTCGCGGCGCTCGTGGGGGTCGAGGGTCTGCTGCATGACGATGCGGGGCGCGCCGCCCGGCCCGCTGGCGCAATGCACGAGGGGCGAGGGCGTGCGAAACGCGCTGTGCGGCGCGAAGACCACCTCCACGCCGCGCGCATGATCGGCCTCGACCGCCGCGCCGCACCGGGGGCACGCCGCCTCCCGGGGCAGGGCGCGCGGCGCGGCCTCCTCGCGCACGGTGGCCCGGCAGGCGGCGCATACGAGGCGAAAGCGCCGCTCCAGCGCCCCGATGGCCGCGCCGGTCACGAGGGCCGTATGCGCCTCGCCCGGGCCGATGCCGAGGGCGCGGGCGACCCGCTTGGCGCGGATGTCGCGCAGGTCGCTCTCGAAGGCGACGGCGAGCCAGTCCAGAAGCTGCTGCGCCGCCGCGCGCTCCTCCGCCGGCACCTCGTCGGGCACGCCGTAGCCGCCCGCCTTCTTCCGCCGCCGGCCCGTCCGGGTCGCCGCGAGGTTGGCGTAGAAATCCCCCTGGGGCTTGCGTGCATGGGCGTCGGCCAGCTTCAGCAGCCGCTCGAAATCCCGCCCCGCCTCCGTCAGGTGCCCCGTCCGGGCGAGCGCCGCCCCGGCCAGGCCGCGCGGCTCGACGGAGAGCGTGTAGGTCGCCACCGTCCCGCCCCCGCGCGCCTCCGGCTCCATCACCAGCGTCGCGGAGGCGCGCTCGAACGGCCCGCTCTCGTAGCGCCGTTCCCAGCGCCACCAGTGGTTCTCCGACCATTCGAAGGGCATCTCCTCCCACCGCATCGGCGCGCCGCCCTCCTCGTGCTCGCCGTGGCGGCGACGCATGCCGTCCTCGTCGACGCTCTCCCGCAGGTGGTAGCGCGGCAGGCGCATCGCCTCGTTCATGCGCTCCGTATCGGCGATCAGCGGCCAGAGCGACTCGCGTCCGGCGCGCAGGTGCCAGGTCCAGCTCTTCTCGATGCGTCGTGCCGCCATGGGTCGTTCCTCGTCGTTCGGCGACAATGGGTAGGACAACACGAGTCCGGCGGCAAGCCGCCGCGCCCGTCGGACGCATCCGTGAGAATCGCCGCCTTGCGCGGGCCGGGGCGGATACCTATTGTGCAGCGGATATTTTTGCCCGCTTTCTCATCCGGAACCCCGCCTCATGCTCGAATCCCTGCGCAACTCGGTCAATTCCTGGACGGCCAAGGTCCTGCTCGCCCTTCTGGTGGTCAGCTTCGCCGTCTGGGGGATCTCCGACGTGTTCACGAACCGCGCGGCGACGACGGTGGCGACGGTCGGGGACAGGGAGGTGACGACGCAGGAATTCGCCGTCGCCCTCTCGAACGACCTCCAGACGCTCCAGCGCCAGGCCGGCCGCGCCATCTCCATCGCCGAGGTGCGCGAGCTGGGCCTCGACCAGCGCGTGCTCGGCCGCCTGGCGACCCGCACGGCGCTCAACGCGGAGGCCGAGGCGCTCGGCCTGTCCGCCTCGCCCGACAGCATCCGCCGCGCCATCGAGACCGCCCCCGTGTTCCAGGGGCCGGACGGCACCTTCAACCGCTTCAGCTACGAATCCGTCCTGCGCCGCGAGGGTCTCAGCCCCGCGCAGTACGAGAACGGCGTGCGGCAGGATCTCGCCCGCGACGCCATGCTCCAGGCCGTCGGCGCGGGCACCGCCGCCCCCCGGGCGCTGGCCGAGGCGCTGCACCGCTATCGCAACGAGCAGCGGGTCGCGGACTACATCCTCCTGTCGAAGGACGATGCCCCCGACCCCGGCGAGCCGACCGACGAGCAGGTCGCCGCCTTTCACGAGGAGAATGCCGACCGCTTCAGCGCGCCCGACTACCGCGCCGTCTCCTGGGTCGCGCTCACGCCCGAGAGCATGGCGGACGCCATCGAGATCGGGCCGGGCGAGATCGAGGAGAACTACGAGGCTCGCCTGTCCCAGTTCACCACCCCCGCCACCCGGACCGTCGATCAACTCCTGCTGGACACCGAGGAGGAGGCCGTCGAGACGGCGGCGCGCATCCGCGAGGGGGAGACCTTCGCCGACATCATCGCCGAGAAGGGCTTCAGCGCCCGCGACATCGCCCTCGGCACCGTGGAGCGGGGCAGCCTGCCCGCCACCCTCGACGAGGCCGCCTTCGCCGCGACCGAACCGGGCATCGTCGGACCCGTCGAGACCGCTTTCGGCTGGACGCTCCTGAACCTGCGCGGCGTGCAGGAGGAGACGGTCACCCCGCTGGAGGAGGTGCGCGGCGAGATCCGCGACGATCTGGCGCTTCTGGAGGCGCGCAACACCATCCTCGACGAATCCGTCGCCATGGACGACGAGATCGCGGGCGGGGCCACGCTCGAACAGATCGGCACGCGCACCGCCGCCGTCCACGGCTCGGTGGAGGCGGTCGACGCGCGCGGCCTCGGCGCGGACGGCGCGCCGGTCGGCACCCTGCCCGACATCCCGGGCTTCCTCGCCGCGATCTTCGAGACGGAGGAGGGCGCCGAGCCGGTGCTGGTCGAGGCCGACGGCGGCGGGTACTACGCCCTGTCCGTCGATGGCATCACCCCCTCGGCCCTGCGCCCGCTCGACACCGTGCGCGAGGAGGTCGTCGCCGCATGGAAGGACGCGCGGCGCACCGAGGCGCTGGCCGAGCTGGCCGACGATATCCGCGCGCGGCTGGAGGAGGGCGCGACCCTCGCCGCCCTCGCCGCCGAGCGCGAGGAGGAGGTCGTCACCTCCGCCCCGCTGCGCCGCTCCGAGACCCCGCCGCCCCTCACCGCCGCCCTCGTCGAGCGCCTCTTCGCCATCGAGCCGGGCGAGACGCTGAGTGGCGACGTCACGGGCGGCTTCCTCGTCGGCACCCTCGCCGAGGTGGTGCGCGGCGACGAGGAGACGGAGCTGGCGGCGGTCGACTCCACCGCCGAACGCTATTCGCGCCAGTTCGCCAACGACGTGGTGCAGACCTTCTCCCGCGATGCCGTCGATCGGCACCCGCTCCTGCTCTATCCCCGCGCCATCGACGAGACGATGGCCAATCTCGGCCAGCGGTACTGACGGCGATGATCGAGCCGTCCTTCGAGGATTTCGCCGCCCGCTACGACGCGGGCGAGGCGGCCGTCCTGTGGAGCGGGCGGGTGGCCGACGTGGATACGCCCGTCTCGCTGACCCTCAAGCTCGCCCAGGGGCGCAAGGACAGCTTCCTGCTCGAATCGGTCACCGGGGGCGAGAAGCGGGGGCGGTATTCGGTCATCGGTTGCAAGCCGGACCTCGTGTGGCGCTGTCTCGGCGCGAGCGTCGAGATCAACCGCGCCGCCCGCTACGACCCGGACGCCTTCGAGCCGCAGGACGCCGCCCCGCTCGACAGTCTGCGCGCCCTGCTCGCCGAATGCGCCATCGACCTGCCCGCGCATCTGCCGCCCATGGCTGCCGGTCTCTTCGGCTATCTCGGCTACGACATGATCCGCCATGTCGAAAAGCTGCCCGAGCCGAACCCGGACGTGATCGGCGTGCCCGACGCCATGCTGATCCGCCCGACCCTCGTCGCCATCGTCGACAACGTGGCCGATACGGTGATGCTGGTGACGCCCGTGCGCCCGCAGGAGGGCGTCAGCGCCCGCGCCGCCTACGCCCGCGCCGCCGAGCGCCTGTCGGATGCGCTGGACGATCTCGACCGCGCCCTGCCCGTCGAGGCCCCCGTGCCGCCGGGCTTCACGGTGGGGGAGGGCGTCTCGAACACCACGCCGGAGGAATACCGCGCCATCGTCGAGCGCGCGCGCGACTACATCCGCGCGGGCGACATCTTCCAGGTCGTGCCCTCCCAGCGCTGGACCGTGCCCTTCACGCTCCCGCCCTTCGCGCTCTACCGCGCGCTGCGCCGCACCAACCCGTCGCCCTACATGTACTATTTCGATTTCGGCGGCTTCCAGATCGTCGGGGCCAGCCCCGAGATCCTCGTGCGCCTGCGCGACGGCACCGTCACCATCCGCCCCATCGCCGGCACCCGCCCGCGCGGGGCCACGCCCGAGGAGGACGACGCGCTCGAAGCGGACCTGCTCGCCGATCCGAAGGAGCGCGCCGAGCATCTCATGCTGCTCGATCTGGGCCGCAACGACGTGGGCCGCGTCGCGCGCATCGGCACCGTCGACCCGAACGAGCAATTCACCGTCGAACGCTACAGCCACGTCATGCACATCGTCTCGAATGTCGACGGCGTGATTCGCGAGGATGTCGATGCCATCGACGCCTTGCTCGCCGGGCTGCCCGCCGGCACCGTCTCCGGCGCGCCGAAGATCCGCGCCATGGAGATCATCGACGAGCTGGAGCGCGAGAAGCGCGGCATCTATGCGGGCGGCGTCGGCTATTTCGGCGCGGGGGGCGAGATGGACACCGCCATCGCCCTGCGCACGGCCGTGCTGAAGGACGGCCGGATGTACGTGCAGGCCGGCGGCGGCGTCGTCTGGGATTCGGACCCCGAGGCCGAGCGCATGGAGACCGTGAACAAGTCCCGCGCCCTTTTCACCGCCGCCGAGGAGGCCCTGCGCTTCGCCCTGGGGGACCGGCGGACGAATCGCTGAGCGGCATCACACCGCGAGCGTGCACCACACCGGCACATGGTCCGACGGCTTCTCCCACGATCGCACGTCCCGGTCGATCCCGGCGCTGCCCAGTCGATCCGCCGCCTGGGGGCTGAGCAGGATGTGGTCGATGCGGATGCCCCGGTTCTTCGGCCACGCGCCGCCCTGATAATCCCAGAACGTGAACCGCTCGCCCACCGGGTCGACGGCGCGGACCGCGTCCGTCCAGCCCTGCGCCATCAGCGTCCGGAATCGCCGCCGCGTCTCGATGCGGTAGAGCGCATCCTCCTCCCATGCCTGCGCGTCGTAGGCATCCTCGGCCTGGGGAATCACGTTATAGTCGCCCAGCATCGCGACCGGCGTCTCCAGCGCCAGCAGCGCCGCCGCCCGCGCCGCCATCCGGTCCATCCAGCCCAGCTTGTAGTCGTATTTCGGTCCCGGCGCGGGGTTGCCGTTCGGCTGGTACAGGCCGCAGACGGTCAGCGTGCCGCCGTCCTCGCCCGTTACCGTCGCCTCGATCCAGCGCGCCTGTTCGTCCGATTCGTCCCCGGGCAGGCCGCGCGTCACCGATTCGAGCGGACGCTTCGACAGGATCGCGACGCCGTTGAAGCCCTTCTGCCCGTGGGTCTCGACGGTGTACCCGGCCGCCTCCAGGGGAGCGCGGGGGACGGCCTCGTCCACCGACTTGATTTCCTGCAGCACCACCACGTCGGGTTCGGCCTGCGCCAGCCAGACGGGAAGGGCGTCGATCCGGGCCTTGATGCCGTTGACGTTCCAGGTGGCGAGTTTCATGGCTGCGCTCCTTCTTGCGCTCTCTTACTAAGGGGCGAGCGCGCAAAGAGAAAGGGGCCCGAAGGCCCCTTTCGATAGCGTCGTCCCGGAGGATGGGATCAGTGGTTCTTGTCCGCCGCGGCACCGTCCATGCCGGTCATGCCGGTCATACCCGTCATGCCACCGGAGCTGCCGGACGCATCGCCACCCGACGAGGCGTCGTCGCAGCCGCTGGCACCACCGGCACCCGCGCCGCCACCGGCACCCGCGCCGCCACCGGCACCTGCGCCGCCGCCCTGGCCTCCGAGCTGGGAGATCAGCTGCGTGAGCTGCTGGATCAGGCCCTGAAGCTGCTCGAGGATCTGGCCCAGAGATTCGAGGATCTGGGCATTGGCTCCCTCAGCACCAGAAGC
>JAHDDY010000193.1 GCA_020629115.1 Paracoccaceae bacterium | reverse complement strand
TATTCTGCCACGGCGACCAGTCTTTCAGACATCCCCCGCCTTGGGGATGGGTCGCTTGACCCGACGATCGACAGTGCGGCAACGCCTACGCTCGCAGCGACTCTGGAAAGGCGGGGTTTCGGGTGAAGCACACAGTCATCATCGGTCAGGGGTACGTCGGCCTTCCGGTGTCGATGCGCGCCATCGCCGCCGGATTCGACGTGGTCGGGTTCGACGTCGACAAGCGAAAGATCGACAGTCTCCAGTCGGGCACGTCGTACATCGACGACATCACGGACGCCGACGTGGCCGCAGCACTCGGCTCGGGCCGCTTCCAAGCGACAGCGGACGCGTCCGACCTCGCCGGGTTCGACATCGCCGTCATCACGGTCCCGACGCCACTTCGCGACGGTGCACCCGACATGAGCTACATCCGCTCAGCGGCCGAGACCATTGGCGATCACGTCACATCCGGCTGCACCGTCATCCTCGAGTCCACCACGTATCCAGGCACGACGGAGACCTTCGTCCGCCCGATCCTCGAGGAACGATCCGGCTTGACCGCCGGCGCCGACTTCCACCTCGGCTTCTCCCCCGAGCGGATCGACCCCGGGAACACCACGTGGACGTTCGAGAAGACCCCGAAGATCGTGTCGGGCATCGACGCCGCCTCGCTCGACGTCATCCGGGCTTTCTACGACCGCCTCGTCGACCAGACCGTGGCAACGAGCGGCACCCGTGAAGCCGAGATGGCGAAGCTGCTCGAGAACACCTTCCGCCACGTCAACATCGCCCTCGTCAACGAGCTGGCGATCAACGCGAAGGCACTCGGCATCGACATCTGGGATGTCATCGCCGCCGCGTCGTCCAAACCCTTCGGGTTCATGCCCTTCTACCCGGGCCCGGGTGTCGGCGGCCACTGCCTGCCGATCGACCCGACCTATCTGTCGTGGCAGTTCGAGCGGGAGCTCGGAACGGTGTCGCGGTTCGTCAAGATCGCCAACGACATCAACGACAACATGCCGGGCCACGTGGTCGACCGCATCCAGGCCGGACTCAACGAGCGCCGGAAGCCGGTCAACGGCTCGAAGGTCCTCGTACTCGGCGTGGCGTACAAGCCCAACTCGAACGACGCCCGCGAAACCCCGGCCACCGGAGTCATCCGAGGTCTGGCGGCGCTCGGCGCCGAGATCGCCGTCCACGACACCTGGGTCGACCGCTACGACGCGGGCGCACCGCTACGCATGGTCGACCTCACCGCCGACGAGATCGCGGCAGCTGACGCCGTCGTGGTCGTCACCAACCATCGAGACGTCGACTACGACCTCGTGGTGGAACACGCCGACTACGTCTTCGACACCCGGCACCACCTCGACGCCGGCGCCAACATCGAGCACCTCTGATGCGGATCGCGTGCGTCGCCGGCGCACGGCCGAACTTCATGAAGATCAAGCCCGTCGTCGACGCGCTCGATTACGCCGGGGCGACCACCGATCTCGTCCACACCGGACAGCACTATGACGCCGCCATGTCGGACGTGTTCTTCGACGACCTGGGCCTCCGCTCCCCCGACGTCCACCTCGGCATCGGCTCGGGCACCCATGCCGAGCAGACCGCCCGGGTCATGATCGAGTTCGAGCGCCACCTCGCGACGACGCCGACGGATGCGGTCGTGGTGGTCGGCGACGTCAACTCGACGCTGGCCTGTTCGATCGTCGCCGCCAAAGCGGGACTCGTCGTCGCCCATGTCGAGGCCGGTCTCCGGAGCCGGGACTGGTCGATGCCCGAGGAGGTCAACCGGGTCGTCGCCGATCGAACCGCTGATCTCCTGCTCGCCCCCTCGGCAGATGCCGTGGAGAACCTGCGGGCCGAGGGCTACCGGGACGACCAGATCCATCTGGTCGGCAACGTCATGATCGACACCCTCCTGGCCAACACCGATCGGGCGCGACAGCGCCCGACACTGCTCGGCCTCGATCTCGAGCCAGGTGGCTACGGGGTCGTCACGCTGCATCGCCCCTCGAACGTGGATGACTCGGCAACGCTGGCCGCCCTGGTCGGGGCGCTGGCCGACATCTCCCGAGACACCCCGCTCGTCTTCCCCGCCCATCCGCGAACGGCAGGCCGGCTCGCAGCCATGCAACTGCCGACGACGCTGCGGGTGATCGAGCCGCTCGGCTACCTCGACTTCCTGGCGTTGCAGTCGGACGCAACCATCGTGCTGACCGACTCCGGCGGCATCCAGGAGGAGACCACGGCGCTCGGCGTGCCGTGCTTGACGCTTCGGGAGAACACCGAACGACCGATCACGATCACCGAGGGTACGAACGAGCTCGTCGGCACCGAGCCCGATGCCATTTGCGCTGCTGCGAGGCGAGTACTCGAGTCGCCGCCCGAAGCGCGATGCCCTGACCTCTGGGATGGCCAGGCCGGGGTGCGTGTCGCCGAGGCACTCATCGGGCATCTCTCGGCTTCCCAACGACTGCGCCCGACTGACCTGATCTGATTCAGAACCGCCGCTGGCCCGTGGCACCCAGACTCGCCAACCAACCGCCGCCGTCGGCCCCGATTTCGGTCGTGAGCCGATCCACGTCCTCCGCAGGCAGCTCCCTCTCGCCGCTGCGCAATCCGAGAGCTATGACGGCATCACCACGATCTCGATCTCCGAGTCCGAGGACGACGCATCCCGGATCTTCGTCAACGTCTCGGCTCCTTCCGCCTCACGGGCAGCGGAGGTTGCCAACGAGATCGCGGCCGAGCGGATGGCCCAGTTAGAGCGAGACCTGAACGACGCAAGATCGCTGCTCGACGCCGCCGGCCAGGCGGAACGTGCCGCCCGTGAGGCCGATGACATCGTCGCCATCAGGGCAGCGGAGCGCGAAGCGCAGCTCGCCTTCGAAGCCGTCCGCGACATCGAAGACACCGAACGCCTGATTCGACGCGAACTCGATGCCATCAACACCGAACTCGCCTCACCTCAGGCGATGCTCGTGCCAGTCGCCGACGCCCGGGCGGTGCAGGCCGAAGACCGCAGCCGCATCACCGGCGCCGTGCTGGGTGCACTCGCCGCCCTCACCCTCGCCGTCATCGCCGTGCCGCTGCTTCGCAGCACGCAACAGAAGGTGC
>JAHDDY010000192.1 GCA_020629115.1 Paracoccaceae bacterium | reverse complement strand
CTGGCCGAGGCCGAG
This sequence comes from Paracoccaceae bacterium, assembly GCA_020629115.1. Taxonomy (GTDB): domain Bacteria; phylum Pseudomonadota; class Alphaproteobacteria; order Rhodobacterales; family Rhodobacteraceae; genus JAHDDY01. The sequence goes on along the minus strand of JAHDDY010000192.1, from coordinate 3,094 downwards.
CGCAGCGCGCCCGCCGTGAATACCCAGACCGGCGATGGCCGGTACGAGGACCGCGCCCGCGAGTTCTCCCTGGTGCGGGCGATCAACGCGCAGCTTGGCGAGGACGTGGACGCGGGCCTGGAGCGCGAAATCAGCTCCGAGGTGAAGCGCCGCAGCGGCGGACGCAAGTATCAGGGCATCGCGGTTCCCGACGAGTTCTTTCACAAGCGCACCCTGACCACGGGCGGCGATGCGGCGAACCTGTACCCGACCCAGCACCGGGCCGACATGTTCATCGACATGCTGCGCGACTCCCTGGTGACGGGACGCCTGGGGGCTACGGTTCTCGACAACCTCATGGGCGACCAGGACATTCCGAAGCAGACCGGCAGCGCGACCGCGCAATGGGTGGCCGAGGACAACCTCATCACCGAGACGGACCCCTCGTTCACCGACGTGACCATGGCCCCCAAGACCGTGGGCGCGATCACCTCCTATTCGCGGCGGACCCTCATCAACGCATCGCCGAGCATCGAGAACCTGGTGCGCAACGACCTGACCGCCGTGGTGGCGAACGCCATCGACCTGGCCGCGATCAACGGACCCGGCACCGGCAACACCCCGCTGGGGGTGGTGAATCATCCCGACGTGGCCGAGCTGACGCTGGCGACCCCGAGCTGGGCCGAGCTGCTGGACTTCATCGCGACGGTGCAGACCGCCAACGCCGATATTGGCAGCATGGGCTGGACGATGAACCCCAAGGCCGTGGCCGCGCTGCGCGGGGTGCTGCGCGAGGTGGGGGATGCAGGCGCGGGCTACCTCATGGCCGAACCCGGCAATCTGGCAGGCTATACCGCCGTCCCGACCACCGCCCTGGCGACCGTCGCGGGCACCCCTGACACGACGAGCGTGGTATTCGGCGCATGGTCGCAGCTCCTCATCGGATATTGGAGCGGTACGGACGTTCTGGTGAACCCCTACGAGGGCGAAGCCTACAGCCGGGGCCGGGTTCTCATGCGCGTCATGCGCGACGTGGACGTGGCCGTCCGGCACGGTGAGAGCTTCGCTTTCGCCACCGACCTGGCCGTCTAATGACCGAGCGCAGGCCCGCCCTGGAGCTGAGAGCGCGAGGTGGCAGCACCCCGCGCCTGTCGGGTTATGCCGCTGTCTTCGACACCCCGTCCGAAGACCTGGGGGGCTTCACCGAGTACGTGAAGCCGGGGGCGTTCACGCGCAGCCTGTCGAGCAACAAGGCCGACCCCATGGCGCTGGTGCATCACCTTCCGCACCTCGTCCTGGGGCGGCGATCCGCTGGCACCCTGAGGCTGGCCGAGGACACGCGCGGCCTGCACTTCGAGGTGGACATGCCCGACACCGCGACCGCCCGCGACCTGCTGGTGAGCGTCGAGCGGGGCGACATCCGGGGCGCGTCCTTCGCCTTCACCGTCGCCCCGGACGGGGACCGCTGGCAGCTCCAGGGCGACCGGGTGACGCGCGACCTGACCGACGTGGACCTGCACGAAATCACCATCACCGCGACCCCCGCCTATCCCGACACCGAGGTGGCCCGCCGCGCCCTGGCATCCCTCAAGGCACCCCGCCGGGTTGCCCTGGCCCGCCGGTATCTGGAGACGCTGTAATGAACATCCTTCGTCGCATCCTGGCACCCCGCACGGCAACCCGCAGCGCACCCCCGCCGACGAGCTGGGACCACCTGGCGGGCCGGGTGGCCGATGGCGACGTGGCCGTGACCCCTCCCCTGGCCGAGAACATGAGCGCGGTTTTCGCGGCGGTACAGATCATATCCGAGACCGTCGCCTCCCTGCCTCTCATGGTGTACCGCGAGGACGACAAGGGGGTGCGGACGGCAACCCGGCAGCACCCCGTCGCCCGTATCTTTGCCGGGGACGCGAACGAATGGCAGACGACCCCCGAGTGGATCGAGACCATGACGGCGCATTGCCTGCTGCGCGGCAACGCCTTCGCTGAAATCATCCGCGACGGGCGGGGTGCCCCTGTCCAGGTGGTGCCCTATCACCCCGACCAGGTGCGGGTTGTCCAGATCCCCGAGACCGGGCGCATCCGGTACGAGGTGACGACACCCCACAACGGGGTGCGCCGCCTGCTGGCCGAGGAGGTGCTGCACCTGAGGGACCGCAGCGACGACGGCATCCTGGGTAAGAGCCGCCTGCACCGCGCCCGCGAGACCTTTCAGACCGCCATGGCCGTCGAGCGGTTCGCGGGTTCGACCTATCGCAACGGCGCGGCGCTGTCGGGGGTTGTCACGCATCCCGACCAGATCGGCCCCGAGGCGGCGAAGACGCTGCGCGAGAGCATCGAGGCGCTGTATCGGGGGGCCAGCAATGCGGGCCGTATCGGGGTGTTCGAGGAGGGCATGAGCTGGACCGCTCTATCCGTCTCTCCCGAGGACGCGCAGATGCTCGAATCGCGCCGGTTCAGCATCGAGCAAATCGCCCGCATGTATCGCGTCCCGCCGCCCGTCCTGGGCGACCTGAGCAACGGCAGCTATGCCAACGTGACCGAGCTGGGGCGATGGTTCGCCGGGCACACGATCCGGCCCTGGCTGGTGAAATGGGAGCGGACGATAGAGCGCAGCCTGTTCTCGACCGAGGGCCGGCGCAATCATCACGTCGAGTTCGACATGGACGAGCTGTTGCGCGGCGACATGCTGACCCGGTTCCAGGCGTACCGCGTGGCCCGCGAGATCGGCGTCTACAACGCGAACGAGCTGCGCGCCTTCGAGCGGCAGAACCCCCGCACCGATGCCGAGGCCGAGACGTACCTGTCACCCATGAACATGCAGCCCGAGCAGACGGGAGCACCGAAAGAATGAGCGCGGGGCAGCTCCGCAAGCGCGTGACCTTCGAGCGCGAGGACACCGAGAGCACCGACGCCCTGGGCGATCCCGTCGGGGGCGTTATCGAGCTGGGAACCGTCTGGGGCCGGGTTGAGCCGCTGCGCGGCGACGAGCGGGTGGCCGCATCGGCCATCGAAGCATCGTTCGAGTTTCGCCTGCACGTCCGGTTGTCGGAGCTGACCGCATCCGTCACCGAGGCCGACCAGGTGAAGATCGACACCATCCCGCATCAAATCC